>JAEUHP010000241.1 GCA_016795295.1 Planctomycetota bacterium | reverse complement strand
GGCGCTGCGCGCAGCGGCGGTGTCGCCCGCGGCGACCAGGAGAATGCCGCGGTTGTCGGCGGCGTGCACGCGGCACAGCAGCCAGTCGCGGGCTGGATCGGGACCGAGGTCTTCCGGCGGTGGCCCGGCGACTTCCGCTTCGACGGCGCGCAGCAGCTCCAGGCCGCGTTCGGTGGCTTGCCGGCGGCTCAGGGCGGTGGCCAGAGACAGCCAGATGTCGCGCCGCAGGGCTGCCGTGGCCTGATGGCCCGGGCGCATGGCCAGCAGTTCGCTGGCCTCGCGCGCGGCCTGCTCGGCGGCGGCGATCTGCCCGTCGAAGTCGTCGCGCCGGCCCAGAGCTTCGGCGAGGTGCTGGTGGGCCAGCAGCAACTCGTGCCGGATCCGTTGCGCGGCGTTGCCGGTGGCATGCGGCAGTGCCGTTTCGAGACGAGCGATCGCCTGCCGGTGCAGGTCGGTGGCGCGCACCGGGTCGCCGAGCTCGGTGCACAGCCGCGCCAGCCGGGTCTCGGTGATCGCGCGGTCGAACTCGACCCGTTCCTGCCCGCGGCCGTCGGGTGCCGAGGCGAGCATCTGCTCGTAGAGCACCACGGCGTCTTCCAGCAGCGTGCGGCGCAGCTTCATGGTGCGCGGATGGTCGTGCAGCTCGCGGGTGGCGGTGCGGAACAGCATGCGGTCGACGGCGGTCAGGGCCTGGTCGAGGCTCTGTTCGGCGGCGGCTTGCAGCTGTTCGGCGCGGTGGCGCTGGGCCTTTGCGTCGTCGAGGGCCAACTGCAGCCGGGCGGCGGCGAAGTGTTGCTGGAGGGCGAAGCCGAGTGGTACCGGGCCGAGCAGCAGCACCGCCACCGCCGTGGCCGCAGCGCGTGCGGGGTGGCGGGCCGCCCAGCGCTTCACCCGCAGTCCGGTCGACGGGCGGCGCGCCCGCACCGTGCGCTGTTCGAGGAAGGCCCGCAGGTCGGCGGCGAACGCCGCCATGCTCGGGTAGCGGCGCCCCGGATCGGGATCGAGGGCCAGGAGGCAGATCGCATCGGCATCGGCCTGGACGCGCGGGTTGCGCCGGGCCGGCGGCTCGGCGTGGCCTTGCAGGATGCGTTCGCGGGTGGTGCCGCTGCCGTCGCCGTGCGGCAACGTCAGGGTGAGCAGCTCGTAGAGCGTGACGCCGAGGCCGTAGACGTCGGTGCGCGGGCCGATCTGGCTCACCTGGCCGCGGACCTGTTCGGGGGCCATGTACGGCAGCGAACCGAACGCCGCGCCCGAGCGCGTGATGCGCTGCTCGCCCTCGGCGGCGGCGAGGCCGAAGTCGATCACCCGCACCTCGCCCGTGGCGGTCAGCAGCAGGTTGGAGGGTTTCACGTCGCGGTGCAACACGCCGTGTTCGTGCGCATGCTGCAGCGCGGTGGCGGCGGCCAGCGTGAGGCGGCAACAGACGCTGGGCCAGTCGCCCGAGAACACCGGTGCCTGCCGCAGGTCCGTCGGCAGTTGTTTCTTGGCCAAGGCCCGCGCCAACGCCTGGCCGAGGGCCGCGCCGTCGAGTTCGGGCGCGGCCTGGCCGTGCAGTTCGTGCAGCACTTCGGCGAGGCTCGCGCCGACCACGCGCTCCATGGCGTAGAACGGCACACCTTCGGCTTCACCGCAGGTGAGCACCGGCACGATGCCCGGGTGCTGCAGGCGGCCGACGGCGAGCACTTCGCGGCGGAAGCGCTCGCGCGCGCCGGGGAAGAAGCGCTGCTCGGGATGCACCAGCTTCAGCGCGACTTCGCGGTGCAGCGAGATCTGCTCGGCGAGGTAGACGATGCCCATGCCGCCGCGGCCGATCGGGCGGATCAGGCGGAAGTCGCCGAGTTGCTCCGGCGGCTCGTGGCTCGCGGTGTGGCTCTCCAGGATGCCGAGCTGGGCCAGGCGATCGAGCTGCGCGCGCAGGCGGGGCGCGGCTTCGGGGTGATGGGCCAGCAGGGAGTCGACGGCGTCACGATCGCCCGACTCCAGGGCCAGCAGGCACTGTTCGAGGAGCGCTTCGAGGTCGGGAACGGGGTCGGCGGCCATGGTCTTGGAGCGACAAGCCTACCGCGCCGCCGCCCCGAGCGGCGTGGCGCGGCGGCCTGGGGCGGTGGCTGGGGCACGGGCGCCGCGGTTTTGACCGTGCGGGTGCCGCCGGGTAGCCTGCGTGGCCGTGCGCAGGTTCACGCCGTGAGTTCTTCGGTCGAGTCGATGGCGCACCGCGCCGGCGGGGAACCTGCCACGCCATGGTGGCGCTGGGTGGTTCTGGCCCTGTTCGCCATCGGCGCCTATGCCGTCTGGTTGTTGTGGGCCGATGCCGCGGCAGTGGGGCAGGCCATGGGGCAGTTCGGTGCCGGGACGGTGGCCCTGGCCCTGTTCTGGGCCAGCCTGAACTACCTGCTGCGCTGGTGCCGCTGGCAGGTCTACTTGCGGCGGCTCGGCTGTTCGGTGCCGCGGGGCGAGAGCGGCCTCGTGTTCGTCGCCGGGTTCGTGATGACCCTCACGCCGGCCAAGATGGGGGAAGTGCTCAAGTCGCTGCTGTTGAAGCGCAGTTGTGGGCTGGCGATCGCCACCACTGCGCCGATCGTGGTCGCCGAACGGGTCACCGACCTGGCCGGACTGGTGCTGCTGATGGCGCTCGGCTGCCTGCGCTTCGAACGGGGCGTGCCGGTGGCGATCGCCGCCGCGGGCCTGGTCGTGGTGTTGGGGGCGGTGGGCGCCATCCCGGCGCTGGGCACCACGCTGGTGCGGTGGGTCGGGCGCTTGCCGGTGCTGTCGCGCAAGGCCGACCGACTGCAGGCCGCCTACCTGTCGCTGCACCGGCTCAGCGACCTGCGCACGTTCGCCGTGGCCACGGCGTGGTCGACGCTGGGGTGGGGTTCACACTGTGTGTGTCTGTGGCAGTGCGCGCACGGGCTGCTGCCCGGCGCGATCGACGGCCTCGAGAGCTGCCTCGCGTATGCCGCGCCGCTGCTCGGCGGCACGCTGATCCTGGTGCCCGGGGGGCTCGGCGCCACCGAGTCGAGCATGACTGGCCTGCTCGGAGTGCTGTCGGAGGGTGGGTTCGACCCCGGCATGGCTGCCGCGGTGGCGCTGCTGGTGCGGTTGGTCACGTTCTGGTGGGCGATCCTGTTGGGCGCGGTGGCATTTGCCGTCTGGCGCACCCGCCATGCCGACGCGAAGTGAACCGGCGGGTGTTGGGCTCTTGGCGCTGCGGTACATTGCCTTGCGCTGGGCGCGGGCACGGGTTGGAATGCCCAGGTGAGCACCCAGCAATCCGCAGGTTCTGCCGCATCCGAGCCTCGGCGCGGCCTGCGGGTGGTGGACGCGATCGGCGGCCTGCGCTTGCCCACGTTGCTCACCGTGGCGGCAGTGCTGCGGCTTTGCTGGCTGTGGTTCTGCCCCAACCAGCCGACTTCGGACCAGGGCATCTACCACCAAGCCGCCGCGGCGTTGGCCGAAGGGCGCGGCTTCGTCGACGAGCTCGGGCAGCCCCATGGCTGGTGGCCGGTGGGCTATCCGGCGGCGCTGGCGCCGGCCTACGCTTGGCTGGGCGCCAGCCCGCGGGTGGGCCATGCCGTCAATCTCGGCTTCGGCCTGTGGTTGGTGGCCGCCGTGTATCGGCTGGCCCAGCGGCTGCACGGTGCGCGTGTGGCGGCCTGGGCCGGGCTCGGGGTGGCGGTGAGTCCCACGCTGGTGTTGATGACCACCTTGCACGCCAGCGAGAACCTGTTCGCGCCGCTGTCGGTCACCGCGGTGGGCTGGCTCGTGCGCACCGTTCCGGCCGGCCGGGCCTGGCTCTGGCATGCGGCGGTGGTGGGGGTCTGGCTCGGGCTCGCGGCCTATGTGCGGGCGCCGGCGCTGCTGCTGCTCGCGCTGGTGCCGCTCTGGTACTGGATGCCAGGCCGCAGTCTGGTCCGGGCCGGCGCGGCTGCGGCCGTGGCGGCGGCGGTGGCGCTCGCCGTGTTGCTGCCGTGGGGGCTGCGCACCCAGAGCCATTTCGGCACCTTCCAGGTGGTGTCGATGAACGGCAGTTCGAACTTCTGGATGGGCAACCACCCCGGCAGTGAGGGTGGTTATTGCGAACTGCCCAGCGATGTGGCCGGGTTGTCCGTGCCGGAGCGCGAACGGGTGCTCGGGCAGCGGGCTCGGGAGTTCGTCCAGCAGCACCCGCTCGCCTACCTGCAGCTCTGTGTGCGGCGCGTGGGGCTGACGTTGCGCTCGGACACGGCGGCGGTGGTGTGGAACGAGCCGGGGCTGTCGGCGCGCGGGGCATTGGCGTTGGTGCCGCCACTGAAGGGGCTCACCAGTGCGGTGCACTGGGCGCTGCTGCTGCTGGTGCTGGCCGGCGGGTGGCGCGCGCGTTCGGTCCTCGGGCGAGCCGATGTGCTGGTGGTTGCGTCGCTGTTGCTGCTCGCGGTGCCGTTCGTGTTCGTGGTCGGCGGCAATCGGTACCACTTGCCGTTGGCGCCGTTCTTGTGGCTGCAGGTGGCCACCTGGTGGCGGGTGCGCGGCGCGGCCATGCCGCAGGCCGCCGCTGCCGGTCCCGGGAGCGAGCCATGAGCGAGCCGCTCCTGCCAGCCGGGATCGTGCTGAAGCCCGGCGCCGTGGTGCTGTTCGGCGCGCCCGCGGTGTGCACGCGGCCTGCTGCCGTGGACGTGCGCGTGGCCGGCGCGGCCACGCCCGAGGGGCAAGAGATCCTGGCGGACCGGGTCGCCGAAGGTTCGGCGCGTTGGCAGATCCTGCGCCAGCGGCTGCACGTGCGGCTGCGGGCTGTCGCTGCGGCCGTGGCGCACGCCGAGGGGTTCGATTGTGTGGTGCGGCTCGGCGACGTGTTCCACGCGCGCGGCCGGGTGGTGGTCGACTGCACCGCGGCGGTGGTTCGGGGGCTGGCTGGCACGCCGTGAGCTCCGGGCGGTTGCGCCGCGGTTCGTTTCCGCTGCGCGCCCGGCTACCGTCCCACGCCTCATGCCCACACTCGTGCGGATCGTCACGCATCCAGGCGGCGCCCACAAAGACGACCTGCTGGCCTGCTGCGTGCTCGCGGCTGTGCATGGCTGCCCGATCGAACGTCGCGAGCCGCGGCCCGACGAGCTCGCGGACCCGACCGTGGCGATCGTCGACGTCGGCGGCAGCCACGACGCGGCGCTGCAGAACTTCGACCACCACCACTTTCCGCGGGAGCACCCGCCGACCTGTGCGTTGAGTCTGGTGCTGCAGGCGCTCGGGCTCTACGCCGACGCGCGCACGTTCTGCGATTGGTTGGAGCCGGCGGAGTGGTTCGATTCGCGGGGTCCCAACCAGACGGCGGCGTGGCTCGGCGTGCCGCGTGAGGCGATCGCCAAGCTGCACTCGCCCATCGACGCGACGTTGCTGCGGCGGTTCGCTGCCGCACCAGTGCATCGGCCCGGCGAGACCGTCTACGACTACATGCGCCTCTGTGGCCAGGATCTGCTCGACCACCTGCGGCTGGTGCGAGAGGACCTCGCCTACGTGGCCGGCAGCGTCGAACGCTGGTCGGTGGCGGTCGGCGCGACCGTGATCGAAACGGTGTTCCTGCCGCGCCGCGAGCCCGCCCGCGACGAGCCGTCGGCCGCCGTGGCGCGCTACGTGCGCCAGCAAGGCCTGGAACGGGTGGTGGGCGCGATGGTCTATCCCGATCGCCGGGGCCCGGGCTATGGCCTGCAGCGTTACGAAGACGATCCGCGGCTCGATTTCTCGCGCGTCGCGGCCGAGCCCGACGTGCACTTCGCGCACCAGGGTGGGTTCGTCTGCAAGACTTCGGCGACCGATCCCGAACGGCTGCGCGCTCTGATTCGCAAGGCGGCGACCGGGTGAGGTTCGGCAGGGGGCGGCTGGCGAGTGCATGGCGCCAGCCATGGGCTGGGCCGGTGGTACGGATTCCAGGTGTGACGCCAGGTCTGCCACTGGCTATCGGCAGGCGTCCCGGCGTTCCCAGGCACTTGTGGGCATCATGAAACACCTTCTCGAGGGCTTCGGCTCCCATCCTCTCCTGCCGGCGGCTGCTGCGGCCGCGGCGTTGTCGTTCGCTGCCACTGCGGTGGCGCAGCAGCCGGCGTTCCGCATGCCGGCGGCGGTGTCGCTTGGGCCTTCGGGGGGGCAGGTGTCCTGGCAGTTGTCGGGCCCGGTCCAGCACCCGTTCGCGGTGCTCGCAGGGTTTGCCGGCGGTCCGTTCGATCTGTTCGGCGAGCGGTTGCTGCTCGGTGCAGCACCGGCGCCGGTGACGCTGGCCCTGGGCGGTGCTGCCGCCGGTGGTGCGCAGCAGAGTTTTGCCGTGCCGATGCTGCCCGGCCTGTTGGGCACCGCGCTCTATGGCCAGGTGGTGTTGTTCGACGCCCAGGCGGCGAACGGCATGTTCCGGGCCGGCGGGGCGGCGAGTTCGCTGTTCCATGCCGGTGGCACCCTGATCGGTTCGGCGTTCGACGATCCCGTGGGCGAAGGTTTCACTGGCAGTTTCCGTGGCGACATCGATGGCCACCTTCGCGGCGGCCCGGTGGTGACACGCACTCACCAGACGATCGATCCGCAAGGGGCTCCGTTCGCTCAGGGGCTGCAGAATCCGCTGCACCCTCGAGGCGCTCGCGTGCAGATGGTCTACCGGCCTGCCGACCTGGGGGCCACGGGTGTCCCCGAACTGTTGACGGCGGTGCGCTGGCGCCCGGTCGGGCCGGTCCTGCCCGGTGCCCTGCAGGACTTCGAACTGCGCATCGGCCACAGCGCGGTGCAACCCGATTACGCGGTGGATCCGTGGTCGGCCTTGCCGGTGGCGCCGCACTCCGGGCTCGCGCCGACCTTCGCCAGCAACTACTTGCCCGGCGCACCGCCGGTGCGTGGATACCGCGGGGTCTGCAGCATCGATCCGGCGCAGCTCACCGCGACCGGCTACCTGCCGTATCCGCCGATCGTGCCGTTCGCCTACGACGGCACGTCGAGCCTGCTCTTGGAATTCCTGGTCGCCGACCAGCCGAGCAACAGCAACCTCACGGGTGCCGCGGTGCGCTTGATGGTCCAGTCGAGTGCGTTGCCGGGGGCGCGGGTGTGGTCCAGCGGCACGCCGTTCCAGCCGCGGCCGATCGCCGATCCACGTGCGGAGGTCGTGGGCACGCCCGACAATGCGATGTACGAGCTGGAGCTGGACTTTGCCCAGGTGGCCACGGTGGCGCAATCGCCGTTCTACGACAGTGGTCGCGCGTCTCCCGACTACGACGCACCGCTGTTGGCTGCGTCGTTGCCCCCGGGCACCGGGCTCAGCCTCTCGTTCCGTGGCGCGAACGACGCCCAGGGCACCGGCGCGACCGCGTTCGCCGCCAGCCCGGACAGCGCCGACGGCCGGCGCTTCCTGCAGTTCCGCCTGGAGTTCCGCGCCAACCTGCTGACCCGGGACGTGCCGATCGTCGACAGTCTGTTCGTGCCGGTGTATTGAGCGTTGGGGCGCCTGCCGTACGGCAGGCGCGGTTCTGGCGCCGGATGTTGCGACATTCCGTCGCGGCACGCCGTCACATGAAGTTGCGCGTGTGCAGCGCCGAGAGCGCGGTGGCTTGCTCGGCCGCGAAGCCGAGCTGCTGCAGCCGCACCCGCCGCCCGGCGTCCATCTGCGCCTGCAACTGCTGCACCGCGGCGAAGCCTCGCGCGATGGCCGCGGGGGCGAGCCCGCCTGCGGCCAGCACCACCAGCGCGTCGAACACTTCGTCGTTGAGCCCCGCCGTGTGTTGCAGGGCGCTGTGGCGCCGTTCGATCGCCGTGGCGAGCCGGCCGAGCAGGCTCGGCTCGCGCGCCGCCTGCCAGCGCAGGTGCGCCATGCCGAACGCCACGTGCCGCGCCTCGTCGACCGCCGCGAGTTTCATGATCTGCCGCGTGCAGTCGTCGGGGGCGTGTTGGTGCAGGAAGCCGAGCAGATGCACGAAGGAGCCTTCGCCCAGCACCGACAGCAGGAACGACGCCGCGGCGAAGTCCGGTTCGACCACCAAGGTGTGCAGCGAGGCCTGCCCGCCCGCGGTGGACAGCCCGAGGTCGGTGCGGTGCAGATGGGCGCGGCGCATGAACACTTCGATGTGGCGCGCTTCGTCCGCGGCTTGCAGCGCCAGCAGCTGCAGCACTTCGCGGAAGTGCGGATGCACCTGGGCGCAGAAGCGCGCGGGCACCAACAGGGCCGCGGTTTCGTTCTCGATCAGGTAGGTCAGCACTGCCACCAGGGCGTCTTCGAGTTCCGGAGCGGGAGCCTTGCCGTGCCAGGCGATCGCCGTCGCCGGATCCCACTGCGCGGCGGCCCCGGCGGCGTACATCGCCGCCAGATCGTCGCCCCACACCACCGATTTGTCGCGCAGCGCGAAGTCGAAGCGCGGTGCGCCGGCTTCGACCAGCGCCCCGCGCGCAGCGAGCCCCCAATGGGCGGGCGGGGCTTCGTGCACCCGGTCTGGAGCCGCGCCCAGCGCGCGTTCGGCCGTGGCGCGCCGGGCGTCGGTGGCTGGGCCGCGCTGCAGCAGGTGCCGCAGGGGGGCGCCCGAAGGCACCGTGGCGGCGGCGAAGCGTTCGGCCGACTCGGGCGTGCGGCCAGCGTGGCCGAGCTGCCGGGCGAACGCCCGCGCGTGCACTTCGAGGTCCGGATGGTGGCCGTGCAGGTGCAGCACGGCCCCCTCGGGCAATGCGGCGAGCGCGTGGCGCACCAGCACGTGCGCGCCGGCGTCGAAGCCGAGTTCGGCGAGGTCCAGGCGGCGCGCGGCTTCGCTCATGAAGCAGCCATCTGCTGCAGGAACGGCTGCAGTGCGCCGAACCGGGCGCAGGCGCGGGCCAAGGCGGCGTAGCCGCTGGTGCGGCCGGGCCGCCAGGCGCGCAGCCCTTCGAGGTCGAGCAGCGGCCGCACTTCGGGATCGTCGTAGGACATCGACAGCAGCAGCTCGGTGAAGCGCTGCACCCGCGCGGGCGGCGTGCCGGTGCCGAGCCAGGTGAAGTTGCAGTGGTCGAAGGCAGGTGTGGTCGCCAGCACCCGCACACTGCCGGCCGGCAGGGTGCCGTCGCGGGCGAACAGCAGGCTGTTGGCGTCGAGCACGCAGGCGGCGTCGACCGTGCCTTTGAGCAGGGCGCGGGCGGCTTCGCGTTCGCCGCCGATGTGGTCGCCGTGTTTGCCGACCAGCACGTCGAAGCGGCGCACCTGGCAGTCGCGTTCGGGCGCCACGCCGGCTTCGGCCAGGTGCAGGAGCGGCAGCAGGGTCGCCTGTGGCGAGTCGCTGGCGCCGACCCCGATCGTGGCGCCGCGCAGGTCGGCGAGGCTGCGGTACGGCGCGGCGGCGCGCACCAGGGTCACGGTGGTCAGATCCTGGTCGGTGTCCCGCATCGCCAGCGCACGCGCCTGCAGGCCGCGGGGCGCGGCGATGGCTTCGGCCTGCAACCAGGCGAGCGGCGAGTTCCAGGCCACGTCGATGGCACGCGCGGCATGCTGAGCCACCTGGCGTTCGTAGTTGGTGTAGAGCACGTAGTCGAACGGCAAGCCGCGTTGGGCGAACCAGCGCTGGAAGCCGTCCCAGATGGTGACGACTTTGGGGTCGTAGGCGACCGCGCCGAGCAGGAGGGGTTGGCTCATGGTCGAGATCTCACCCGAACAGCGGCAGGCCACAGACCGCTTTGCCCAGGAAGTCGAACAGCTGGTCGCTGGTCGGCGCCATGATCGACGCGGCACGCGCGTCGCGGAAGCGCCGTTCGACGCCGACTTCGCGGCGGTAGGCCTGGCCGCCGCAGACCCGCATGCCGGTGTCGACCACCGCGAGCGCGGCCTCGGCGCACGCTGCTTTCACTTCGAGCACGCGCAGCATCGCGTCGGCGCGCTGGGTCTCGAGGGCGGTGATCGTGTCCAGCCACAGGGTGCGCGCCTGGTCGGTGGCGATGCGCATGCGCGCCACGTGGGCGCGGATGGTCGGCAGGTCGGCGAGGGCGTTGCCCTGCGCCAGGTGCGCGTAGCGGGAACCCGAGGCATGCGCCGCGGTCGCGGCGACGGTTGCCTCCATCAGGCCGATCGAGCCGGCGGCGATCAGGGTGCAGAAGGTCGGCAGCACGGTGCCCATCATGATGCCGAAGCCGCCGCCGTCCGGGCCCAGGCGCAGGTGGCTCGGGATGCGGGCACCCTTGGCGGCGACCGGCGCCGAGTCGTTGCCCCGCAGGCCGATGCCGTCGTACCCGGCCGTGGTGGCCAGGGCCTGGGTGTCGCGTGGCACCAGCCACAGGGTGCTCGCCTCGCTGCCCTGGCACGGTCGGCTCGACCACACGTACGCGGTGGCATGGTGTGCCGAGGTGATCCAGCTCTTCTGGGCGTCGAGCTGGACCTGGTCCCCGACCGCGGTGGCGGTGCCGGTCGGGGCCCAGAAGTGCGAACGCGACCCGGCTTCGGAGAACGCCAGGGTCGACAGGTGTTGCCCGGCGGCGATCGCGCGGCGCACGGCGTGCGGCCCATGGGCTTCGATCACGGCCGTGCCGGCGTAGTGCATGGTCAGGACCATGGCCGACGAACCGCATTCGCGGGCGAGGCGTTCGACCACCAGGGCGGCGTCGCGCAGGGTGCCGCCGTGGCCGCCGAACTCGGGAGCCGTGAGCAGGCCGAGCAGCCCGTGGTCGCGGGCGGCAGCGAGCGTGGCGGTGGGAAACTGTGCGTTTGCGTCGACTGCTTGGCTGTGTTCGCGGGCGACCAGGGCGGTGGCTTCGGCAGCGGCGAGGGCGTCGTAGGGCATGGGTGGCTCGGGGTGTGGCAGCGAGAATCTCGACCATACCACGGCGACTTGCCGTCGCCTTGTTACACTGGCGTCTGCCCTCCGCTTCCTCTGTTTCCGAGGTTTGCCATGCACCTTGCCCTGGTCTTGCGCTCTGTCTGTGCGGTTTGCGCTGCGATTGCGTCCATGCCGGCGCAGCAGCTGGTGGCGGAGCCCGCTTTGGCTCCCCTGCTGCCGGGTCGCCCTGACCACGGTCTGCCCGGCGCGCAGCCCGGCACCGAGCGCTGGATCGTGCAGTTCGCCACGCGCAGCTTCGATCTCGACGGGTTCCGCGCCGCCGTGCTCGGCAAACAACCGGCGGCGGTGGTCGCGGCGCTGGTGGCGGACCTCGAACGGCGCATGCAGCAGGACCAGGCGGCGTTCGTTCGGCAGGTGCAGGGTCTCGGTGGCAGCGTGGTCCGCCAGTATTGGCTGGTCAATGCCGCGGCCGTGGAGATCCCAGTGGCTCGCCTCGCCGAACTGCGCGCGCTGCCGAACCTGCTGCGGGTGCAACCCGACGAACCGTGTGCGCCGGTGATCGCCACGGCGACCAACATGAACAACCACCGCGCCGATGCCCTGCAGGCCGCCGGGCACGTCGGCGCCGGCGTCACCGTGGCGGTGATCGACACGGGACAGGACGAGAACCTCAGTGGCGGTGGCCGGCCGCACCGCACCTACTATCCGGGTGGCAATCCGGCGAACAACACGGGCGGTGGCATCGGCGGCAGCCGCCTGCTGGTGAACCGCCAGGTCGGGCTGATGCCGCCGGACGACGTGCACGGCCACGGCACCGGGGTGGCGAGCATCTGCGCCGGCGCCGGCTGGGCGACGGCGGCCGCCGATTGGGGCCATGCGCCGGCTGCCGGCATCACTGGCTACTCGCTGTCCGACAGCGCCAGCGGTGGCTCGTCCTTGGCCACCGAGGCGGCCGCTTGGCAGGCGATGGCCGCCGACCGGGCGGCCTATGGCATCGTCGCCGCGAACATGTCCTACACGAGCTCGCCGGATCCGCTCGACGTGTCGCAGCAGGCCATCGACAGCGCGGCACTGAATGCCGACGTGGTGTGCTGTGTGGCGGCTGCGAACACCGGCAATTCCACGGTGGTGAGTTGCGGCGCCACCAACGCACTGGCGGTCGGGGCCGTGACCGCGAACACGTTCGCGGTGGCGGGCTTCAGTTCCCGCGGGCCGCTGCAGGGCGATCCGCAGCGCTTCTACCCGGACATCGCGGCGTGCGGCGTGTCGACCGTGATGGCCCTGCGCGACAACGAGGGCGGGGACTACACCGACTCGGGGACCTCGATGGCCTCGCCGCAGGTCGCCGGCGCCGCGACCCAGTTGCGCGCGCGGTTCCCGCAGCTCACGGCCCTGCAGACACGGGCGGTGCTGCTGGCTTCGACCTTGGACATCGCCGCGCAGAATCCGGGTCTCTCCCGCAACGACTACGGGGTGGGCTTCCTGCGCAACGACCGGGCGCACGAGTTGGTGCAGAACGGGCTGTTCGGCACCCGCACCGTGAGCATGGCGGCGCCGACGCAGACGGTGACGGTGCCAGTGCTGGCGGGGCGCCGGTATCAGGTGGCGATCGCCTGGAACCGGCTCGACCTCACTTCGACCGCGTGGTCGAACGTGGACCTCGCGGTGCTCGATGCCAACCAGAACGTGGTGGCCCAGGCGAACACGCCGCGCAACACCTACGAGATGCTGCGCTTCCAGGCGCCGGCCTCGGGCAACCTGACGCTGCAGATCACGGCGATCTCGGTGGGGGGTGGGCCGAGCCAGGACGTTGCGTTCGCCTTCGGCGAGGGGCCCCCGGCGCTGGTGGCCGGCAGCATCGCCAGCTTCGGTGCGGGCTGCGCGCCGAATCTGCTCGGGTTCAATGCCGCCGGTGGCACCCTGCAGCCGCTGCAGCGTGCCATGGAGGTCGCCTACCAGTTCCAGGCTCCGGCGCCGCTGCAGATCCAGTCCCTGGAGGTGTTTCTGCAGGGCAACCTGAGCACCAATGTGGTGGTGGCGCTGTATCTGCCGGTCGCTGGTGGGCTGCCGCTCACGCAGACTGCGGTGACGGCGATGGCCGTGGGCACCGCGCCCGGCTTCTACCGAGCCACCTTCACGTCGCCGCCCAATGTGCAGCCTGGCCCGTTCTGGGTGTCCATCGACCATCGCCAGCTCACGACCCAGCTGTCGAACCTCGCGGCCGGGGCGAGCACCTTGGCGTTCGAGCGGCCGTTGCTGTTCTCCGGCGCCTGGGCCGCTTACGCCCCAGGTCTGCGGCCGGCGTTCCGTTTCTATGGCTCTGCTTCTGGCATCGGCCGACCGTCGCTGACCACCACGGGCTCCCCCTTGCTCGGTCAGAGCGTGCAACACAACCTGTCCGGGGCCCCGGCGGGGGCGGCGGTGTTCTTGAGCCTCGGTCTGTCGAACACCACCGCGCCGTTCGGGGCGCTGCCGTATGCGCTCGCCACGCTCGGCGCGCCTTCTTGCAGCCTGCTCACCAGCGGCGAGAGCAACTCCTTGTGGTTCGCCAACGGGGCGGGGAGCTACAGCCAGCCGATGGCGATTCCCAATGATCCGTATCTGGCGGGGACGAGCGTCCACGCCCAGTACGCCGTGCTCCATGCCCCGGCGAACGCGCTGGGCGTGCTGACCAGCGCGGGCACCACGACCCGCATCGGCAACTGAGTCCCCGAGCCCCGCTGCGGCCGCGCGGGGGCCGCCAGTCGAACCCGGGGGCCGTCAGCCGAACATCTGCAGCCACTCGGCTTCGCTCTTCGGCTTGAACACGAAGTTGCTGCGGCGCGTCTCGCCGAGGCTGGCCGAGCTGCGCGGGTCGTAGAGGTGGCCGGGATACAACACCGCGTCGTCCGGCACCGCCTGCAGCCGCTGGGACAGCGACAGGTAGAGCTGCCGCGGATCGCCGCCGGGCAGGTCGGTGCGGCCGCAGCCCTGCAAGAACAACGTGTCGCCGGCCACCAGGCGGTTCTGCACCAGGAAACACTGCGAGCCCGGCGTGTGGCCCGGGGTGTGGATCAACTGGATCGGGATCGCGCCGACCTGCACCACGTCGCCGCTGTCGTGCAGAGCCAGGTCGCTCTGGCTGCAGCCGGTGACGCGCTGCAACCAAGGGGCTTCGGCCCGCTGGGCGTGGACCCGGCACGGGCAGCGCGTCAGCAGTTCGCGAATGCCCTGCAGCGGGTGGCCGAACAGATCGCCGCCGACGTGGTCGGGGTGGTAGTGGGTGGCCAGGGCGCCGACGATCCGGTAGCCGTCCTGTTCGGCCTGGTCGACCAGTTCGTTCACGGCATAGCAGGGGTCGACCAGCACCGCTTCCTTGGTGACGCGGTCGCCGATCCGGTAGACGAAGTTGGCCATCTGCCCGGCGATCGGGTCGCCGACCGCGAAATCGCGGCCGGCCAGCAGCTGGCGAAAGTCCAGACGGTCCTCAAGGGAACTGGGGGGGGAGTGCCGATCCATGCGATGGCAAGGATGCTAGCCGGACACCGAAGCTCGGTCGCCACGCGTCTGTGGCGATGGTGGTGGGCCCTGACCCTGCTGGTCGGGGCGGCCTGTCGGCCGTTCGTGGGCACTGCCGAACCGGCGGCGGCCCACGCGCTGCGCGAACGCTTCGGCGCGGGCGTGGTGGCCTTGCGCGCGCTGCCGGCGGCGGGGCCACTCGGCCTGCCCGCGGCGGGCGCCGTGGTGGTGGCCAGTTCCGGATGGCAGCCGGTGCGCGTTGGCCTCGACGCCGACCAACGCGAGGAGTTGCGGCAGTTCGTCGCCCGCGGCGGGCGGCTCTTGCTGCTCGGCTACGCGGCCAGCCTGGCGCACGATCTGGGCCTGGCCCCCGAACGGCCGCGCAGCGAAGCCCTGCGCTGGGGGTTCGATGCCGCGGCGCGCAGTGGCCACGCTCGGCTCGGCGCCATGCCGCGCAGCGCCAGCGCCGCGGCCCTGTTCCAAGGTCTGCCGGTGGCTGCCGGTGGCGCCGTGCTGTGGGCGGGCGGGCGTCCGTGCAGCGTGCCCTGCTGTGTGTTTCCGGGCGATCCGGGGGGCGAAGTCATGGCGCACCTGGCGGTCGAACGCGAAGGTTCGCTCGCGGTCGAAACCGCGGCGCTCGCCGTGCAGTGGCGACTCGAGCGCGGCGCGGTGCTCGCCCTCGGCGTGCCTCCCGACGCCCAGGACGACGCGGGTGCCTTGGCCGAACCAGCCCGGCAGTTGGCGCGCAACGCCCTGGCCTGGCTCGGCGGCACCGCGCTGGTGTTGGTCGCCGCAGCACCCGAACCCCCGTCGCCGCCCGCGCCCCCCGTGGTGCTGCCGCACGCGCCGCAGCTCGCCCACTGGGGCTGGCAGTTGCCATGGCCCGGCCAGGCCGCGGCGGTCGCGGCGCTGGTCGACGCCGTGGTGCTGCCCGCCAGCCGCGCCGGCGCCGACCTGTTCGCGCTCGAAGTGGCGGATGCCGCGGGACTCGGCGTGTCGTGGCCTCGGCACGACCGACTGCGTCCGCCTGAGGGCCTGCGCAGTGCGTCGGCGCCAGTGCCGTCGAGCGGCCTGTTGGCCCTCGCAGCCGAAGCCCG
>JAEUHP010000063.1 GCA_016795295.1 Planctomycetota bacterium | reverse complement strand
CAGCATCGGTCAGGTGTCGGTCTACACTTGCCCCAGCGGCCGGACCGGCAACCTCAGGAACGCCAGCGCATGGTCCCTGGTGGGCACGGGCATGGTGGCCTCGATGGGCCCCGGGGTTTCGTCCCGCGTGGCGCTGAACCAGCCGATCCCGCTCACTTTCGGCAAAGTCGGCGTAGCGATCGTCTCCACCCTCGGCCACCGTTACACCGGCGGCCTCGCCATTCCTCAGAACTACAGCAACTCCGATTTGACGATCGCCTGCGGAGAGTCGGCGGATCCGGCCTTCTCCAGCAACATCTTCATGCCGCGGATCGCCAATGTCCGCCTGGTCTACGACGTGGGCATCACCGCGCCGCAGGCGACCCGCTCCAACTTCGGCGTCGGCTGCACGTCGCAGGTCGCGTCCTTCTACGAGTTCTTCAGGGCTCCGTCGTCGTTCGATCTCAGCAATCGGTCGATGACCCTGACCCGGGGCCTGCCTGGCTACACCGTGACGGCTGGCGGCCTGTTCGTCCCCCCCAGCCTGGGGGTGCCTCAGCTCAACCTGGGCGACGACTCCGAGGCGCTGACGCCGGTGCTCAGCACGCCGTTCCCGTACGCGGGCGGCACGGCGAGCCAACTGATGGTCTGCTCGAACGGGTTCGTCTCGGTCGCCACGGGCAACGGCGTGGCGTTCACTCCGACTGTCATCGACATGCTGGACCGGCCGCAGACGGCCTGGTTCTGCTGGCACGACTACAACCCGGCGATTCCCGCCTCTGGTCGGGTGCTCTTCGAGGAGATCGGCGGCGTCGCCTACATCACCTGGAACGGCGTCTGGAACCACGCCGGGACGTCCGCTGCTGCAGACGCCAGCACCTTCCAATTCCAGTTCGACCTCGCCTCGGGCGCGGTGAAGCTGGTCTGGGGCCAGATGGCCAACTCGGGCAGTTCCTACTTGGTCGGCTACTCGCCTGGCGGCCCCTCGGTCGATCCCCGCAACCGCGACCTTTCGGCGGCCCTGGTCAACGGCTTCCACGTCTTCGGCAGTGACGAGAACCTGACCCTCAACGCGCTGCAGCGGCCGATCCCCGGCAACACCGTGTCGCTGGTCACGGGCAACATCAACCAGAACACGCTGTTCGGCGCGGTGATGCTCGGCCTGCAGCAGTTCCCGGGCGGCGTGGCGCTGGACCCGATCGGGATGACTGGTTGCTTCCAGTACACCGACGGGGCCGTCACGCTGCCGCTGTTCCTCGGCAATGCGCCGACCCAGTCGACGTCGTTCGGCGTCCCGAACGCGCTTGGCCTGCACGCCTACGCTCAGTCGGTCGTCTACTGTCCAGGTGCGGGCCTGAATCCGCTCGGCGCCGCGGCGTCGGGTGCGGTCGACCTCGGCATCGGCAGCTACTGAGCGAAGGGCGAATCGCGCAGGAACTGCGCCACGCGCGCGCGGCTCGCAGCGTGCGTGCGGCGAACGGACTGCGGCGGCCATCGAAGCAGAAAGTTGGCGCGCCGCGACTCAACCCACGAATCGGCGCAGCGGGGTGCGCGCAACGAGCAGGTGATGACTCAGCAGGCACAGCGCGAGTGTGCCGGCACCAGCGAGCCCGAGCTTCGCGGGCCAGGCCAGCTCGAAGTCCATGAGTGCGTACTGCAGCGCGAAGAGAATCGGCAGGTGGAGCAGATAGACCCAGTACGAGCTGCGAGCGAGGTACTGCAAAGTCGCGCTCGGTCGCTGCAGCAGGCGCTGGCCGGCCAGCAGGCACAGCACGGTGAGCCACACACTGAGGAAGGCTTCGAGCAGTGCGACGGTCCAGGACGCGCTGGGGTGCGCTGCTCCCGGAGGCTCGGCGTTCAGCCGCCACAGGAACGCCGAGTAGAGCACACCGCATCCGACGGTGAGCCCGGGCGCGAGGGCGCGGGCGCGAGCCAGCCAGTCCGGCGCGCCGTGCACGAACGCGCCCAGGGCGTAGAACGCACCGTAGAACGCGATCGCCCAGAACTGCGGCAGCGGGCTCTCCGGTGCCGGGTGAGGAGCGCTGACCGTCGTGAGCGCGGGCGCGAGCGACAACGGCAGTGCCAGCAGAACCCACGCCGCGCCGCCGCGGACCGCCCGCTCGCCGTAACGGGCCAAACCCAGGGTGCGAAAGGCCCAGTGCAGCACCGTGAAGAGCAGCACATAGTAGAGAAACCACAGGTGCGCCAGCGTGAGCGGCGCCGGCGGCGGATCGGGCAGCTCGGTGAAGTGGCGCACGAGCGCCAGCACCGCCGAAGGGTTCTCGACGCTGCGCGCGGCCCAGACCGTGCTGGCGCTCAGCGCCCAGTGTACCAACGGCCAAGAGACGACCAGTGGCAGCGCGATGCGGCGCATTCGCTGGCGGAACAGCCCGCCCGCGCCGCGTCGCTCGAGCAGCCAGGCGGCGAAGAATCCCGTGATCAGAAAGAACAGCGGCATCCGCACCAGGTGCGACCCCCACACCACGGCGTCGACCCACGGACTGTTCTGGCGGTCCGCCGTCGGGAAGTAGCCGCTCATCAGCGGGCTGTAGGCGAGCGCCGCGTGGAACAGCACGCCGGCGAGCATGGCCAGAGCCCGCAGGTGGTCCAGGTAGTGCACTCGCTCGTGCGAGAGGTCGCTCGTCATGGCCACAGTTGCATGGCCTCAGTTGAAGGCCGGCTTGCGAGCGTGGCACCAGGTCGTCGCGCCGAGAACGGCGATCGACAGCAGCACCAACGAGGCCAGAATCCCCACGGCGGGCGGCGTCCAAACCACGGCATCGACTCGCGTTCGCTGATCTATGTCCGGTATCTGTGCCAGGGCCATGATGTAGGGATTGATCAACACCATGGAGCCGATCATGGCGAATGTCGCCCAGCCCTCGGACTCGACCGACATCGCCACACTCAGCGAAATCGCGAACGCGAAGAGGATGTAGGCGAAGATCAACAATGCGTACACGAACAGTCCGTCGGGCAGCGGCGTGAGCAGCACCGTCGCGAGCGTTCCCCCGAGGAGGATCGTGAACGGCACAGCGAACGTGAGCAGGTTGCCCGCCAGCTTCGAAATGATGAAGTCGAGCGGCGAGACCGGCAGGCTCATCACGAACGAGAGCGTCTGCTCTTTGCGCTCGACGACCAGCGAAGTGGAGATCGAGAAGCACGCCGCGGCGACCATCACGATCAAGAGCATCAGCGAGCCCACGTAGAAGGCCCACGATTCGGCGAGGCCGAGGAAGCACAGTGCGACGATGCCGGCGAGGACATGGGCCGCGAGCTGCTTTTGGAACAGCTGCCAGTCCTTGACGACCAGGAGTCGCACGAGCGGGAGATTCAGTTTCATGCCACGCCTCCAGAGCGCACAGCGGTGATGAAGATGTCTTCGAGACCCATGGCGTCGGCTCGCTGCACGTGCAGCCCTGCCTCAGCCAAACGCGCCGGCA
>JAEUHP010000240.1 GCA_016795295.1 Planctomycetota bacterium | reverse complement strand
GGTCTGGTCAGTTTCAGGTGGACGTCTTGTTGTGGGCTGGCCACCCAGACCAGTGGGGTCTGGCCGACGGTGCGGTCCCCGGCGGTCACCGTGGCCCCAGCCGGCTCGGAGTCGAGTCGCATCGGCAGGCGCACGATGCGTTCGAACGCCACCTTGGGGAAGGTCGTGCGCAGCTGCCGGTAGGTGTCGAGAGCTGCTTCGGCTCGTCCGGCTCTTGCGGCGCTCTCCAGCTCGTCGAGAGCTCGGCAGATCGCGGCATTGCGCTCGACGCGTTGCTGCAGCTCGACGCGCAACTCCGGGCTGCCCCCGGGGGCGGCGAGGAGTTGTTGGTACAGGGCGAGTGCCGCGTGGAAGTCGAGTTCGGTCTCCTTGGCGACCGCAGTGCGGAACGCTGGGTCCAGACGCAGTTCGGTGTTCAGGCGTTCCAGGGCCGTGGCGTACTCGGTGGCGAGAGCTGCGGCGCGCTCGAACGTGGCTCCGGTGGCGGCCTGTACTTCGGCGGCGCGTTCGCGCAGGTTGGCCGGCACGAAGGGTGGCAGGCTGTCGCTCCTGGACGCAGCGAACAGCTCGAGCGCCGCTTGGCGCAGCGCCGGTTGGCAGGCTGCGTCGAGTTGCTCGCGCCCCTGCAGCAGTTGACGGCGGTCCGGGATCGAGCCCGGTGCCGGCGGCAAACGATTCGTCAGTCCTTTGGCGCTGCGGTCGATTTCGTCCAGCAAGCCCTCCAGGCGGCTGCGCACCACGTCGACGACGTCCTGGTGGAGTTCGGGGTTGCGCGACAGATCGACGTAGATGGCGAGGGCCTTGTGCAGTTCGCCGGCGGTCAGATGGTCGGCGGCCGTGGCCAGCCGCTGCTGCAAGCGCTGCCGCGCTTGCTTGTGCAAACGGGAACTCTCGGCGGCGTCGGCGAACTCCACCTGCCGGCGTAGATCGTCGATGGCTTCACTCTCGCCGAGTGCACCGAGCCACTGCTCCAGGGCATCGCGCGCCGCGGCGCGCTCGCCACGGGCCAGCAGCTCGCCGATCTGCGCGCCGGCGGCCCGACGCAGCTCGTCGAAGCGGTGCTGCTGCCACATGACCAGGCCGGTGCCGCCGAGCAGCATGGCCCCCGCGGCCAGCACCGCGCCGCGCACCAAGCGCGCCACCCGGCTGCGACGGTGGCGCTGCAGCAGCTTGCCCACGTCTTTGCGCGAGCCGTCGAGCCGCAACACCGCTTCGTACGCCTCCGTGGCGCGCTGCCGCTCGCCGCGCCGTCGGTGCAGTTCGGCCAGCTCGATCAGCGCCGCGACGGCCGCGCCGGTGTCGCCGATCTTCTGCCGCGCCTTGGCTTCGCGGGCCAGGAGTCCGGTCGACACACTGCCTTGCTCACGGGCTTCCTGGAGCACCTGCAGTGCGGTGTCGGTGCGGCCGTCGGCCAGCAGCGCGTCGACCAACGCGAGCGTGGCCTGATCGAGTTCGGCGTCGTCGGCCGGCACATGGGCCAACAAGGTGGTGCGCAGGAAACTGAGCGTCGCGAGATCCTCCGGCAGCAGCCGGTGTGCTTGGCGCGCCAGGGTCAGGGCTTGCTGCGGTTCCGCGTGTTGCTGGGCCAGCTCGAGCAGCAGTTCGCCGGCAGCGCGCTTCGCCTCGCAAGCGATCAGCACCTCGACCATGCTGCGCACCACGGCTTCGTCCCGGGCGCCGTGGCGATCGCGCAGGGTTTCGAGCAGCAGCAGGGCGGCGGTGCGCTGGCCAGATTGGACCTGCTGGCGTGCGGACGCCACCAGGTCTGCGTCGGCGACGTTGGCGATCCACCGGTTGCGGGTGAAGTCCCGCGCCACCTTGGCCACGTCGAACAGGTCGTAGGTGGTTTGCGCGGCGAGGGTGCGATACGACGAACAACCGTCGATCCGGCGCCAGAGATCGTCGCCGATGCCTGCGTCGGCCGGGGGAGGGGCCTCGGTGGCGTGCTGCGGCACTTCGTCGAGGCTGCCGATCTCCTTGAGGATGCTCTGCCACTCGTCGGCGCGGCGCGCGACCTCCAGCAGCAGGCTGCTGATTTCGAATTCGGGGCAGTTGGCGAACTGCTGCGCCAGCGGCGGCTCGGTCGTCGGGCTCTTCCAGAAGGCGAACGTGCCCCGGCTCCAGGTGAACAGGCCGAACAGGTCTTCGGCGACCTGCATGGCGACGATCTCGTCGATCTGGTCCTGGGTGACGATGCCGTCTTCGATCAGGATCTCACCCAGGCGGCGCCGGTCCTTTTGCTGCCGGACCAGCACGGAGCGCAGTTGGTCCTGGCTCAACAGGCCGGCCTGCAACAGCCGCTGCCCCAGCCGGCGGGTCGCAATCCGCTGCGGCACCTGGATCTGCACCACGCCATTGCAGCAGTACAGGTGGCGCTCGGCGTCCGGCCCCTGCACCTGCAGCAGCCCCTCCATCTGGGCCATCGCCAGGGTCTGGAAGATGTCCGTGAGGTTGATCTGCTCCAGGTCGCCGTGCATCGTTGCCACGGCTGGGTCCAGCGCCGGAGCGGCATGCGCCGGTGCGGCCTCGGCCGCGGAGTGGTCGAGCAGGAACTCGACTTCCGCGTCGCTCAGGATCTGCCCGGTTTCCGCCATGTTCGATGCTGCTCTCGCCCCGCGACCCGAACGCCGCCGACCCCGGCTGCGTTGGGTTCGGTGCTGGGCGCCTCTGGCTATCGGCGTTTTGGCGCTGGCTGCTCAACCGGTGTCGGCCCAAGGGCGAACCGCCCCTGCCACGGCCGAGTTGGGTTCGTTGTCCTTGCGCGACGAACGGCTGCGGGAGGCCTTCGACCGCTGGTTGCTGGCAGCCGTGACGCGGGACTTGGCGCAGGGCTGGCAGCTCGCCTTGGACGTTGGGCGCCCCGCGGTGCCGCTGTTGCTCGAGATGCTGGCCAACGAGAAGGCCAACCTGGGCCGGCGCCTCGCCGTGCTGGGGGCAGCGGTGCTCGCCGCTGGCACTGGCGACGTCGAGCGCCTGTTCGGGTGGCTCGACAACCGGGCGACCATGCACGAAGAGCGGATCCTGGTCGCCATGATCTGGGCGCTCGGGCCACGCCACGCGCGGCCGCAGGCGGACTTCTGGGCGCGGCTCTGCGGGCCGGTCAAGCAACCCTCACCGATGCTCGGCGTCGCGGGGCGCCTCGCTGCCGCCCGCTTCCCGGGCAGCGCTGCCGGGGTGCCGCCCAGCCTCGACGAGGACGTGGGCTTGGCCGCGGCTGCGGCGTTCGCCGACTTGCCCCTGCTGACCACGTACGCGCGCGGGCTCTGGAACCTGAGCCGGCCCGAGCGCCACGCCGAACTGTTCTGGCGCGCGGCGCTCCTGGGGGCTCTGCCGCGCAACGTCGGCGCGGCTCCGGCGCCCGAGTGGCTGGAACGAGCCCGCGAACTGCTCGGGCCCGCGCATCCCGCCGCGGTGCGCAGTTGCGCCGCCGTGTTCCTGCAACGCTGGCGGGAAGTGCGCGCCGAGGGGCCGCGACCGGAGTGGTGGCTGCTGCAGGATCTGGCGGGGGATGGCTCGGCGGCGCAGAGTTTGGCGGCTTGGCTCGGCCCGGTGCCCCAGCCACTCGACGAAGAGCCAGGTCGGCTGGCCGTGGCCTATGCCCTCAGCCGCTCGACCGAGACCGTGGTCGCGGAGCGACTGCAGTGGGGCGGCGACGCGCGGGTGCGGCGGCTGGTCGCCGTGACCCTGGCGTACCGCCTGCTCGGCGAAGACGCACCGACCCCGGTGGATGTCGCTCTGCCGGGGGTGCCAGAGTGGTTCCTGGTGTGCTGGGCGTCTGGCCGCACGCCGAACCGCGAGCGGCCGAGTGACGACGCCCAGGTCGAGGCGGCGATCGGCCTTGCAGCGGCGGGGCGTTTGCCGCGCCCCGCGGCGCGCACCGTGCTCGAGGAAGCGTTGTGGCGCTGGGGTGTGCACCCAGGCCGTTCCGCGGTGGAAGCCGAGCAGCGCCTGGTGCGCGATCTGCTGCTGCTCGGCAGCGGCATCGGCGGCAAATTCGCGCCGCACCTGCCGAGCCACCAGATCTACCTGCCCGGCGGCATCGACAAGGACCACGCGTTCTTCGAGATCGCGATCCCGCTCTGGGAGTTCATGAGCCGACCACGACTGCCGCTGCCGCCTGAACATCGGCTGCGCTGAGTTCGGGGCCGGGGCTCAGGCGCACGGTGCCGGAGCCCGCGGTGCCCAGGGCGCGGTGCAACCAGGGCGCGCAGTGGAAGCCGGTGCGAACATGCACGCCAGCCGCGTCGAACATGGCGCCGAGTTCGGCTGGATCGTACCGCCGGTGCACGAAACTCAGGATCGGCACCCGCGCGCCAGCCGGCGGCAGTACCAGCCTCACGTCCGGATCGGCACCGAGCCGTGCGGCCAGTGCGTCGGTGTGCGCGAGGGCCGCCGCGAGGCGCTCTTGGATGCCGGTTGCGGCGAGCCAACGGAGCGCCGCACCGAGCCCGAGGATCGCCGGCGTGTTCGGCGTACCGGCTTCGAACGCCTGCGGCCAGGCCGTCGGCTGCTCGTCCAACGCTGCGGAGCTGCCCGTGCCGCCTTGCTTCTGCGCCGGCAAGTCGAGCTCTGGGCGCACCGCCAGGAATCCGAGACCCGGCGGACCGAGCAGGGCCTTGTGTGCACTCGCGGCAACCAGGTCGGCGCCGACCGCGATGGGCAAGTGGCCGGCGGTTTGGCTCGCGTCCAGCAGCGTCAAGGTGCCGGCGGCTCGTGCCTCGGCGCACAGCGCCGCGGCGTCGAGCACGGCGCCGGTCACATTGCTCGCGTGCGTGAAAACGAACAGGCGCGGCCGCTGCGCCAGCAGGGCCGCCCGAGCTGCGCCGACGTCGAGCCCGCCCGCAGCCGTGGCCGGCAGGATCTGCAAGCGCACTCCGCGTTCGGCCGCCAGGGCGCGCAAGGGCCGGACCACCGAGCTGTGCTCGAACTCAGTGGTCAGCACGGCATCGCCCGGCCGCAGCACGGCCCGCAGCGCCAGATTCAACGCTTCGGTGGCGCCCGAAGTGAAGGCGATGCGTGCCGCCGGTACGCCGACCAGGGCACCGAGCGCCGCGCGCGTGGTCTGGACCCCTCGCCGCACCGTGGCGCAGCGTCCGGAGTCGCCGCGGTCGGCGCTGACGCCGAGCTCCTGGTACCACGCCGTGATGGCGTCGAGCACGGTACTCGGCTTCGGGAAACTGGTGGCGGCGTGGTCGAGGTAGAGCATGCACCGTCCGCGCGTCAGCCGTGCGGTAGCCAGCGATCGTAGAGGGCGCGGGCGCGCAGCGGGTCGCGCACCCCGAACAACAGCGCCCGGCCGCCGGGAAACACCGAGAAGCGCACTCCGTCGACGACGAAGCGCAGCAAGTGCGGGGTGCGTTCGAGCTGTTCGACCGCGCCCTGCAGGCGGGTCGCCCACTGGTCGAGGTCCAGCGCGGTGCGCCGCGGCGGGTCGATCTGTACGGCGTCGCGGCCGCACAGCGTCGCCACTTCGGGCGGTGGCGCGGAGAGCGCCGGGAACGCTCGGCGTTGGCACACCGGGCAGTCGGCGGCTGGGCCGCTGGCCAGCGGCAACACGCCGTACTGGCCGCGCCA
>JAEUHP010000043.1 GCA_016795295.1 Planctomycetota bacterium | reverse complement strand
CTCGAGGGCATGGTGCTGCTGCAGAAGAGTCGCCTGTCCGTGCAGCCGGTGGCACCCGGCCAGTGGCGCCACTTGCTCGCTAGTGGCGGCGCCAAGGAGTCGTGGTGATGCGCACTGCGCGGTGCCTGCTCGTCTTGGGCGTGTTGCTGGCGGCGTCGAGCTGCCGCAGCGATCTGGCGCCGTTCGCCCAGCCGGTGGCGGTGGCGCACGAACCGGGGGAAGACGTTTACCTGGTCGCGGGTTCGCAGCTCGGTGTGGACGGAGCTGCTGCGGGCTACGTGGCCAAGGTGCGGCCCGAGGGCGCGATCGTCGACCGCGGTTGGCTCGAACATGGCCAGCGCGGCGTCACCTTGCAGGCACCGCGCGGCTTGGCGGTCCACGGTGCCGTGGTTTGGGTGGCCGATGGCAGCCAGCTGCGGCGGTTCGCCAGCCAGAGCGGAGCCGTGCTCGGGCCGATCGCGGTGCCAATGGCCGCCGTGCTCCACGACGTCTCGGTGGCTCCGGACGGCACGGCCTTCTGCTGCGGGCTGCGGCTCGGCACCGAGGTGCTCGGTGCGGCGGTGTGGCGGGTCGGCTTGGACGAAGCGGTCGAAGTTCTGGCGCAAGGAGCCGAACTGGGCAATCCCCAGGCGCTGTGCGCCACGGCCAGCGGGCTGTATCTGGCTTCGGCCGATGGTGGGTTTCGGCTGCTCGATGGCAAGGGGCATGCCACCTTGCTCGCCAAGGTCGACACGGGGCCTTTGGTCGGCCTTGGGCGGCTGCCGGGCCGCGACGGCGCGGCGCCGAGCTGGTTCGCCTGCAGCACCGGGGACCAAGCGCTCTACCGCTTCGATCTGCAGGGCGGTGCCCTGCCGTTGCCGCGTCCGTTGCCGTCGCCCGGCCGGTGCGGCGTCGATGCCCGCCGCGGACGGTTGCTGGTGCCGCTGCTCGGGGTGGGCCGGCTGGAAGTGTTGGCGCCGTGAACCGGGTGCGGTGGGAGCCTGGGAACTCGGCAGCCTGGAAACTCGGCAACCTGGGAACTTGGGGGCACCAGGAGCTGCGGGGTGCCTAGGGCTGGGGCGGTCCCGTGCCGATCTGCTTTCTGTGCAGCGGCGGAGCGCGCTCGGTAGAGTGGTGGGCATCATGCTGGTGTTCGCTGCGACCAAGGAGCAGACGGCGACCGACACGCGGCCCGAGACCGCGCTCGCGCCGCCGTGGCACGTGGTGGTGCACGACGACCCGGTCACCCTGATGACCTACGTGACCAAGGTGTTCATGCAGGTGTTCGGCTACACTCAGGACCAGGCCAACAAGCTGATGCTCGAAGTGCACCAGACCGGCCGTTCGGTGGTGTGGACCGGGGCGCGCGAGCAGGCCGAGACCTACGCGCAGAAGCTGCAGGCACATCATCTGTTGACCAGCTTGGAGGTCGCCGATGGTTAGGAGCGCGTGCTGATGTGGGCCGCGCGCGTCACCGAGGGACTGGTCTTCGGCGGCCTCGAAGCCTCTGCGCTCGAGACCCTGAAGGGCGTGCCGATGCTGCTCGAGAGCGAGGATCCGCGGGTGCGCGAACGGCTGTTGCCCGAGACCTGCGAGCACGCCGATGCCGAAGCCGATTGGCGCCAGCACGCGGTGCCCGAGCTCGAGCGTCTGTTCGCTTCGCGCAGTGCCTTGGTGCGGCGTGACCTGGCGGCGGTGAAGAAGCTGCAGAACTACGACGCCCACGTGCTGCTGATCCCCGATGGCCACGCGAGCGCGTGGCTGGCGGCCCTGAACGGCGCCCGGTTGGCGTTGTTCGCGCTCGCGGGGCTCTCCGCGAAGCACCTCGAAGCCGAGGGCTTCGAGGGTGCTTCGCCGAAGCAGCAGGAGGCGGTGCTGCGCATCCATCTGATGGCCGAGCTGCAGTCGGTGCTGCTCGGCGACCTCGAGGTCGACGACACCGGGGTGTCGTTCCGCGACTTCCTGGTCGAGTAGTTCCGGGTCGAGCAGCTCGCGAAGCCAACGACAGCCCGAGCCAAGGCGTCAACGCCTGCTGCTTGCCTGTTCGGCTGCCGCTTCGTCCGCGTCGTCGTGTGCGCCGGCACCGGCGACACCGCCCAGCACTCCGGTCGGGCCGCGGCGGTCGTGCACTCGGAACGGGAACACCGTCTTCGTCTCGCCGTGCTGCAACACCACGGCCCACTGGCCAGCGCGCATGCCCCCAGAGCCTCGGCCGAAGTTGGCGGGGCCGCCCGAGCCCGCCTGGCCCTGGCCGCCTGGGTTCTGCCCACCCTGACCCTGCCCAGGCCGCCCCTGGCGACCCGCTTGCCACACCACTTCGTGGTAGCCGGCTTTGGTCGGGCCGTCTTGGCTCCACACGGTGCGGCCGGTGGCGTCCAGGACTTGGATCGTCACCTTGGTGGTGGTGTCCTCGGCCAGCAGGTAGCGGAAGGTTGCGGCAGTGAACGGGTTCGCCGCCGACCAGGTGCGCGCGCCTTGGTTGCCCGGGCTGAACGGCCGGCGCAGCAGCACGCCGTCGCTCGGCGGCAGAGCCGCGAACGGCCGCTGCAGCAGTTCGGGCTGCAGGGTCTCCAAGGCTGCCGCATCCAGGGCCCAGACGCCGCGGCCGTGCGTGCCGACCAGCACGTGGCTCTCGCGCGGGTGCACCACCAGATCGTGCACCGCGACCCGCGGCAGGCCGCTGCCCAGGCGAAACCACTGCGCGCCATCGTCCACCGACACGTAGGCGCCCATCTCGGTGCCGACCAGCAGCACGTTCGGGTTGCGTGGGTGTTGGCGCACCACGTTGATCGGCTCCATCGGCAGGTCGTGTTCGATCGGCAGCCAGGTTTCCCCGCCGTCGTCGGTGCGGAACAAGAACGGCGAGCGCCGGTCTTCGCGGTAGCCGGTCCAGGCGACGAACGCGGTCGCTTCGGTGTGCGGCGAAGCTTCGATGCGCGACACCCAGAGTCCGCGTACTTCGGCGGGAAAGCGCTCGGTCAGTTCTTGCCAGCGCTGGCCGCCGTCCTTGCTGGTCCACACTCGCCCGTCGTCGGTGCCGGCCCACAGCCAGCCTTCGCGGCGCGGCGATTCGGCCAGCGCGGTGATCGTGCAGTGCGGCACGTTGCCCTTCTTCTTCTCGGCATCGTTGTGGCTCAGGTCCGGGCTGATCGTGGACCAGGTGTTGCCGCGGTCGCGGGAACGGTGCACGAACTGGCTGCCGGTGTAGACGGTGTGCGGGTTGTGCGGCGACAAGAACAGCGGCGTGCACCAGTTGAAGCGCAGCGGCTGCGCACCCTTCGGCGCCTTCGGCTGGATGCCCTTGCGTTCGCCGGTGCGCAGGTTCTGACGGCTCATGCCGCCGAACTGCGACTCGGTGTAGACGACGTCGGGATCGCTCGGGTCGACTGCGGCGTGGAAACCATCGCCACCGTCGATCCGGTGGGCATCGCTCGACGACAGTCCGCCCGCGGTCGGGCCCTCGCTCGGGAACACCCAGGTGCCATTGTCCTGCAGGCCGCCGTAGATCCGGTACGGAACGCGTTGGTCCACGGCGATCGTGTAGTACTGCGTGATCGGCACGTGGGCGAGGTGGTCCCAGGTCTGCCCGCCGTCCCAGGTCTGGGCCAGACCGCCGTCGTTGCCGAGCAGGGCGTGCTGGCCGTCCTGCGGGTCCAGCCACAGCACATGGTGGTCGCTGTGCAGCGTGTGCGCGAAGTGCTCGCGGCCATTGCGCTCCGGGGTCCAGGTGCGGCCGCCGTCGCGCGAGCGATGCACCTGCACCGACAGCACGTAGACCAGTTCGGGGTCCTTCGGGTCGATGCGGATCTGGCCGTAGTAGTAGCCGGGGTTGCCGCCGATCTCGCCCTTGGTGTTGCGCTTCTGCCAGGTCGCACCGCCGTCGTCGCTGCGGTAGATCTCGCCGCCTTGCACCTTGGCCCGCGGGCGGCGTTCGGGGTCCTGGGCATTGCCGGCCCGGCGCACGGCGTCGCCGAACGCAACCGGATCCGCGAGCAGTTCGGCCGGCAGGTCGGGAAGCGCGGCATCGGCCGGATCCGGGGCACCGGTGGGTGCGTCGTTGGCGTCGCCGGGAGCCTTGGGGTCGTTGCCCGCCGGGGGTGCGGTGGGGGCCGCCGCGGGCGCCGCCGCCGGATTCAGGTTCTCGATCGAGGCATAGAGGATCTTGCTGTCCCCGGCGTACATGGCGAGCCCGATGCGGCCGAGTCGGCCCTCGGGCAGGCCGCCGCCGAGTTGGGTCCACGACGCCCCGGCGTCGGTCGACTTCCACAACCGGGAACCCAACCCGCCCTCCTCGAAGTGCCAGGCGCGGCGGCGCCGTTCGTAGGTGGCGGCGAACACGGTGCTGGGGCGCAGCGGGTCGAGCACCACGTCGACGCAGCCGGTGTCGGGGCCTTGGTGCAGCACGCGCTGCCACGTCTTGCCGCCATCGGTCGAGTGGTACAGCCCACGCGTGTCGTTCGCCGTGTAGAGCGCGCCGAGGGCCGCGACCCAGACGTCGTCGGGGTTCTGCGGGTGGACCGCGATGCGCGCGATGTGGTCGGTGCCGTCGAGACCGAGGTGGCGCCAGGTCTTGCCGCCGTCGTCGGAACGGTGCACGCCGTTGCCCCAGTACGAACTGCGCTGGTTGTTCGCTTCGCCGGTGCCGACATACAGCACGTCGCCGTTGCTCGGGGCCACCGCCAGGTCGCCGATCGAGATCGAGTACGCGTCCTGGAACTGCGGGGTGAACGACACGCCGCCGTTCTGCGTGTGCCACAGGCCGCCGCTCGCGGCGGCGACCCAGAACACCTGGCTCTTCTGTGGGTGCACGGCGATCGCGGTGAACCGCCCGCCGCTCTGCACCGGCCCGAGTTCGCGCCAGCGCAGCTGGGCGAACACGTTGTGCTGCAGATGTTCGGGATCCTGGGCCGTGGCGGTGCGGGCGCTGCCGGGCAGCAGGGCCAACCACAAGCAACCGAGCGACAGTGTCGTGCAGGAGCGCATTGGGGTGCTGCGGGACGCGGAGTGCAATGGGGTCACGTGGGGCATGGCGTCACTCGCGGTCGGAGGTGGGGGAGCTGGAGGGGACTTCGGCCAGGGTCGCGGGGTCTGGCAGCAGTTCGAAAGCACGCGCTTCGACCCCGGTCTGGCCGGGCCACTGCACCGCGTAGGTGCCGGGTTTGGCGAGGCGGTTCTGGCCGGTGCGGGCGTCCCAGACCACCGCTTGCACGCCAGCGACCGCTCTGCCCTTGACCTTGGCCACTTCGGCACCGGTCACGTCGTGCACCGTGAGTTGTGGCGGTTCGGCCGGGGCTTCGGCGAGCCACAGGTGGAACACCGCACCGTATGGAGGGTTGGCGAACTTCGCGTCGCGGTGGCCCTGCAGGTTGCGGCTCTGCATGCGCCACAGGATCGCCGGTTCTACCGCGAACAGGTGCGCCTTGCTCTTGGCCACCGCTGCGGTGCATTGGCGCAGCGCTTCGATGTCGAGCACGAACACGCCGCGGCCGTGGGTGGCGGCGATCAGATCGCTGTCGCGGTCCTGCACGAACAGGTCGCGCACCGCCACGGTCGGCAGGCCCTGGCCGAGTGCAAACCACTGCTGGCCGCGGTCCAGTGACACGTGGCAGCCGTACTCGGTGCCGAGGAACAACAGGTTCTCGTTGCGCGGATCCTCCATCACCGCGTAGCACGGTTCCTGGCTCGGCAAACCGTCGTCGAGACGCCGCCAGGTGCTGCCGCGGTCCTGCGACACGAACACGTAGGTGGCGAAGTCGTCGCTGCGGTGGCCGTCCAGCGTCAGGTAGACGCGGTCGTCGGCGAAGTGCGAAGGCACGATGTCGCTGACGTAACGGGGCGCCAGGATCGGCAGGTGTTGGTCGATGCGTTCCCAGGTGTGCGCCCCGTCGCCCGAGCGCCACAGGGCGCCGTCGTCGGTGCCGACGTAGAGGAGGCCCGGCACCCGCGGGCTCTCGGCCAGCGCCGTGGCCGTGCCCTGTTCGGTGCGGCCGAGTGCCGGCGAGCAGCAGCGCATGCGCAGGCTGTCCTGGTTGCGCAGCGGCGTGAGGTTGCTGCGCGTGGCCCGGTTGTCGAGATGCGCGTACCGGTCGCCGCGGAACACGTAGTTGCCGGCGTGGTAGAGCGTGAGCCGGTTGTGCGGCGACAGCACGAACGGTGCGTCCCAGTTGAAGCGGGTACCGGTCGGCGAACGGTCGCGCTGGATGCGCGCTTGGTTGCCAGAACGCAGATCGACGAGACCCAGGGCACCGTTCTGGCTGGTGGCGTAGACCAGCCACGGCTCGAACGGATCGCTCTGCGCGCCGAAACCGTCGCCACCGTAGATCGTCACCCAGTCGACGGCGGTGATGCCGTCGCGGTAGCGCGTGCGCGAGGGACCGACCCAGGTGCCGTTGTCCTGCAGGCCGCCGATCACTTGGTAGGGCACGCTGTTGTCGGCGACCACGTCGTAGTACTGGGCGGCGCAGAAGCCGTTCAGCACCTGCCAGGTCTTGCCGCGGTCCCAGGTCTCGTTGATCCCGCCGTCGCAAGCGGCCAGCAGGTGGTCGCTCTGCTGGGGATCGACCCAGATGGCGTGGAAGTCGACGTGGATGCTGCGGTGGATGGCGCCGAACTTCGCGCCGCCGTCGGCCGAGCCCCACAGGCTGGTGCCGACGCAGTAGAGGTTCTGGCGGTCGCGCGGATCGATGCGGATCACCGAGTAGTAGAACGGTCGTTCGGTGAGGCTGTTGACCCGGCGCCAGGTCTCGCCGCGGTCGTCGCTGACGAACACGCCGCCGGTTTCGAAGCCGTCCGGGCCTTGGCGGTCCTGGCGGTTCTCGAGTTGGCCGAACAACCGACCGCCGTTCGGGTAGTCGGGGTTGGCGACGTTGCCGAAGCCGCCCGTGGTGTCGCGGGTGCCGTAGGTGACGTCCACCGCGAACGTCTGGCCGTCGCGCACGTAGGTGAGTGTGGTCTTTTCGCCGCCGCGCGCGTCCTGCACGATCGCGATCAGGTCGGCGTAGTTCTTCACCGCTTCCTCGCCGACCTTGACGATGCGGTCGCCGACCTTGAGGCCGGCACCGGCCGCGGGGCCGCCTTCGGTGAGTTGCTGCAGCACCGCGCCGGGAGCTGCTGGTGTGCCGTCGCCACCCTGGCCTTCGCCGCCGATGCCCAGCACCGCCGAGCCGCGCGGGCTGCGGCTTGGGCCGCTTTGGCGGTCACCAGCCGGTGCTTCGGCCGGACGTTCGCTCTCACCGGACTCGCTGGTGCTGGCGGCCGGCGCGGCCCCGCTGCTGGCCGCGGCCCGCGCACCGCCAGAGCGCTGCTGGCTGCCGGTGGCCCAGCCGCTGCGTTCGCTCTCGACGATCGCCACCATCACATCGGGATCCGCAGCCCACAGGTCGATGCCGCTGCGGCCCCACTGGCAGCTCGGCAGACCCGTGGTCAGGCGGCGCCAGGTGGCTCCGGCGTCGGTGCTCTTGTACAGCCCCGAGGCCGCGCCGAAGCGCACCGCGGGGTCGTTGCCGTCGAAGCCGTCGCGCCGGCGCTCGTAGAGGCAGGCGAACACCGTGTTCGGGTCCTTGGCATGCACGCGCACGTCGATGCAACCGGTGCGGTCGTCGACGTACAGCACGCGCTGCCAGGACTTGCCGCCGTCGCGGGTCTGGTAGACGCCGCGCTCTTCGTTGCCGCCCCACAGCCGGCCGAGCGCGGCCACGTAGACGGTGTCGGGGTCGGTGGGGTGTACCTCCACGTGGCCGATCTGGAACGTCTCGCGCAGGCCGATGTGGGCGAAGGTTTGGCCGCCGTCGGTCGACTTGTAGACGCCGTCGCCCCACTGCACCGAGTTGCGCGCGTTCTCCTCACCGGTGGCGACGTAGACGATCTCCGGGTTGCTCGGCGCGATCGCGATGGCGCCGATCGACACGGTGCCGAAGCCCGCGGCGACGTTCTGCCAGGTGGTCCCGGCGTTGTCCGTGCGCCACAGGCCGCCGCCGGCGCTGCCGACCAGCCAGGTGCGCGGCCGCGACGGGTGCACCGCGACGTCGGTCAACCGACCCATCGGGTTCACCGGGCCCAGGTTGCGCCAGGCGAGCTGCTGCACCATGTCGGCGCGAAACGCCGCGGGCTCGGCCTGGGTGGGGCGCGCCGATGCGGCCGGGGGCGGTTCTTGCGCCGCCGGCGCTGCCTGCTCGAGTGGCGCCGGCGCCGTGGCTGGAGCAGGTTCTTGAGCGCAGAGCGCGGCCGAGCAGAATGCCGCAGGGAAGCAGCCACCAAGGACGAGGCGGGAGCGCATGGCGGCGCAGCATACGAACCACCCCGGGTGGAGGCTGGCGCGACCGGCCTCGGAGATGTCGCAATCGTGTGAATCCGGCCGGCGGCTTTGCGCCGGTCCGCACGATCAGAGAGCGCCGGCCAGCGCGCGCAGGAACGCCTCGAGCGGGTCCACCGTCGCGCCTGCCGACGAGGTCAGCGGCTCGGACTCGTGGATCTGCTTGCCTTCGCCGCCCGCGGTGGGCGCGGCTTTCGCCCGCACTTTGGGACGTGCCGGCGGTCGGGCGGGGGCGGGTTCGTTCGCTGGGGGCGGTTCGGCCGTCGTCGCGGGTGGCACGGCGAGCCGGGATGCTGGGCGGGCTGGGCGCGCGGGGGTGGGGGGGGCTGCGGGCGGCACCACCTCGGGCGCGCTCCGTGCGCCCGGCTGCGTCGGCGGGGGCGGTGGCTCGGCGCCGTGGAAGTGGAAGTGCACTTCGCCCGATGCGTTGTTCACCACGATGGCGCCGGGGCTCGCGCTGGTGGGTGCTGGCGCGGCCGGTGCCGATGGGGTGGCGTGGTGGGCAGCGGGGTGCGGTTGCGCCGCCGCCGCGAGCTGCGCCTCGAGTTGGCGCAGGCGCTCTTGCAGCGCTTGGTGTTCGGCGCGCAACGCGAGCAGCTCGTGGTCGCGGCGCTCGCTCCGTTGTTGCAGGGCTTCGTGCTGCTTGGTGGCCCGCTGCTGGGCTTCGGCGAATTCGCGCCGTTCGGCTTCGAACCGCTGCTGCAGCTGTTCGCGCTGGGCGCGCAGTGCGTTGCCTTCCTGTTCGCGCTGCTTGGTCTCCTGCTCGCGCTGCCTGGTCTCCTGCTCGCGCTGCCTTGCCTCCTGCTCGCGCTGGGCCGACAGTTTGCGCAGTTCGGCGCGCAGGCCGTCCAATTCGGTCTGCAGGGCACTGGCGTGGGCTTTGGCCCGCTGCTGCTCGGCTTCGCGCTGCTCGGCGTGCTGCCGCGCCTTCTGTGCCGCCTGTTCGGCGTCGCGTTGGGCCTTCTCCACGGCCTTGCCGGTCTGTTCCAGCTCCTTGGCCAGCAGCTGTGACTTCTGCTCGAGGAGTTGCCGCGCGTCGCGGTCTTTCTGCAACTGCCCCAGCACCGCTTCGTGCTCGCGCTTGCCGCCCTGCAGCTGCTCGCGCAGTTGCCGCAGTTCGCGCTGCAGCTCTTCGTGCTGCTTCTGGCTGGCTTGGGCCTGGGCGCGCGCGGCATTGAGTTCGTCGCGCAGCCGCTTGGCCTCGGCTTGGTGCTGGGTCCGTTCGGCATCGGCCTGGTTGGCCCGATCCAGCCGCAACAGGTAGTCGTCGACCCGCTGCAGGCGGTCTTCGAGGCGGGTGACCTTGTCTTGCAGGTTGCGCCGTTCTTCCTGGGCCGTACAACCAGCGAGCGAACTGCCGACCAGAAGCACGGAGGCCAGCGCGATGCGATTCGTGAACATGGAACGTCCTCGGTGGAGAGTCCGCTCGGTCCGGTGCCACCGGCCGTTGCGGCATCCACCAAAGTAGCTATCGGCAGCCGACTTGGAAGACATTCCACATGCGTGTGAAGAGATTTCTGGGCGTGGCCTGGGCCAGTGTGCACGGGCCGCACGATCCGCAGCGGCTGTTGGTTTCGGCGCTCGAGGCGAAGTTCGCCGGGTTCGGCATTTCGCCGCCGCCGAGGTCGGTCGATTGGGCGGCGCTGGCACGGGCCGCTGCCGACTTGCCGGTGGAGTTCGCCGCGGTGCGGGTCGGCAGCCCGATGGCGGAAGTGTCGGCGACCGCGGGCTTGGCTGCCGTGCAGACTGGCGAAGTCGAAGCCGCGCGGCGCGCCGTGCACCAGGCGGCGGCCACGGCGCGGCTGCTCGGCTGCCCGACCTTGGTGTTGGAACCCGGCCTGGTGCCGTTGCTCGGCGTCGTCGAAGGGGAAGACCTGGGTGAGCCTGGGCGGCGCTTTGTGCCCGAGGCGACCCAGGCGTTGCTGGCCCGGCGCAAGGCCGGGCGCAACGCCGCTCTCGAACGGGTCTGCCGCGAAGTGCACGGTCTGGTGCGCGCGCTTCCCGATCTGCGCTTGGCACTGACGGGCGGCCGCAGCCTGCGTGCCGTGGCGGACCGGGCGGCGCTCGAGGACCTGTTCGCGGACCTGCGTGCCCTGCCGCTCGGCTACTGGCACGACGCCGCGGTGGCGGCCCGCCGCGAGCAGGTGCTCGGGGAGCCGCAGGGGGCCTGGCTCGAAGCGTTCGGGCCGCGGCTGGTCGGCATGAGCCTGGGCGATGCCAGTCCGGACGGCATGTATTTGCCACCGGGAGCTGGGGGAGTCGACTACAGCAGCCTTGCCAGCTACGCGCCCCGCAGTGGGCCTGGGCTGCCGGCGGTGCTCGAACTGGATCCAGCAGTGCCGCCGAGCGAGCTGCCCGGCATGCGCTCTTGCTTGGCCCGCCACGGTTTGTGACAGAGCTGGGCGGTGACCCTGGCGGCGTGGCGCGGCTCGCCGTGCGCGCCTAGGGGGCGGCGATTCTGCGGCATATTCGGCAAAGAGTAATGGACGGCTTCAGCGTGGTTGCGGTGGGTGCCGATGCCGTGCTGGAGCCGAACGAGGGGTGACTGGGGGCCACCGATGGCCTAGAACCCTCTTGCAGCGATGAACCCGACCACGACCACGCTGGGCAAGACGGCGTCCGACTTCGGTCGCAGGCGCATGGAGGCACTGCGTGCGGCGTTGGCGGGCAAGCGTCGGCTGTTGGTGCTGACCCACAACAACCCCGACCCGGATTCGCTCGGCGCGGCGGTTGGCTTGCGTGAGTTTGCGCAGAAGGTGCTCGGCATCGACAGCACTCTGGCGATCACCGGCCGCATCCTGCGCGCCGAGAACCAGGCCATGGTGCGGGAGCTCGCGATCCAGACCGAACGCCTGGAGACGATTGCCGTGGGCGACTACGACACCGCCGCGCTGGTCGACACCCAGCCGGGCTTCGGCCACACCTTCGTGCCGCCGGGCTGCCGCATCGACATCGTGCTCGACCACCATGTCTGTGCCGACGCGAAGAACCAGGGCGTGGCGTTCGTCGACGTGCGCCAGGACGCGGGTGCCACCAGTTCGATCGTCGCTGGGCACCTGCGCCTCGCCGGGGTGGAGCCGAGCCGCGACGTGGCCACGGCTCTGGCCTATGGCATCAAAACCGACACGGCCGACTTGTCGCGCAACGTCAGCGACCTCGACCTCGAAGCCTACGACTACTTGTTCCCGCACGTCGACCGCCAGCGCTTGGTGGCGATCTGTTCGCCGAAGCTGCCGCCGGCCTACTTCCAGACGCTGCGCGAAGCGCTGTCCAAGGTGCGTCTCTACGACGGTGTGACGCTGTGCTCGCTCGGCCGCACCGGCAGCGCCGAGATGGTCGCCGAGGTCGCGGACCTGCTGATGCGCATGGAGGGCACGCGCGCGGTGTTCTGCGGCGGCATGGTCGGCACCAACTACTACGTGTCGGTGCGCACGGAGCTCGGCGGCGATGCTTGGCGCTTGATCCGCGACGCCATGGAGGGGGAGCCGGGCACCTGCGGTGGCCACGGATCGGTGGCCGGCGGCACCATCCCGCTCGGCGCCGCCGAGCCGCGGATCCTGAGGCGCCTGGAGCGCCGCCTCGAACGCAACATCCTGCACAGCATGGGTGTCGCCGGCGGCAACGCTGCGGTGTTCGGCGACGCGGACGACTGAGAGGCCGAGAAGAAGCCATGATACGGCCTCTCAGATTGTCGATTGGCGGCCGCCTTCGCGGCCGCGCAGAGCC
>JAEUHP010000021.1 GCA_016795295.1 Planctomycetota bacterium | reverse complement strand
CCGCAGCGGGCTGGTTGCTGCGGTTCGCCCGCGGCCTTGCCCCGCGTTGCGGCAGGGCTAGTCCCATCGCTGCCGCTGCGGGCTGGTTGCTGCGGTTCGCCCGCGGCCTTGCCCCGCGTTGCGGCAGCACTAAAAATGTTGCGGCAGCACTAAAAATCGATGCCGAAGCTGAACTCGCACCAGAAGCCCTGAGTCAGGGCACCCTGGGCGAAGCTGTCATTGGCAGTGCCGTTGGTGAGGAACGTGTCCCCCGCCAGCACCATGCCGGCCCGACCGCGCGCCGAGAAATTGTCGGTCATGCGAACGTTCAAGCCGCCATACGCGACGATCTCCTGCACGAACAAGTAGTCGCGGTCCTTGCCGCGCTCCAGCGAGTCGCGCACGGCGTATTGCGCGCCGGTGATTTCGCAGCCGAGCAGGATGCCGATGGCGCTGTTCGGCCAGAACGACATCTCCACGTACTCGGGCAGCAGGACGTCGAGGCGCCAGCCACCGCCGGTCTTGTCCTTGACGCCGAAGGTGTCGTTCAGGTCCCAGCTGAAGCCGATCAGCGGCAGCCACAGGGCGTCCTGGAAAACCTGGCTGTAGCGCACGCCGCCCTTGATGAAGAAGCCATCCGTGGCGCGGTAGGTGAGCATGGCGCGCGACGGATAGTCGTAGTCCTGGCGGTGGAGGCCACCGTCCAGGTCGCTGTAGACGCCGGGACGCCCACGCACTTCGAGCAGCGTGTTGTCGTCGAGGAACTGGCCGAAACCGATGTTGAGGCCCGCCTGGGTCAAGTACTCGTCGTCGAGCTCGGTGCCGCCCCCGCGGTTGCCCATGTCCTCGAACTGGTACTCACGCCCTTCGTAGAAAGCGCCGAGCAGGATGTAGCCGTCGGCCCAGGTGTTCCAGCGGTAGCTGAGGTCGCCGTAGGCAACGTACTGGTTGTAGTGCCCCGGCTCGCGCTGCAGCGACTGGTTCGGCAGCCAGCGGCCGCCGAACTCCATGTTCGGTCGGTAGCGGTCCATGCGCCGCATGAAGTCCCCGTGCACGTCCTGGAACAGGCGGCCTGGCTGGTACCGATCCTGCGGATCCTGGCCCAGACTGCCCCGGCCGAAACCCTCGAGCCCGAAACTACTCGGCATCGGCGCATCGGCATCGGCCGAAGTGGCACGGGCGGCGGCGAGGCCCGCCTCCGGCTGCAGTTGCAGCGCGGTGAGCGTCGGCAGCTCGCGAGGGACCAGTGAGAGGCCGGCGGAAGTGCCTTGCGCTGCTGCGGCAGCCGCGAGGCACGCGGCGAGAACGACACGTGCGGTTGGATTCTGCATGTTCCCTGTCTGACCGGAACGGGGGAAGCCTGAATCCTGGCGGAGGCGCCGCCGGATTCAAGGGGCAGGGCGGGTTCGTGGCGCGGGGCGCGCCGGCCGTCGGTGCTGGAAGCCCCAGCCGCCGCTGGAAGATCGATCAGCGCTGGAAGATCGGCAAATATTGCTTGGGCATCTGCAGCAGGATGCAAGCGATCGCCGTGCTCCATTCGTCGCCGGGACCAACCCGGTTGGCCCAGGACCCGTCCGCTTGCTGCCAGCGCAGCAGGTCCCGCAGCAGGGCGGCGAAGTACTGCCGGCACGGGGCTCCACCAGCTTGGTAGAACGCCTGGGCGGCGTAGTAGTTGCCGTACCAGAAGAAGTAGTGGTCGAGGCCCCAGTCGGCCAAGGCTGGGTAGTCGTCGAGCAAGAAGCGCAGCACCGGCTCGGTCAGGTTCTCGTCGTGGATGCCGGCGCTCGACAGGGCCGTCAGGGCCGCGGCGTTGATCGCGAAGTCGCCGGACTTCTCGAACGCGCCACGGCCGTGGATCTTGTAGTAGAACAGGCCCTGGTTGCGGCCCGCGGGCACCCGGCTCTTCAGCACATAGGCCATGGCGCGGTCGATGGTGTCGAGCGGCACCCGGATGCCGATGTTCCGCGCCGCGCGCAAGGCCTGCACCTGGCAGACGGTGACCGACAGGTCGATCTCGCGGTCGAAGGCGTTGTAGCGCCAGCCGCCGTAGGCGTTTTGGCTGTCGACGATCAGGTTGACGGCACGCTCCAGCACCGATTTGGCATTCGCCGTCTGCGCCATGCCGTAGGCCTCTGCCAAGCAGAGGGTGGCGAAGGCGTGGCTGTACATGCGGGTGCCCGAATCGGCGAGCATGCCGTTCTCCTGGCAGTGCGCGACCAGGTAGTCGTGGCCGGCCCGCACCACCTTGCCGTATTCGCCACGGTCGGGCAGGTGGCCGCCGGCGAGGAAGGCCAGGACGGCGAACGCGGCGACGCCCACGTGGCCGTGGCCGGTGCTGGCCTGGGCCCGCACCGGCAAGCCGTTCGGCATCGCCACGTAGTCGTGGTTCTGCTTGTGGCCGACCAAGCCGGTCCAGGCGCCGGCCTCGGTCTGGTGGGCGGCGAGCCAAGCCAAGCCGCGTGCGGCGGCACGTTCGGCAGCTTCGGCCTGCTTGGCGTCGAACCAAGCGTTGCGGTCGGCGCCGCGCACTTCGCGCACGGCGGCTTCGGTGGCCGCCGGCAGTGGTTGCGCGTCGGGCAGGTTCTGCGGCACCAGCAGCGAGGCGGCGAGGAGCAGCATGGGCTTGGCGCGCACACGCGCGATGCCGGCATTGGAGCGCCGGGCGGGCGCGAGCGCCAGGGGCTGGCGGCCCAGGGCCGCCGAGCCCGCAGCCGACGCGGGGGCGGCAAACTTGCCTCAGTCGCGGTGTTCGCCCAAGATGCGGTGAGTGAACGCAATTGCTGCTGCACCCCACCGCATCCCGGGCTTCGATCCGGGGTCGGTCCGTCGCATCTGGCTGCGAGCACCGAATTGGCTCGGCGATTTCGTGATGGCGACGGCGGCGTTCGCGCGGGTGCGCGCGGCCTTTCCGCAGGCGCACATCACGGTGGGTCTGCGGCCGTTCCTCAGGCCGTTGTTGACCGGCACGCAGTGGTTCGACGCGGTGGTCGACACGCCGCAAGGGGGTGGTGTGCGGGCGCTCTGGCGGCAGGTGGCGGCGATGCGCCGCGAACGGTTCGACTTGGCGATCGTGCTGCCGAACTCGCCGATCACCGGGCTGGTGCCGTTCCTGGCCGGTGTGCCGTGGCGGCTCGGCTACCGGCAAGGGCGCCCGTTGCTGATGAACCTCGGGCGTTCTGCGCAGGTGCGGCGCCGGTGGTTCCAGCGTCGCCAGGGCCCGCGCCGCTGGCCCACGCCGATGCCCTACTACTACCGCGACCTGCTCGATGTGTTGGGGCTGCCGGGGGACGCGGTGCGGCCGCAGCTCGCGGTGGCGCCTGCCGATCGGGAGTTCGTCGAGCGCCACCTGCAGAGCCTGGGTGTGCGACCCGGTCAGAAGTTGCTGCAGCTCGTGGTCGGGGCGAACTACGGTGCCAGCAAGCTGTGGATGCCCGAGCGGTTCTCGGCGGTGGCGCGCCACTTCCAGGAGCGGCATGGCATGCGCGCCCTGGTGCTGGTGGGCCCGGCCGAAGTCGAACTCGGTGAGCGCATTGCCCGCGAAGGCCATGCGTTGCCGCTGACCAAACCGGTGTTGCCGCTGGACCAGCTGAAAGCCCTGGTCGAACGGGCGGCGCTGGTGGTGACCGGGGACACCGGACCGCGGCACCTCGCGGTGGCGTTCGACCGGCCGATCGTCTGCCTGATGGGGCCCAACGATCCGAACTACACGGACTACTGCATGGAGCGCACGGTGCTGATCCGCAAGGATCTGCCGTGTTCGCCCTGCCAGCGCAAGGTCTGTCCGCTGGGCCACCACCAGTGCATGCGCGACATCACTGTGGCGGAAGTGATCGCCGCCGGTGAGCGGCTGCTCGGGCTGTGAGCAAGGTCTGGCAGTTCTTGGGTTCGCCGCGCGGCACGCTGGGGCGCCGGCCGTTCGTGGTGGCTGCCGTGCTGGCCTTGCTGGTCAAGGTGCTGGTCGACGCCGCGGGCTGCCGCGTGCTCGGCCTCGACTACCAGCCCTGGCTCTACCTCGACCCGGTCGGTTGGGCGCTGCGCCAGCCGCGGCCGCACGCGGGCCTCTGGTTCCTGCTGTGGTCGTTGCCCTTCGGTTGGTTCGGCGCGGTGCTGGTGTTGCGGCGCCTGCGCTCGGCGTGCTGGCCGCCGTGGCTGGTGGTGGGCTTCTTCGTGCCGTGGTGCAACCTCGTGCTGTTCTTGCTGTTGGCCGTCGCCGCGGCGCCTGTGGCAATGCCGCCTGCGGCAAGCCGTGCGCCGCGCCGGCAGCCGCAGCCGATCGCCCTGGCGGTGCTGGTGCCGGCGCTGGTGGCCCTGGCCTCGATCGGTATCTGCGCTCGTGGCTTGCTGGTCTATGGTGGCGTGCTGTTCGTCGCCACGCCCTTCGTGCAGGGTTTGCTGGTCAGCTACTGGGCGGCGCGGCGGGGGCTCGACGCATTGCGGGTTGGGCTGTGCAGCGCGCTGGTGGTGGCGTTCGGCATGCTGCTGGTGGCATGGGAAGGCGGGGTCTGCATCGCCATGGCAGCACCGATCTGGCTCTTGCTCGAAGGGCTGGGGGTGATGATCGGGAGTGCCCTCTTCTCCGAGGCACACGAGGTGCGGCAGGTTCGTCGGCTGCCCCCGGCGTTGTGGCTGCTGGGGCTGTTGGCGGCAGCCGGCTTCGAAGCGGTGGTGCTGCCCGTGGGCAGCACCCAGGTGACGACCACCGAAGTGGTGGTGCAGGCGCCGCGCGAGGTGGTGTGGCGGCACTTGGTGGCGTTCTCCGACTTGGCACCGCCCGAAGATTGGGTGTTTCGGGCCGGGATCGCCTATCCGGTGCGCGCGAGCATCGACGGTACCGGGCCGGGGGCGGTGCGGCGCTGCTCGTTCAGCACCGGCGACTTCGTCGAGCCGATCACGGTGTGGGACGAGCCGCGGCTGCTGCGTTTTTCGGTGGCCGAGTGTCCCGAGCCGATGCGCGAATGGAATCCGTTCCACGACCACGTCGAGGCGGCGCACCTGCACGGCTACTTCGTCGCCGAACAAGGACAGTTCGCGTTGCACGAACGATCCGACGGCCGGACGGTGCTCGCCGGCACCACCTGGTATCGCCACGGCCTGTGGCCGGAGTGGTATTGGGCGCTGTGGAGCGAAGCCTTGGTGCACAAGATCCATCGGCGCGTGCTGCTGCACATTCGAGACGAGGCGGAGCGGAGCGGGCGATGAGGCGGGCGCCGCCGACACTTGGTTCGGGTGGCCCGGCACGCCGAGGACGAACCTGCGGTCGCGGCTCGCCAAGCTTCAGGTCGGGCCGTTAGCCTGTCGAAGGTGCACAGACGCCGCATGCCTGCCGCTGCTTCCAGCTCCGAGGACCGCCAGGCGGCGTCGCCGACCGGTCCACTGACCACGATCCAGTATCTGCGGGCGGTGGCCGCGCTGATGGTGGTGTGGCATCACTCGTTGGGCCAAGTGCCGGGTCTGAGCGAGTTCCTGCCGCGCGGCGACGGCGGCTCTTCGGGCGTCGATCTGTTCTTCGTCATCAGCGGCTTCATCATGGTCTACACGACCCATGGCAAGCCGACTTCGCCGGGGCAGTTCTTGTGGCGCCGGGTGGTCCGGGTGGTGCCGCTCTACTGGCTGCTGACGTTGGCGGTGGTGGCAGCGGCCAATCTGTTGCCGGCGTTGTTCCGGACCACGCAGACGCCTGTTTGGCACGTGCTGCTGAGTCTCTTGTTCGTGCCGCATTGGTCGCCGTCCCATCCGGGCCAAGCCTGGCCGGTCATGGTGCCGGGCTGGACGCTGAACTACGAGATGCTCTTCTACGCGCTGTTCGCCGCCAGTTTGGCCTGGCCAGGGCGGCGCCGGGTCGAAGGGCTCGCCGTGCTGCTGGTGGGGGCGGCGCTGCTCGGGGTCGTGGTCGGCAGCTTCGATTCGGCCGTGCTGCACCTCTACACGCGCTACCTGATGGTGGAGTTCGGCTGTGGCATGCTGCTGGCCCAGTGGTGGTTGCGCCGCGGGCGCGCGCTGCCCACTTGGCCGTCCGCCTTGGCGATTGGCGTCGGGGCGCCGCTGTTGTGGTGCCGCGACACGCTGCCCTTCGCCCAATGGAACCAGGCGCTAGGGGCGCTACTCGTGGTGCTCGGTGCGTTGTCACCGCGCTGGCTGCATGGCCGCAGCCGGTTGGGCCTGGCCCTCGGCGACGCCTCGTACTCGATCTACCTCACGCATCTGTTCACGCTCGGCTTGCTGCGCGAACTGTGGCGGCGCGGCGGCCTGACGACGAACCTGCCGATGGCCTGGACGTTCATGGCCATGGCCTTGTCGGTCTGCGCGGCGATCGGCTGGTGCTCGCTGCGTTGGCTCGAACGCCCGTTGCTGCGGTTCCTGCGCTGAGGCACGGGACGCCGTCTCACTTGGCCTGGCACTCTGCCACGGCTTGGCACTGCACCGGCAACTGCACTTCGAAGTAGCGCCGCTCGCGCGGCACCATCGGACTGTTGTAGTTCATGGTGCGTACCGCGCCGGCCACGGACAGTCGGTTCGGGTGCTCCGCCACGGCTGCGTGCAGCCGGCGCAGCAGTTCGTCGACGCGTTCCCGCCGATCGTCGCCGATCGCGCCGATGCTGAGCACCGTCTGCGCCGGCACGTCGACCACTTCGACGCCGCGGTCCGCCTGGCCGGGTTCGCGTTCGGGGTCGCCATACAAGAATGCCATCTGCACTGGCCTGCCAGGGCCCTCGTCGTTGCTCTGCCAGTCCATCTGCACCGGCGTGGTCATGGCGATGTGGTTGCCCTCGATGTGGCGGAACAGGGGCCAGAAGGCCGCGGTGGTGCCCCCCCGCATCTTGGTGCGCACCATGCGGTAGCGCGGGTACTGGCGCAGCTCGATTTCGTCCACGGCGCGGAACTCGGGGAAGCCCTTGGGAGCCTCGGCTTGCAGCAGCGGCGCAAAGGTCAGGGTTTCGACCAGGTCGTGCAGGGCCATGCGCAGGCTGCCGAGCGCGCGCTCTGCGGCGGCGGCGGGGCTGCGGTTGGCCGCGACCAACGCGGCATCCAACTGCGCGCGGGCGCCAGAACCGGGCGCCAGCCGTTGGCCCAACACCGCTGCCAAGGCGACCGTCGTCGGCAGGTCCGTGCGGGCGCCCAGCAGGTCCTGGACGGCTACCGCCGTGGCCGCGCGGTCGGCCAGATCGGTGGTGGCCAACAGCCTGGTCTGGGCCGGGATCGCGGCGAGACCCAGGAGGCACGGGAGCAGTGCAAGCAGTGGCAGCATGTCGGTCGGTTCGCCGGCGGGCCGCTTCCGGATGCGCTCAAGGGCCCTCGCCAAGTACCGCCGCAGTCAAGATGGCCTCGAGCTCGGCCAGCAGCCGCAGGTTCTGGGGATTCGTCGCCCGGTGTTCCAGCCGGAAGGGATCGTGGTCCCAGAGCCCGCCGGCATCGGCTCCGGAGGTCTGGTGGAACACGGGGGTGCCGTCGGGGGCGCGCCGTACCAGCCGCACTTCGCCAGGGGCTGGCTTCTGGCATTGCGCCAGGATCGGCGAGTCGGGCCGCATGTCGCGGGACACCGGGTAGGCGAGGTCGGGGCCGAGGCCGAGCACCATCAGGTCCACGGCGCGCCACAACACGTCCCACCAAGTCGGTCCGGAGATCCAGCCGCCGACCAGCGGTGGATCGACACCGATCAGGCCCGTGATGGCTGCCCATGGGAACTCGGCGAACTGCTGCGGGTCGGCGGCGTGCTCGTGCAGCAGGTGGCTCAGGATCAGGGCGCCTTGGCAGTGGCCGAACAGCAGGATGCGTTCGCCGGGCAGCAGTGGGTCGGTTTCCAGGTGCGCACGGATCCAGCCGACGACCTGTTCGGTGCTGGTGTGCAGGCGCACCCGGTTGGTGTAGCGCACCCGATGCACGGCCAGTTGCAATTCGGGGTGCTGCTGCTGCAGGTGCAGCAGGACTTCCGCGCACCACTCGCTTGCGGTCGGCACCGGCACGAAGCGGGTCTGGTTGCCGTCGAGCGAGTAGACACGCACGGCGCGCGGTGCACTGGCCGAGGTCGCCGCCTCGGTGATCCGGGCCGGCCTCTGCAGCTTGGTTTCGATGCGCGGGGCGGTGCATGCCGCCAGCAGCAGTGCGGCGGCCACCCCGACCTGGCTGCGGGTGGGTTGGTTCATGCGAGCAGGCGGTCGAGTCGCTCGATCGCGAAGTCTCGGGCGCGCAGCCGCTGCAGCAGCAGCTCGACGGTGGCGCAGACCTGGGGCGCGGGCAGTCCACCGTCGTGCAGCAGCACGATCGAACCCGGGCGCAGGCGTCGTTCGATGCGCGCGACGATCGCCGCCGGATCACGGCTCTGGGTGTCGAGGCTGCGCACGTCCCAGCCGACCACGGTGAGGCCGAGCGCGCGCGCCGCGGCGAACGTGTTCGGGTTGGACAGGCCGATCGGCGGGCGGTAGTGGCGAGGGGCGCTGCCCGCGGTGCGCTGCAGCAGTTGCTGGGTGCGGTCGAGTTCGGCGACCAGCCGGCGGGTCGAGTAGAAGTTGGTCAGGTTGCCGTGTTCGTACGAGTGGTTGCCCAGCAGGTGGCCCTGTTCGTGGATCGCGGCGGTGAGTTCGGGCGCGGCCGCGGCGCGCGCGCCGACCACGAAGAACGCCGCTTCGACGCGGTGCCGCGCCAACAGTTCGAGCAACGCCGGGGTGGTCGCCGGGTCGGGGCCGTCGTCGAAGGTGAGTGCCACGCAGCGGCGATCGCGTGGGCCGTGGCAATGGTAGGGGCCGAACCACCGCCAGGTCGGCAGCACCACGCCGAGTCCCAGCAGGCTCAGGAAGCCGGCGAACGCCACGGCGAACAGCAGCAGGGAGCCCAGCGCGTAAGCGAGCGCGGTGAGCCCCGCGGTGAGCAGGGCGCTCCAGTGGAAGCGAGTCATGGCGAGGCGCAGGGCGCCGTGGTGCAAACGGTAGGTGGTGGAGCCACCCGGCTCAAGCCATGGCTGCCATGCGGTGGCGCAGGAGGGCTCAGCGGTTCGCCACTGGCACGGCCCCGAGTCGGAGGGTGCCGCGCCAACGATACTCCGTGCGCACGGAACGCCGTTGCACGCCCCGCTCGATGGTGGCCATCACGGGCAGGTCGGCAGCTTGGTCGCCACGCTGGACCACGTAGTGGCCCTGGTAGGTGGCGCGGTCGCCCCGCGGGTCGTGGTGCAGTTCGGTTTCGCGAAGCGTGATGCCGGTGCGAAGTCGGCCGAGCTGGCAGAGCACGATGCAGCCGGGCGAGCCGACCGCCACCAGATCGAGGCGAGTACCCGGTGGGAGTGGCTGATCGAGTGGGAATTCGGGTTCGTGTGGCGCCACCCCGACCAGCGTCAGTCGTGGCGCCGTGGCCACAACTGCAGCCCCGAGTTCGCCTCCGGCCAAGGCCATCACGGCGCTGCGCGCGGCCGTGCGGCGCAGTTCTTGGAGCTGGGCGGTGCGCAGCCCGGCCAGCGGTTCGGTGGCGAGCGCGAAGTAGCCGGTGGGACCGCTGCTCAGACCGCTGCCCGCGGTCGCCAGCTGGTGGGTGCGGCACAGTTCGCGGCCCGTGGCATCGACCAGCCGTAGGCTCAGGGCCACTGCGGCGTGCGATTGCACGACGAAGTAGCTGCGGTCCCAGCGTTCGAGTTCGCCGAACAGCACCGCGTCGGCGTCGAGAGTGGTGGCCAGGGCCTTGGCTTCCCCAGGATCCTGCTGTTGGGTGGCGGTGAAGCCGCGATGGCCCAACGGGTCGCTGCCTGCCAGGGATCGACGACTTCGAAGTCGGTCTGCTGCAGCCAGGCGAGCACGTCGGCGTGCAGTTGTTCTGCGAGCTGAGAAGCGGTCGGGGTGACCTCGCTGTCGGCCAGGGCGAATGCGTCCCCGAGCGGTGCCAACGTGGCGGCGAGGGCGCTGGCGGCCGCGGCATTGCAAGCGAACGGCGCCACGGCGATGCGCAGCCCGCGCGCGCGCAGCGCGGCGAACTCCGGGGCGCTCCGGGTCACCATCTGTTGGCCCGTGCAGGCAGCGAGCGCACCGAGGCACAGACAGGCGAGCCAGGAGCTGGTTCTCATGGCGTCACCGTGGTCGTGGTGGTCTGGCCTTGGGCATTGCGTGCCAGGACTTGGATCGAGTCGACGGGTTCGGCCAAGTCGAGGGCGCCGACGAACCAGCCGGCCCGGTCCGGCGCTGGCGCCATCGGCACCGTGGTGTTGCCGGCGCGAAACCACAGATGGTCCAGCGGTTCGGCCCTCGCCGTCACCCACAGGCGCGTCCCCACGCGTCGGGCGGTGGCGTCCGTGGCCATGGCTGCCGCTGCGGTGGTGCGCGCCGGCGCCGCGGGCAGCGCCGCCGCCAGCCCTTCGACCAGTTCGTCGAGTTGGGCAGCCACCCGCTGGGGCGTGCCCTGGGCGCGTTGGGCCGCGAATTCGTCGAGCACCCTGCCACTGCCGAGCGCGAAGCCGCCGAGGCCACCGGCTCGGTGCGTGGCGCGTGCCACGCGTGCGCCGTCGGCGCGCCACAAGGTGACCGTGCCGGCCACGGCTTCACTGCGCAGCAGCACTGCGTTCCAGTCGGTGCGCGTGAAATCGCTGCCGAACGCCAGCGCTGCGACCCCGAGCGCCGCGGCGAGCTGCGGTAGCGGCATGGCGGGTGGCGCAAAGGTGTCGGGATCGGTGAGCCAGCCATGTTCCGCCAGCTGCTGGTCGACCCAGGCGAGCGCGGCGACTTGGTGGCCGCGGGCGGCGAGCCGGGCCTGCCACAGGCTGCGCGCCGTTGCCCGCAGGGCCGGGTCGGCCGAGCCGGTGAACGGCAACACCGCGATGCAGCCGGATGGCAGAGTGGCTGGGCCGTGTTCGACCTGCAGGTTGCTGCATCCGGCGAGTGCCAGGGCCGCAGCGACGCGCCAGCTCATCGGCTTGCCTCCACGCGCAGCGTGCCGCCCTGGCGGACGCTGCCCCCGGCGGTGGTCGCGGTGAACGGGTAGTGCCCTGGTTCGTGGAAACACAGCGAAGCAATGCTGCCGGGTGGCAGTGCCTCGGTGCGAGCGCCTTCGAGCGCAGCCGAGAACCCGAGCACGGTGTCGCATGCTGGGCACTCGGCACCCAGGACCGTGATCGCCACGGCGTTCTGGGTGCGGTTCTGGAACACTACGGTCGCCATCGCCGGCACCCGGATCTCGCCTGCGGGCAGGAACCCACGGTCGGTCAAGGCCACCATGGTGGTCCGGTGGTGTGGGTCGGCTTCGGTGGGCGGTGGCGCTGCGCAGGCGGCGAGGAACACAAGCGCGGCGGAGCGCAGGGCGGAGCCGATCATGCCGCAGGGATACGACTGGGCACTGCGCCAGTTCCCGGCGAACTGGTTTTGGCCACCGCAAGAGCCGAGCCGAAGGATCTGGTCCGGCGGAGTCCTGGTGCTCAGGGCGTGGGCCGCGAGCGCGGCAGCACCGGTTCGGGGCCCAAGTCGGCGAGGGTCGATTCGCCGGCCCATTGCTGCAGGCACTCCTGCATGCGGCTCCAGATCGGATGCAGCACGCAGGGGTTCTTCGGGTCGCAAGCGGTGAAGCCGAACGCGCAGCCGCCGTCGAGTTCGAGGTCGATCGCAGCCAGCACGTCGAGCAGGCGGATCTGGCGCGCCGCCCGCTGCAAGCAGAAACCGCCGCCGCGGCCGCGCTGGCCGCGCACCAGCTTGGCGACCACCAGCTTGCGCATCACCTTGGACAGATACTGGCGGGGCACGCCGGTGCGGGCACAGAGTTGGTCGGCGTTCAGGGTCTCACCGGGGCCGAGGGTGGCGAGCACGGCCATCGCCCGCAGTCCGTAGACCGCGGTCTGGTTGAGCAGCATGCCCGGCATTGTGGAGATTCGGTCGGCTGAGGGCCAGTGTCGAGCGGGGGGCGGCGGCCCGCGTCACTGGGCAGGCGGCAGCAGCACAGCGTCCACCACGTGCACGATGCCGTTGCTGGCCCGCACCGAAGCGACCACCGTGGCGTCGTTGATCTTCAGCACGCCGTCCACCACGGCGATGGTGACCTTCTTGCCGTTGGCCATCGCCAGCTTGGTGCCGGCCAGTTTGCGCAGCGCGGCCTCGTCGTAGACGGCGGGGGCGACGTGGTACTTGAGGATCTCCTTCAGGTTGGCCTGCTGCGCGGGTTGCACCAGGTGCTCGACGGTGCCGGCCGGCAGTTTGCCGAACGCGCCGTTGGTGGGGGCGAACACCGTGAGCGGGCCCGGGTTGGCCACCGAGGTCACGTAGTTGGCGGCCTTCAGCGCAGCGACCAGTGTGGTGTGGTCCTTCGAGTTGCTGGCGATGCTGACGATGTTGTCCGGGTCGAGGGGCGGCGGTGCCGAGTCGCGAACCACCGGGGCGGCTGGGCCCGGGCTGGGCGCAGGTGTGGAGTCGCCAGTGCAGGCGGCCACCAGGGTGAGCAGGGCGGGAGCGATCGAGCGTCGGTTCATGGTGTGGTCCTCGAAGAAAGAAGAGTTGGATATCCAGATAAATTTCGCGCCAGGCCCTACGCGGCAAGGCCCAGAGTGGTCGGGCAATCGACCCATCGCATGGCCAGAGTGGCGCTGGTATCGCCTGTGGGTTCGCCCTGGTGCGTAGGACCGGGCCAACAGCAGCTTAGGGACCGCTCCCGAGCAATTATGGATATACAGAGCTGTTGATCCAACAAGAACCTACTGAACCAAGGCAAGCCCATGACCCGTCGCCGTCGTCCCGTCTCGTTCGCGCTGCTGACCCTGACCCTCGGCTGCCTGCCCGTCGCCTGTGGCGGCGAGGCGTCGGCGCAGCCGGCCAACCAAGCGGCTCCGGCGGCCCCGGGTGGCGCGGCCGCCGGGGGCGGGATCGGCGCGCCGGAGGCGCAGGAGAAGTTCCAGTCGCTGTGCTCGACCTGCCACGGCTCGTCCGGCCATGGCGATGGCCCGGGCGCAGCGGCGATCAACCCCAAGCCGCGCTCGTTCGCCGACGCCGCGTGGCAGGACTCCGTCACCGACGAGCAGATCCAGAAGGCGATCGTGCTGGGCGGGGCGGCAGTCGGCAAGAGCCCGTTCATGCCGGCCAACCCCGACCTCAAGGGCAAGACCGAGGTGCTGCAGGCGCTGACCAAGATCGTGCGCGGCTTCCGCGGCAAGTGACCTTCAAGGACCCATTCCAATCCTCTCTCCACTGCACGAGGATTCCCATGACTGTTCGTTTGCAGCATCGTTCCGTTCGTTCCGTGGCCCTGCTCGCGACTGCCGCCATGGTGGCGGCCTGCGGCGGCCGTTCCGGTGCACAGGCCCAGGGTGGCGGAGCTGGCAAGGATGTGCTGGCGCTGATGCAGACGCGTGGCCTCACCGAGGCCGACGTGCAGGCGGCGCTGAAGACCTACACGCCGACCGGCAAGCACGACGAGTACTACACGTTCGCGTCGGGCGGCCATGGCGGCAACGTGATCGTGATCGGCGTGCCGAGCATGCGCATCCTGAAGTACATCGGCGTGTTCACCCCGGAGCCGTGGCAGGGCTTCGGCTATGGCGACGAGAGTGGCGAAGTGCTGCGGCAGGGTTTCCGCGGCGGCCAGGAGATCACCTGGGCCGACACGCACCACCCGGCCCTCAGTGAGACGGCTGGCGAATACGACGGCCAGTTCCTGTTCATCAACGACAAGTGCAACCCGCGGGTCGCGGTGATCGATCTGTCGGATTTCGTCACCAAGCAGATCGTCGGCAGCGAACTGATCGCCAGCGAACACGGCGCGACTTTCGTCACGCCCAACACCGACTACGTGATCGAGACTTCGCAGTATCCCGCCCCCTTGGGCGGGGTCTATGCCGACGTCAGCGAGTTCGACACCAAGTACCGCGGCGCGATGATCTTCTGGAAGTTCGATCGCAAGCAAGGGCGGATCGTGCCGGCCGACTCGTTCGCCATCGAGCTGCCGCCGTACATGCAGGACCTGGCCGATTGCGGCAAGAAGGTCAGCGACGGCTGGGTGTTCTGCAACTCGATCAACACCGAGCGCGCCTACGGCGGCATCCTCGAAGGCAAGCCACCGCTCGAGTCGGGCGCCACGCAGAACGACATGGACTACTTGCACTGCATTCCGTGGCGCAAGGCGGAAGCGGTGGCCAAGGCCGGCAAGACCGAGACCATCGCCGGCATGCGCGTGATCCGCATGCAGACCGCCATCGACGAAGGTCTGCTGGCGTTCGTGCCGCAGCCGAAGAGCCCGCACGGTTGCGACGTGACGCCCGACGGCACCGGTGTGGTGGTCGGCGGCAAACTCGACACCCACACGACGGTCTACGACATCCTGAAGATCGCCGAGCAGATGGAGCAGAAGCAGTACGTCGGCAAGGACCCCTATGGCGTGCCGATCCTCGACTTCAAGAAGTCGATCTTCGGCCAGTGCGAGATCGGCCTCGGCCCGTTGCACACGGTGTTCGACGACAAAGGGTTTGCCTACACCTCGGTGTTCATCGAGACGGTGGTCGCGAAGTGGTCGCTCAAGGACCTGAAGGTGGTCGACAAGCTCGACACACACTTCAACATCGGCCACCTGGTGGCTGCGGAAGGCGACACGGTCAGCCCGGACGGCAAGTACCTGATCGCGATGAACAAGTGGGCGCTGGACCGCTTTGCGCCGGTCGGGCCGCTGCTGCCGCAGAACTTCCAGCTGGTCGACATCAGCGGTGAGAAGATGACCCTGCTCTACGACATGCCGCTGCCGCTCGGCGAACCGCACAACGCGCAGATGGTCAAGGCCGGCAAGCTGAAGCCGATCGAGGTCTACAAGCCGATCGGCATGAATCCCTACACCCACGCGGTCGACCCGAACGCGACCATCGCCGGCAAGGAACGCATCGAGCGCAAGGCCGACGGCGTGCACGTCTACATGACTTCGGTGCGCAGCCACTTCACCCCCGACATCGTGCGGGTGAAGGAAGGCGATCGGGTGTTCCTGCACGTGACCAACGTCGAACAGGCGAAGGACGCCACCCATGGCCTCGCCATCGGCGGGCAGAACGTCAACGTCAGCCTCGAACCGGGCAAACACTGCAACATCGAGTTCGTGGCCAACAAGGCCGGGGTGTTCCCCTTCTACTGCACCGAGTTCTGCAGCGCGTTGCACTTGGAGATGGCCGGCTACCTGCTGGTCGAGCCCAAGTAGCCCCGCCAGTCGTGGCGGCCGGCGCGTGGCCGGCCGCCCGATTCGGTTCGCAACCACCGTTTCCCGTCCCGGTCATGCGATCCCTGTTCCTGTTCTGTCTCGGCTGCGCTGCCTGTGGTGGTGCAACTGCCCATGAAGCCGCCGCGGCGCCACTGCCACGGCCCGCTGGCGTCGAAGTGCCCGCCGGCGCCGATCTCCAGGCGGCGATCGACGCCGCGGCTCCCGGTGCGACGCTGCTGCTGGCCCCAGGCGAACACCGCGGCCCCGTGCGCATCGCCAAGCCCCTGCACCTGTTCGGCCCGCCAGAGGCGTGCATCGTCGGCAGCGAGGGGTCGACGGTGCGCGTGCAGACCGATGCGGCCAGCCTGCGCGGCTTCACCGTGCGCGGCTCCGGCCAACGATTCGACCTGATGGACGGGGGCGTCTGGTTGCAGGGCAAGGACTTGGTGGCCGAACGGCTCACCGTGCGCGATTCGCTGTTCGGCATCCTGGTCGAAGGCTGCGCACGAGCGGTGGTGCGTGGCTGCTCGGTGTTCGGCACCGGCCTGCCGGCGATGGGACTGCGCGGTGACGGCATCCGGCTGTGGGAGACCAACGACAGCGAGGTGGTGGACTGCTCGGTCGTGGATTCTCGCGATCTGGTGGTGTGGTACTCGTCGCGCAACCGTCTGGAGCACAACCGTGTGTACCGCTCCCGCTACGGCACCCACTTCATGTACAGCCACGACAACACGCTGGCAGACAGCCACTACGTCGACTGCGAAGTCGGGGTGTTCGTGATGTACAGCCGCGGCATCACCCTGCGGCGCAATCTGCTGGCGCGGGCCGGGGGGGCTGCGGGCATCGGGCTCGGCCTCAAAGAGGCCGGTGACGTGGTGGTGGAGGACAATTGGTTCCTGGCCAACACCACCGGCATCTACGCCGACGCTTCGCCGCTCGATCCCGCCCACCACAATCGCTACGTGCGCAACGTGGTGCGTGGCCACGAGACGGCCGTGAAACTGCATTCGGCCGTGAAGCGCTCGCTGTTCGCCGACAACCAGTTTCGCGACAACGGCGCCGTGGTGGCCGTGGGTGGCCAAGGCGATGCCCTGGGCGCCGAGTTCGTCGGCAACCACTACGACGCCTACCGCGGCTACGACCTCGACGGCGACGGCCGCGGCGACGTGGCGTTCGAATTCCGGCGCCTGTCGACCCAGCTCGAAGGCCGCTTTCCCGAACTGGCGCTGCTGCACGGGGCGCCGGCGATGGGCCTGGTCGACATGGTCGGCGAGGTGCTGCCGTTGTTCGCGCCGAAGGTGCTGCTGCGCGATGCCGCGCCGCGCATGGCGCCATCGCCCACTTCCTGGACCCCCAAGGCCGACCATGGACCTCGTCATCCGTGACCTGAGCAAACGCTTTGGCCGCGTGCTCGCCCTCGACCGCGTGTCGCTGGCGTTGCCGGCCGGCAGCCGCACCGCTCTGATCGGGCCGAACGGCTCGGGCAAGTCGACCCTGGTGCGGGCCCTGCTCGGCATGCTCGCCGTCGACGGCGAACTGCTGGCCGATGGCCAGCCGGTTGCCGACCGCCGCGCCGAACTGGCCCGGGCGATCGCCTACGTGCCGCAGATCGCGCCCCGCCTGGCGGCGCCGGTGCGCGACGTGGTACGCGCGGTGGCGGCGCTGCGTGGCATCGCCGTGCCGCGAGTCGAAGCGCTCGCCCGCGAACTCGGCGTCGAGCTCGCGGGGCTCGCCGCGCGACCGTTCCGGGCCTTGTCCGGCGGCCAGCGGCAGAAGGTGCTGGCGGCGTTGGCGCTCGCGGCCGACGCGCCGTTCCTGGTGCTCGACGAGCCGACGGCCAGCATGGACCCACAGAGCCGCGCGGTGTTCTTCCGCCTGGTGGAGGGACTGGCCACGGCCACCACGGTGCTGCTCTGTTCGCACCGGCTCGACGAGATCCGGCGCCTGGTCGACCGTGTGGTGGTGCTCCAGGAAGGCCGCCTCGCCTGGTCGGGGCCCGCGGCGGCGTATCTCGACGACCACGCCGAAGCCGTGGTCGAAGTGTGTGTGGCGGCCGGTGCGGCCGAAGCTTGGCTGCGCGAGCGCGGGTTCCAACCCGGCACCGGTGGCTGGTGGAGCCGCAGCCTGCCGGTCGGCGAGCGCGCCCACCTGCTCGGTGAGATCGGGCGCAGCCTGAACGGTCAGGTGCGTGACGTGTTGGCCCGCGACATCGAACGACTGCAGTCCAAAGGAGACCTGCGATGAGCCGCCTCGGTACCCATGTCTTGCCCTTCTTGCTGCTCGGCACGGTGCTCGCCGTGGTCGGCTCGGCCGTCGGGTACTCGGTGTTCGCGGCGCAGGACACCGACACCGGACCGTTCGCCGTGGTCTGGGACAAAGCCGCCTGTGCGGCGTGCGGCATGCACGTGGGCGAACCGCGCTTCGCGGCGCAGCTCACCACGGCCGACGGCCGGCAGCATGCCTTCGACGATCCGGGCTGTCTGTTCCTGTATCTGGCCGAATCGCAACGCGCGGTGCGCTCGGTGTACCTGCGACACCACCGCGAGGAGCGCTGGATCCCGCTGGCCGAGGTGGGGTTCGTGCCGGCGGACAAGACGCCGATGGGCTTCGGCTTCGCTGCCGTCGACGCCCGCGAACGCTCTGCGCTCGATGCCGACGAGGTGCGCCGCAAGGTGCTCGAGCAGACCTCGGGTCACGGGAGTGGCCGATGAACCTGCGCGGACAGATCCTGGTCGCCGCCCGGCTGGACCTCGCCGAAGTGCTGCGCTCGCGCTGGCTGTGGTTCTGCGTGTGTGTGCACGGCGTGCTGGCGGCCACCTTCGTGTTGGTCGGCAGCAACGAATCGGGGGTGGTCGGCTTCACCGGCATGGGGCGTGCGCTCCTGTCGTGGAGCCATGCGCTGCTGTTCCTCCTGCCGCTGCTGGCGCTCTCGGCCACCAGCCAGGTGGTCAACAGCGCGCGCGACGACGGTTCGCTGGAGCTGCTGCTGAGCCAGCCGATGAGCCGCGCCGGTTACTACACGGGCATCACCCTGGTGCGCGCCGCAGCACTGGTCGTGCCGCTGTTGGTCACCATGCCGCTTCTGGCGGTCGCCGGGGCCGTTGGTTTCGGCCAAGAAGTCCCTTGGGCGTTCCTGTGGCGCGGGCTGGCGGTCAGCACGGTGCTGCTGCTGTGCTTCACGGCGCTGGGTTTGTGCCTGTCGACGCTGGTGCGCAACCAGAGCAAGGCCCTGATGCTGACCATCCTGGGTTGGGTCGGTGCCGTGCTGCTGCTCGACTTCGGGTTGGTGGGGGTGATGCTGCAGTGGGAACTGCCGCCGCAAGCGGTGTTCACCCTGGCGGCGCTCAATCCCGTGCAGTGCGCCAGGCTCGCTCTCTTGTCCGCGGCGCAGCCTGAGCTGGCCACCTTCGGCCCCGTCGGCTTCTTTCTGGCCAACCGAATCGGCCCGCAGGGCCTGCTGGCCCTGGGCCTCGGTTGGCCGCTGTTGCTGGGCATCACCGCCTGGGTTTGGGGGCTCGGCGCGTTCCGGCGCCGCGACCTCGTGTGAGGGAACACATGAAACGTACCGCCGACAATTTCTGGGAGTTCCTCGACGTGCCGCTGCGCGGCGTGGGCCGCCTGGTCCTGGTGGCCTTGGTGGTGCCGCTGCTGCTCAGTTTTCTGTTCCCGCTCTGGCGCATCAGCATGAAGGCGCCGCAGTATCCGGACGGCCTGTCGATGGACATCTATGCCTACCAGGTGGTCGGCGGCAACGACGGGCACGACATCCAGGAGATCAACACGCTCAACCACTACATCGGCATGCACACGATCACGCGCGAGGAGCTGCGCGATCTCGACTGGCTGCCGTTCGGCATCGCGGCGATGGCCCTGCTGGCCCTGCGTGCGGCCCTGCTCGGCAACGTGCGCACCTTGATCGACCTGTCGATGGTGGCGGTCTACATCTCGACGGTGGCGTTCGGCCGGTTCGTCTGGATGCTGTGGGAGTTCGGCCACGACCTCGACCCGAAAGCGCCGGTGAAGGTGGCGCCGTTCATGCCGGTCGTGGTGGGAGAGAAGCAGATCGCGAACTTCCTGACCCGCAGCATGCCGCAAGGGGGCTCGGTGCTGATGGGCGTGTTCACCACCGGGGTGATCGCCCTGACGCTGTTCTATCTGTGGCGTGGCCGGCGCGAGGGCCGGCTGCCGCCGCAGGTTTCGTAACGAACTTGTACTCGGCGGGCGGCCGCTGGTCCGCCGGTACCTTCGTCGGTCTCGGTTTCGTCCCCCCTGCCAGCACGCCACGGAGTTCGCCATGCGCTGCCTTCTGCTCGCCTGCCTGACCACCTCGCTCTGCGCCCAAGCTGCCCCCTGCTTTGCGGGCAACGACAGCTCGACCTCGGTCACGACCTCGATCTCGGGCTACGGCTTCACCGCCCCGAACGTCTTCGCCTACCAGTTCCAGGCGCCCAGCACGGGGGTGGTGTTGGCCGGCCAGCTCTACACGGGCAACGTCAACCTCACGCCCGGCTTCGAGACCCTGGAGCTGTGGGACCACGATCCGACGACCAATGCGCCCGGATTCCGGCTCGGTGGCGGTACTTGGCAGATCGCTCCAGGATTGGGGGTCACTTGGCAGGGCTGCAATTTCGACCAGACCGTGCCGGTGATCCAGGGCAACGACTACTGGCTGGTGTGGACCGACCCGGGCAGCAGCCGGCTGCCCTACGAGCCCGGTGGCTTCACCCTGCCGATGATGCGCCGCAGTGGAGTGAATTGGCTGGTCGGCACCCCACAGCCGCTCAAGTATCGCCTGTTCTGCAACTACCTGGAGAGCGCGGCGGTCAGCAATCTCGGCACTGCCTGCGCGGCCACCAATGGCCGGATCGGTGTCGCCTTCACCAACGAAGTGCCCAACCTCGGCAATGCCGCCTTCAAGATCGAAGGCAGTGGGTTCGCTCCCGGCGCGCTGGCGGTGCTCGCGGTGGGCTGGGATCCCAACTGGTCGGCCGTGCCGATCCCAGGGGCCGCGCTCGGCTGCACGCAGAACACCGACCTGCTCAACGCCACGTTCGGACTCGCCGGCACCGGCACCGTGCGCAGCAACACCACGGTCGGGGCCGCCGGCCACGTGAGGTTCCCGTTCGCCATTCCGGCGAGCCCAGGTCTGGTCGGCTTGTTCTTGAGCACACAGCTCGCAGGCCTCGACGCCGGCAGCACGGCAGCGATTCCGTTCTCGTTCAGCAACGCCGTGCGCTTCGTCGTGCAGTGATCCGCCGTGCCGTGATCTGCCGTGCCGCGAACTGGCGTGCCGTGGCGGGTGGGCTCAGCGCGCGTCCGTTCGTCCTCAGGCTGGGCGCCGTCCTCAGGCGGGGCGCACGTCGTGCGGCAAGGAGCCACGCGCCGCGCGCAGATAGCCGAACGGCGTGACGTGCAGGAAGTTGGCCACCCGCGACGTGTAGACGTCGGCGTGGCGTTCGATCTGGCGCGCCAGCCGGCTCTTGTCGTTGCCGGCGCGCAGCAACAGGCCCCAGCGCGAATGGGCCAGTTCGCCCGCGGCCTTGGCCAGCGGGGCGATGCGCTGGTCGAGGGCCTCGGCGGCTCCGCGCAGGGTGCGCAGCCGCTCGTGGATCGCGGTGGCTGGGCCGTGGCAGCCGGCGGGCAGTGGTTCGCCGTGCTCCAGGCGTTGCAGGCACAGGCGCAGCATGGCCTGTTCGCGGTCGTGCCGATCCTTCTCGGCCATCAGTGCGTGCAACTCCGCCTGGCCCGCAGCGAAACTCTGCTCGGCCGCCAACTCGTCTTCGAGTTCGCGCAGGATCAGCGCGGTGCGCCAGCGGCGGATCTGGCTCGAGACGTGCACGTCGGCGTAGACGTGGTCGCCGACGTAGAGGATCGCTTCGCCGGGCAGGCCGAAGTGGCGCTCCACCAAGCCGGCGTTGCCACCGCGGTAGACATGGCCGGGCAACAGCCGCCCCGTGTGCGGGGTCGCGGCGGGGACCCCGTCGCGAATCTCGACGAACGGCGCTTCGCCGTCGAAGAAGCCGGGCTTCTTCGCCTGCACGATCACCAGATCGAACAGTTCGCGCCACGAACCGCCGAGATGGCGGTCGAAGGCCCAGCGCATCATCGGTTCGGTGTAGTGCCACTCGCTGTTGGTGGCCAGGAACAGCTTCTTGCCGGCGTGCTTCAGGTCGCGCAGCGTCTGCACCAGTTCGGCGTCCGGGGGGACGAACCGGGCCGGATCGGCGATGATCTCGGCCTTGAGCGCGCCCTCCAGGTGCGCGGCGTCCATGGTGCTGGCCACCAGGCCGTGCAGCGCCGCGTAGTCGAGCCCCGCCGGCAGCCGGCCAGCGTCCAGCAGGTCGACCAGTTGCCCGTACAAACACGCTTCCGACAGCGAGAACAGAGTGTTCAAGAACACCCAGCGGCTCTCGCTCAGATCCACCCACACTTGGCTGTAGCTGCGCCGCTGCTCGTCGTGGGGCAAGAGGCGCGTGCCGTGCGCAGCCTGCGTCACGTAACCGAAGCGGTTGGCCTTGACCAGGTTGCCGAGCTGCTTGTCGACGATCAGGCCGCGGGCGAACTGTTCGGGCTGGAAGCGCAGCGCATCCGCCGGCAGCCCCCGCTGTTGCAGCCGCTGCTGCACGTGGGCGAACGCACGCGCTTCCCACGCGTGCACGTCGTAGTGCACCAGCGTGTAGTCCATGTCGAAGCCGACCGCCTGGATCGAGCGCATGTTCAACGTGCGGTTGCAGAACACGGCTCGGTGGGGCGGCGGCGCGAACGGATCGGTTCCAGTCATGCCCAGGTTGTAGTCGATGCGCGGTTGCATTGCCGCCTTGCCAGCGGCGGTTGCCAGCCGCCGCTGGCAGACTACACCGGCACACCCAGCCATGAAGCCACCCCGCGCAGCACTCGCTCTTCTCGCCCTGGCCTTCGGTCCAGCCTGCAAGAGCGAGATCACCGGAACCGTCGATGCCGAACGTCAGGCCGCCGTCGAGCTGCTCGCCGACTGCCTGCCCGAGCAGCTCGACAAGCTCTCCACCCTGCTGCAGTTCGCCAAACTCTGGCGGTTGGCCGACGGGGCGAACCCAGCGGATCCGTCCGGTCTCGTGTGGTCCGAGCAGAGCAACGGCACGGTTGCTGCCGCCCTCACGCTGCCGGGCTACACACTGGCGGCGACCCTGTCCTTCTACAGTCCCACCGGTGTGCGGCAGAACCTCGACGTCACCGCCGACAGCCTGGCCCAGGCCGTCGAAGACGCCGCTGTCGACCTGCGGGCAGGCTTCCCTGGCAGTAGTTTCCTGGTCTGCGAATGGGTGATGTCGGGCCCAACCGTGGCCGGCTCCGGGGCGGTCACCGCGGTCCTGGCGCCCGCCGACCAACCGAACCGGCTGCTCGAATTGCGCTCCACCACGGCCACTCCGGCCGGTGGCCCGCCGCCAGCGGCCGCTTCGACCATCGTGGTCTCGGGCAGCGATGCCTGCACCCTGGGCTTCGAGTTCCGCGCCCTGCAGACCGACTCCACGCCGAGCCGGGAAGTTCCATCCGGCGACGTGCAGTTCGAACTGGTCTCGGCCGCGGCCGGCGCCATCGGCGAACTGCGGTTCCGCAGTGCCGGCACCGCGCGGGTCTACGTGTTGGGTTTGAAGGGCTACTTCGAGGTCGATCTCGACACCTACGAGATCACGGTGCGCCGCTGATGGCCGCCGTCACGTTCCGCGGCGGCATCCTCTGGCTCGGCTCGGTCGCGCTGTCCGGCTGCTTCTCGGTGCCCCAGCTCGAGGCCGACGTCGGCTACGCGCCACTCCGGCTCAGCGGCAACTTCGGCTACCAGGAGAACCCGACCGACGGTCCACGCGACGGCGCGCCCGTGTCGATCCGCCAGGACGTCGAGAGCGCGTTCGGCCTCGGCGACCGGCAGGGTTCGCCCTATGGGCGTCTCGCCCTCGATCTGGGCTCGCCGGTGCTGTCGGTCTCCGGCTTCCAGTTCCAGGACTCGGGCGATGGTGTGCTGCAGGCCGACTTCGGCAGCGGTCTCGCCGCAGGCACACCCGTGTATTCGGAACTCGAACTGGTGAACGTCAAGGCCGCTCTGGCCTTCGACATCGCACTCGGCCCGGTGGCGTTGTCGCCAGGGCTGGCGGTCGACTATCTGGGGCTCGATCTGGCGGTGGAGGACGTGCTCGGCGTGCGCCGTGAGCAACTCGACTTCCAGGCGCCGCTGCCGCTGCCGTTCCTGCGCGGCGCCGTCGACCTCGGGCTCGCGAAGTTCACGGCCGAGCTCGGCTATCTCGAGCTCGACATCAGCGACGTGCGCGCCAAGGTGCTGGACGCCGAAGCGCTGTTGCACGTGCGCCCATGGCGGCTGCTCGATCTGTTCGTCGGCTACCGGTATCTGCAGTTCGCCGGGCGCGGGGAGATCGACGGCAAACGCGCCGATTTCGATCTGAACCTGGGTGGGTTCCTGGTCGGCGGCGGCATCGTGTTCTAGGCGTGTGCGCCGGGTGGTTCCTGGCGTTTGGCCCATTGCCACCTTCGCGGCGCCGGGCTCGGGCCAGCCGCCCCTGCCACAGCGGTCTCGGTTGCCCTTCGCAGCCGCTCTCCGTCACTGGAGCAGGGCGCGCAGCCGGCGAACGTCCGCGGCACGGCCGTTCAGGCTCGACGACTGCACCCAGAAGTCCCGGGCGGCGCGCAGGCGCTCGCCCTGGGCCGTGCCTTCGCGATTCTCGCCCGTGCGGAGGCTCTGCCGCGCCGCCGTGCTCTGCGGCAGCAACTCGGCGCCGAACACATCCGAGACCACGACGTTCCACAGCGGCGTGATGGCC
>JAEUHP010000005.1 GCA_016795295.1 Planctomycetota bacterium | reverse complement strand
AGTTCGGCCTTCTTCAGGTCCGGCATCGCCGAATAGCGCCGTTCGAACTCGTCGCGCGCGAGGCAGTCGCCAGCGATCAGAGGCGGCACGGCGGGAGACGTCGTCATGAGGTGGGCCATACCTGCTAGGGAATGGCGACCCGCGAAATGGTAGCGAAATCCGCGGCGGGCGCACCCAGACCCGCAGCCTCGGCGCCCTCCCGGACCTGCGTCGGTCCGGGAGAGGCCGCCGCAGCGGCTCAGTAGCCGATCTGCAACTGCACGCCACCGCTGGTCAGGACGCCCAGCGGCGTCGACCCTGGCGCCAGGACCGCCGCCTGCGCTTGCAGCTGGAAGCCGAGGAACGCCGTGCCGAAGGGCATCTGCACGACCATGCCGGTCGCAGGTGGCAGGAACAGGTGCACGGCCGAGCCTTCGTTGTATTGGTAGCAGCCGGGCATGCCGAGCGCGGCGAGGGGCAAGCCCGGATCGAACCGAGTGAGCCCGAGGAGCATCGCCCCCAGCATGGTTCCACTCGGCATGTTCACTGCATCCAGCGCAACCACCGACCCCGGCACAGGACGACCGGAGACGACAATCCCGAGAGGGAACACCTCGACATCTCGGACCTCGACCGACCCTGGGCCAGTCGCCGACCAGTCGACGCTGCCAGGATCCTGCACCGCTCCGCCAGTGGTGGACCCCACGAGCCGCCGAGTTCCGGGGCTGCCGCACGACTGCCAGACGCACGCAACATCGCCCGTCGCCAGATCGAACTGGAACTGGAAGGTGTCCGGAGCGGTGGTACCACGGACGTAGACACCGTCCCAGGTGACGATCGCCAGACCACCCACCTCTTCGAACTTGATCTGCCCACTGCCCGGGATGCTCGGGTCGTAGTCGCACCACGAGCACCACATCGGCTGTGGCCGACCGAGCAGCGCGGCCGGGGTGGGGTTCCAACCGACACCATTGCCGGGCGAGGTCGACACGAAGCCGTTGCTGCAGATCGTCAGCGCGGAGGTGGTCGACCCCGCAGCCGGCATCGGCGCCGACAGCCCCACCGTGACCTCCGTGTCGTCACCCATCACCAGAGCCGTGGCGGCACCCGAGGGCGGCACGAACGGGCCGGAACTCGGCGCAACCAGGGAGCGATCGATCCATCGGATCCACGAGAGCGAACTGCCGACCAGGTCGAACACGCGGGCGACGTCGAAGGCCTCGTAGCACAGCTTCGGATGCATGACGCAGCCGACGCCCTGAAACACGATGCTGGCGGTTGCCGCCCACGCGCATGGCGTGACGCCGACGTTCCAACCGTATGTCGAACCCTGCATGGTGGGGATCAGAGTCACCTTCTTGCCATTGAGATCGAATGGTCGGCTGCCATTGTCGAACAACTGGTAGATCGAGCTCGAAGCGACGTTCGGGCCTGTTGCCAGGTATGAAAATCCCGGATCCACGGCATTGCCGCCAGGCGAAACGCCGACCAGGGCCGCGCCGGTCGTGCGGATCCGCAAGTGGGAGGTGTAGGTGAAGTCGATCTGCCCGGATTGGTGCAGCTTCAACTGCACATGGAATCTGCTGTTCTGCGCGTCGCCATACTCGATGGCGTTGCACCAGGTGAAGGTCGTCGCCGAGAGACTGCGCTTCATGTAGACGCCACTGTCACCGCCAGGCACCAGCAGCAGGTCGTTCCACAGCGGACAGACCATCGGCCCATTGGTGTTGGCGAGCAGGCCGGCAGCAGTCCCCTCACAGCAGCGCGCACTCGGCAGAGAGCTGGCCGCGCCATTGCGCAGGTAGAGGAAGCCGTTCGTCGTCACGTAGCAGTCCGAGTAGGTGGCCCCGGCGAACGGAAAGGCAAAGCCGATGGGTGCCAGCGGCAGGGTGACGTCGTCACCCGTTCCGAGCAGTATGCCGAAGTCCGAGTCGAAGCACGGCTCGACGTTGCGATTGCCGAAGTCCAGGCCGCGCAGGCCCTGCAAGGCACTGACATGGACCACGTGCACCCCGCCAAGCGGCGCCGTCTGCGTCCAACCAGCCTGTTGCGTCTCGGCGATCGTGTAGGTGCCGGGCTGCAGGTAGGTGAAGTTGTAGTACCCTTCGCTGTCGGTGGTGGCGGTGGCCACGGGCACCCCCGAGGAGTAGAGGCGAATGTGCCAACCCGGCAGCGCCGGCTCGCCGACATCCCGTTGGCCATTGCCGTTCGCATCGTTGTACTTGAGGCCCTGCAGGGCCCCGAACCCAGAGCA
>JAEUHP010000285.1 GCA_016795295.1 Planctomycetota bacterium | reverse complement strand
TACGCGAACTTGTTCGCCGCGACCTGGAACGACTTGGCGCCGTGGCCGCTCGCCTGGCAGGAAGTGCTGCTGCCGGTCGGCATCAGCTTCTTCACCTTCCAGTCGATGAGTTACACCATCGACGTCTACCGCGGGGACGTGCGCCCGGTGCGTTCGCTCCTCGACCTGTTGTGCTTCGTGTCGATGTTCCCGCAGCTGGTCGCGGGGCCGATCGTTCGCTACCGCGACATCGAGTCGTCCTTGCGTGAGCGGGTCGTCACCTTCCTGATGGTCAGCGACGGCGTGCTGCTGTTCGCATTGGGGTTCGTCAAGAAGGTGCTGATCGCCGATCGCGTTGCACCGTTGGTCGCGGCGGTGTTCGACGGTGCTGCGCCCGGGGCTCTGGACGCTTGGCTCGGCGCGCTCGGCTACACGGTGCAGATCTATTTCGACTTCTCCGGCTACAGCGACATGGCGATCGGGCTCGGCCTGATGTTGGGCTTTCGCTTCCCGAGCAACTTCGCCGCTCCGTACCGCGCGCACAGCATCACCGAGTTCTGGCGGCGCTGGCACATCAGCCTGTCGACGTGGCTGCGCGACTACCTCTACGTGCCGCTCGGCGGCAACCGCCACGGCGAACGGCGCACCTACGCCAACCTCGCCGCCACCATGTTGCTCGGTGGGCTGTGGCACGGTGCGCAGTGGACGTTCCTGCTGTGGGGTGCCTGGCAGGGGCTGTTCCTGTGCCTGGAGCGCCGCCTCGGCAGACGCGCGCCGTACGGCCGCCTGCCGTGGCCGGCGCAGATCGCCTGCACGTTCGTGGTGGTGGTGTTCGGCTGGGTGGTGTTCCGCGCCGGCAGCGTGGCCGAACTGTGGTCGGTGTGGCGCGGCATGCTGGGCATGGCTGGCGCGGGCGCGTGGCCCGCACTCGGCGACCAGGCGCCGTTGGCTTACGGGGCGCTCGGGCTCGGTCTCGCGATCGCCTTCGGCGCCCCGCGCAGCGAAGTGCTGGTGGTGCGCTGCCAGCCGGTCGTGATGGCTCTGGTTCTGGTGGCCTTCGTCTTGGCCTTGGCGCAGCTCCTGGCCAGCGACTTCGTGCCGTTCCTCTACTTCCGCTTCTGAGGTGCCGATGACCCCTGCTGCACTCGAGCCCGAAACCGCCGCGGCGAACGCACTGCCGCCGCTCGGCGTGCCGCGGCCGCAGACCCCACTGCAATGGGCGGTGCGTTGGCACGCCGTGCTCCTGGTTGCGTGCCTGCTCGGCAGCGTGCCGGTGCTGCACACCGTCTGGCACGGCCTGCTCGGTCGGCGCGAAGCGCTGATCCCGACGCGCAGCCAGACACCCTGGCCGGAACCCGATTGGGCGGACTTGCAGAGCGGTGCCTGGATGGGGCGGGTCGAACGGCACCTGCAGCAGGCGTCGCCCGTGGCGTTCTGGCTGCGGGCGCCGTGGAACGAGCTGCTGCTCGCCTGCGGCGTGGCCAACAGCCCATCGGTGCAGGTCGGTCGGGACGGCTGGTTGTTCCTGCGTGCGGACCAGGGTTCGCCCCAGTCGTTCGCCCAGCGGCGGGCCGCGCGCGCCCAGACCTTCGCCGCCGTGCGCGCAGAGTGCGCCGCCGCCGGCGTCGAACTGTTCGTCTCGCTGGTGCCGAACAAGACCCGGGTCCACCCCGAGTTCCTGAAGAGCGCGCTGCCGGCGGATGCCACGTATGCGACCGTGCTGGCCGAACTGCAGGCGGTCGGCCTGCCGGTTGTCGACGTGGCTGCGGCGATGGCGGCGGCGAAGGCCGCGGAGCCCACACGACCGCTCTACTTCCGCGGCGACACCCATTGGTTGCCCTTCGGCGCCCTGGTCGCCGGGCAGGCCGTGGCGGCGGCGGTCGAAGCGCGTTGCGGTGCCAGTCTCGGCCCGCGCGGCGCCGTCCAGCTCGGTCCGCGCACCACCTTCCAGGCGCTCGGCGATCTGGTGGCGATGTTGGGGCTGGCCACCGCCGATCTGCCGTGGGTGGACGGCCGGCGGATCACCGTCGGGTTGTCCCTCACCGCGCACAGCTTCGGCGAACTGCGCGAGTATTACTCGGTGGCGTCGGCCGATCCCGCGCTGGCGACCCGGCTCGACGGCACTGCGGCGGACGCGCCGGTGTGGCTGGTTGGTACCAGTTTCAGCCGCGAGAACGGCATGCCCGCTCTGGCGCTGGCCCTGGGCCGTCCAGTGCGCCTGTTCGGCGAGAACGGTGCCGCCAGCATCGCGCCGATGGCCAAGGCGCTGGCCGCCCTGCGGGAGCCGGGGGCAAAGCGCCCAGGGGCGTTGGTCTGGGAGATCGTCGAACGCGGCTTCTTCGAGCCAGAGTGGGCCGAACCGCAGTTCTCGTCACACTGAGGAATGGACCGCCCATGGCAAGTGCCCACGTAGGATCTCTGGCGCGCTACTTCGCGGGCGATTCGATCGCTGTGCATCACCTTTGGTCTGGCACCGAATCCTGGCGCGCGGATCTGCGTGCGGCCGTGGCTCCGGCCGTGGCCAGGCAGCTCGAATGGGACGAACGGTCCGCTGCCGGTGGCGTCTTCGACCTGGGGGTTTCTGGTTGGCTGGCGCTGCGCTGCTTCGCCTTCTACGCCGAACGCAGCGACCTCGAACTGCCCGACACCGTGCCGCCCCTGCTCGAGCTCGACGCGGCTTACCGCGCGGCGGCGGATGCCAAGTTCCCGCGCAGCCTGTACGGGCAGATCCTGGCGTGCCGGGTGTGGCTGCCCGGGGACTTCCCGGCCACGCTGCGCGTGCCGCTGCCCGACGGCGCGACGGCGGAGGTGGGCAGCACGGCCGTGCTCGCCGACCAGTTGCGTTGGCTGAACCAGCGCACCTTCGGCGCCGACGCCGAGGCCGTGGCGGCCTGGGCCCAGTTGCCGGCCGAAGCGGGGGGCGGGCTGTTGGACGCCGCGCGGGTCGGCTTCGCCGGACTCAGTGCTGCGGTGTCGTTGGCCCAGCGCGAACGACTGCCGGTGGTGGTCCGCGAGGTGTGACCGCTCGGCAGCTGCGCGCGTTGCCAACCCCCGGGTCGAGGCGCGCCGCGGGCCGCCACTGTGGTTAGACTGGGCGCTGCCGGAGCCCCAACCCCTCTCCCTTCATGCGCTCGCTTCGCCTGCTCTGCTTCCTGTGGCTGTTCTCCAGCCTGTTCTCCCTGTGCGCCCAAGACGAGGCGGCTCGACTCGACGCCACGCGTGAGTTCCTGAAGTACTGGAAGAAGGTCAAGGACGAGGCCTCCCAGATCGCGGCGATCGACACGCTGCGCGGCAACGAGTGCCGGCCCGCGGCCGACGAGCTGCTGAAGCTGTGCCGGCACCCGAGTGCTGGGATCCAGCAGGCGGCGTTCGCGGTGCTCGAGACCTTCCGCGCCCCGGCCACCTTCCAGACCTGGATCGACGAACTGCCGAAGCAGAAGGACGCCGAACAGATCGCACTCCTGGTCAAGGTGTTCGGGCGCAGCAAGGTGGCTTCGGCACTGCCGGCGATCGAGGCCGTCGCCATGGATCCCAAGGCCAGCAACGCGACGCGCTACGAGGCGGCTCGCGCCCTGCACGCGATCGGCAGTCCGGGGGCGGCTGGTCTGCTGCCGCGGTTGCTCGGCGACGCCGATCCCTTGGTGCGCATGGCCGCTGCGGATGCTGCTGGCGCGTTCAAACTGGGCGACACCGCCAAGCCCCTGATCGGTCTGCTCGCCGATCCGCAGTGGCAGGTGCAGAGCGCCGCGATCGGGGCTCTGGCGGCACTGCGGCCGATGGACGCGGTGCAGCCGATGATCGACCTGATGAAGAAGACCGGGCGGCTGCGCACCGAATGCGCGGACGCGCTGTTTCGCATCACCGGGATGGATCTCGGGGTCGATCCCGAGCGCTGGCAGGACCAGTGGAAGACCCAGATCGCGATCCCGGGTTGGCGCATTCCGACCGACGAGGAACTGGCCAAGAAGGCCGCAGCGCGCCAGAAGAGCGATCAGTTCTACGGCAAGAAGGGCGAGGCGACCACGTTCGCCAAGATCCCGACCACCTCGACCAACGTACTGTTCATCATCGACGTCTCAGGGTCGATGGACGAACTGGTGCTCGAGCGCGAGAAGTTCCAGGGCTACCGCGACTTCCGCAAGTTCACCATCGTGCAGGCCGAGTTGATGGCGGCGATCGAAGGGCTGTCCGACAACACCAACTTCGACATCGTCGCCTTCGCCACCGACATCGATGCTTGGAAGAAGCGGCTGGTGCCGGCCAACGTGGTCAACCGCGATGCCGCGAAGTCCTGGGTCAAGAACCTGAAGCCGATCGGTGGCAGCGAGAGCCAGGAGATGGCGGCCTCGGGTCTGAGTGGGGCCGCCAACCTGGCGGCCGGCAAGACCAACACACTGAAGGCGTTGCTGTATGCGTTCGGCGTCGATCCGGAGAAGCCCGCCAAGGCGGTGCCCACGGGTGCCGACAAGGCGGCGGTGAAGAGTCCGCTGGACACCGTGTATTTTCTGAGCGATGGCAAGCCGTCGGTCGGCAAGCTGGTCGATCCGAACGAGATCCGCAAGGAGATCCGTCGCCACAACGAGGTGTACCGGATCGTCATCCACACCATTGCCATCGGCGAGTTCCAGAAGGAATTCCTGAGCCAGCTCGCCGAAGAGAACGGTGGCATGTTCATGGACATGGGGCGCTGAGCGACGCGGCGCAGGGTTGCCGGTCTCCTGGGCGCCGCAGTCGGCCATGCCCAGGGTACATTCTCGGGACATTCGAGTGGGCCTCTCGTCGCCAGCGCGCCTCGCGCATGGGGCCATTTGCGCCGGGCCAGTTGTGGGATATGCTGGAACTTTGCGTTCCGGTCGGATCCGCTCGGTGCTGCTCGCGCCTGCGACAGCAGCCGGTCCTTTGGCGGGTCCTGTGTGCTGACGTATGGCTGCCTCGAATCCACCTCCTGACCTGCCGCCGCGCTCTGGCACTGGTCCGGCACAGCCTGTGGGGCCCGTGCCGCAGGTGGGGTCGTCTGGCGATGTGCGCCCGGGCGAGCCGGTCGGAGGCGAGACGCAGCGCTTGGTGCGCAGTGTGTCCCGCGAACCGAATCCGGTGGCTTGGGAGCTGCTGTCGCAGAAGATCATCCGCTACCTGAAGACCCGGTTCGGCCGGGCGGGTTATCCGTCCGGGTGCGAGTTCGACGATCTGGTGAGCGACGTGGTGTCCCGGATCATGGCGTCGGTGCGCACCTTCGAGGACCGCGGTCCGGGCTCGTTCTGGAAGTGGGTGCAGACCATCGCCGGCAACGTCTACCTCGACATGTGGCGCGCGCAGGCCCGCGCCCGGCGCAACATCGTCTCCGACTCGGGCCTGCTGCGGCCCGAGGACAGCAGCCCAAGTCTGCTGGCGGCCCAGCGGGACCCGCGCCAGGAGACCCCGTCGGTGATCGTCTCGACGCGGGAGCTCGAACACGCCGAACGCGAATGCGCCGCCGTGTTGGCCGGCCATGCCCGGACGGTGTACCTGCTGCGGCGCAGCCAGGACCTGTCGTTCGCCGAGATCTCGGCCCAACTCGGCGGGATCAAGGAAGCGACCCTGCGCAGCCACTACAAGCGGGCGCGGGAGACGGTGCGCGACTGCTTGTGCCGCAAACTGGACCACCTGGGGGAGCAGATGCGTTCCTGGGTGGAGAACTGGGAAGACGGCCCGGTCGAAGAGTCGTGAGCGCCCGCCTGGGTGCCGGCGGTTCGGCATCAGGTGTTTCGGCGTCAGGGGTTTCGGCGTCAGGGGGTTCGGCGTCAGGGGTTGCTGCGACGGTTTCACCCCGGTTCGGCGCGCGGCTGCGGCAGATTCTCGGCCGCATCGGCTACATTCGCCCGCCCGCTCCATGAAGTTCCGTACGAAGGCCCTGCTCGTTTCTCTGCTCGGTGCTGCCGCCAGCTTCGCCGCTTGGCAGGCGACTCGCCCCAAGCCGCCGACCAAGGTGCTGACCGCGCGGGTGGAGAGCGTGCCGGTGTTGCGTTCGCTGGTCACCGGCACCGGCGAGATTCGGGCCAAGGAGTTCGTCAACATCCAGGCTGAAGTGTCGGGGCTGATCACCGAGCTGCTGGTACGCGAGGGCGACGTGGTCGAAGCGGGCCAGGTGCTGCTGAAGCTCGACGACCGCCAGTTGCGGGCCGAGGTCGACGCCGCCCGGGCCCAGGTCGCCGCGGCCGATGCCGAGGCGAAGAACGCCGAGGTCGGAGTGGCCACCGCCGTGGCCAATGTCCGCGCCGAGGAGACCGCGCTCGCCAACCTGCGGCTCGAGGTCGAGCAGGCCGCCATCAGCCGGGACCGCGCCGCCGCGTCGTTGCAGCGCAAGCAGCAGCTGTTCGCGCAGAACCTGATCGGCAGCGAAGAGTTCGAGGTCGCCGACGCCGAAGCGCGGTTGGCCCTGCGGCGCGCCGAGGCCAGCGCGGCGCGGTGCACTCAGGGCGAGGCGAACTTGCACGCCATGCAGACGCGGGTGAGTGCCGCCGAGGCCATGCGCGAGGGCGCCAAAGCCCGGCGCGACGCGGCGCAGGCCACGCTGGCGCGCACCACCGACATGTTGGGCAAGACGGTGCTGCGCGCGCCACTGTCCGGGCGCGTCACCAAGCTCAACGTCGAGAAGGGCGAGCGCGCCGTGCCGGGCATCCAGAGCAACCCGATCGCCACCTTGATGACGATCGCCGACATGTCGGTGGTCGAGGCCGAGATCCGTGTGGCCGAGGCCGAGATCGTGCGCGTGCAGGGCGGTGCCGAAGCGGTGGTCGAGGTCGATGCGCTGCGCGACCAGAAGCTGGTCGGTGTCGTCTCCGAAGTCGGGCAGAGTCCGATCCAGGCGTCGGGAACCGCGACCCAGAGCCAGGAAGGCAAGGAGTTCAGGGTGCTGGTGCGGCTCACGGCGCCGCCGGCCGCGCTCCGGCCCGGGCTCACCGCGACGGCCGAGATCGTCACTGCGGTGCGCAGCAACTGCTTGGTGGTGCCGATGCAGGCGCTCACCGCCCGGGAAGTGAAAGTCGATCCCGACAAGCGTTATCTCGCTCCTCCCGAGCCGCGCGGTGACGAACTGCCGCCAGTCCTGACCGCGACCGAACGGCTGCAGCTCGAGGAGCTCGAAGGCGTGTTCGTGATGGTCGACGGCCGGGCGCGGTTCCGGCCGATCCGCTACGGCATCCAGGGCGACATGGACGTCGAGCTGCTCGAAGGCCTCGCCGAGGGGGAGCAGGTCGTGATCGGTCCGGTCGCCGCGTTGCGCACCCTCAAGGAATGGGACCACGTGGTACTGGACGAGAAGCGCCAGACCGACGACGCGCTGCGGCTGCGGCGCAAGCGCAAGTGAACCTCGCTGGCGACACGGTGGTGGCACCCATGGCCGAACTGCACCCGGCGGCGGACGTGATCCGCACCGAGGGCCTGCAGCGTT
>JAEUHP010000265.1 GCA_016795295.1 Planctomycetota bacterium | reverse complement strand
GGTGCAGTTCGGGATGTTCGCGGTAGACGGCCAGAACGATGGCCTGGGTGTCGGGGCACGGTGCCGGCTTCGGCGCGCTGTGGCAGGCGACGGCGGCGAGCAGCAACGCGGGCGAGAACGAGCGCAGGTTCATGGGCGGTTCCTTGGCGGGTTGGAGAGGGCCGGCAAGTTAGCGGCCAACCCGGTGGAATGCACGCCGCGTGCGTCTGCAGCTCAGTCGTCCGGAGCTGCCGGCTTCTGCCGCAGCGTTCCGGCACGGCGCCGCCGTGGCGCAGTCGATTCGTTCGCCGCCTTCGGCGCGAGTTCCACCACCACGTGGGTTGCCTTGACCACGGCGCGGGCCAGCACGCCTGGTTCGAGACCGAGATCGTCCACCGATTCGCGCGTCAGCAGGGACACCATTCGGAACGGCCCACAGCGCAATTCGACCTGCGCCACCACTTTGTCGCGCACCACGCGGGTGACGATGCCGAGCAGATGGTTGCGGGCTGAGGAGCTGCCGAGCAGCGAACCGTCGGTGGCGGCGGCGTTGGCCAGGCGCGCCAGTTCGACGCCGGCAACGAGCCGCTGTCCGCCGCGGGTGCGGGTGGTGCGCAGGCGGCCCTGGTCGGCCAGCCGGCGCACCGTGTCCACGCTCACACCCAACACCTGGGCGGCTTGCCCAAGTCGGTATTCGGTCATGGTCCGGTTCATCGCCGGGGGCGGGTGGGAATGCAAGAGCAGGGGATGCCGCATTGCTGACGGTGCGGTGGACGGTCAACGGACTGACCAGGCACGCATGTCGATTGCGTGCAGCCGCGTCAGGTGCCGCACGCAGCGCGAACCGGAGCGGTCGGTCGGCACCACGAGGCGCAGGGGCCCTTCGTCGGCTGGCAGCGGCGCACCGTCGCGGGCGAAGGCGACGTAGGCCCGACTCGGCCCCTGCTGCGGCATCAGTTCGGCGGCCGTGAACACGGCGAAGAACCCGTCGCTGCCGTGGGCGCGCAACACCATCCGCCAGCCAGGCCGGCGGTCGCGGGGCGCCACGTCCTTGCCGCCGGCGCCGGGCTCGAAGCCGCGGGCGCTCAGCAGGCGGTCCAGTGGCACGGCACGGTAGGTGTGCTGGACGTCGCGGAAGGTCCACACCACGTCTTCGGCCCCCAGGGACTCGAGGTCGGCGCAGGTCAGGGTGCCTGGGGTGAGGGTGACTCCGTCGACCTGTAGCACGCCGATGGGCGCGGCCTCGGCACTGGTTGGAACGGCTGACGGCTGGCTGTGGCAGGCGGCCAGCGCGACGGCCGACAGGAGGACGAGACTGGGTGGTGTGCGGCGCATGCCCGGAGCATCCTGCGCCGACACAGGTGCGTCCAGAACCTTGCAGATGCAAGAGATGGAAGGCATCTTCCATGCAAATGCGGATCTCCAATCTCGCCTGCGGCAGCCCGGTGCCGGTCCCTGGCACGGCTCTGGCGGTGGTCCTGTGCCTGCTCGTGGTGGGTTGCGGACTCGCCGCTGCGTGCGGCGCGCGCCGTTCGACGCCGGCTCCCGTGCGCGTGTTCGCGGCAGCGTCCCTGGCCGTGCCGTTCGCCGAACTGGCTCGCCGATTCGAGGCCGAGCACCCCGAGCTGCGCATCGAACTGCACACCGCCGGCACCCCGCAGCTGGTGCTGCAACTGCGCGAAGGGGCGCCGGCCGACGTGTTCGCCGCCGCGGCGCCCGAGCACATGGCCCAGGTCGAAGCCATGGGCCGGCTCGCGGGCGCTGCGCGCGAGTTCGCGC
>JAEUHP010000258.1 GCA_016795295.1 Planctomycetota bacterium | reverse complement strand
TCACCGCCCCGCCGCCTGCCGCAGATCCCACCGCGCCCCAGGACCGAGCCACACGGGCTCCCGGCTCGCCGCCGCGGCCGCCCGAGCTTCGCCATCCGCCACCACACCCCGCGCCAACACCGCCACCTTGCCCGACCCGAGCACTTCGAGCTCGTGACCCCGCACCACCACCGCCGCCCCTTCGTCCAACCCCAGCCCCAGGAACTGCGGGAACGTCCCCAACAGCCCCTGCAGATCGCGCAGCCGCTCCCGCACCACGAAGTGCTGGTCGACCGCCACCCCCGGCACCAGCGCAAAGCCCCGCTGGTACCCTTCGCACCACATCGCCGTGTTGCCGATCGGGTCGCCGCGCACCAGCAGATCGCCGAGGATCGTCGCCCCCGCACTGGTCCCGCCGACCACCCCGCCGCGCCCCAGCACCGCGCGCAGCCCCTCGACCAGCCCGGTGCCGTCGAACGCGTCGCACAGCCGCCACTGCCGCCCGCCGCCGAACCACACCCCGGTCGCCGTGTCGAGCTGCGCGAGCAGCGCCGCAGTCACCTCGGCCGGCGCCGCCGCGTCGAGTTCGCGCACCGTGGCCCCCGCCGCGCGCAGGGCGGCCAGCATCGGGTCGGTGCGCCGTTCGCTGGTGGGGGCCGCACTCGGCACCGCCACCACCACGGCCTTGGCGCCGCCGGCCAGGGCCAGGAACCGCGCCGTCGTGTCCGGGCCGAGTGCGCCGCCGCCGTGCAGCAGCACCGCGCCGTGGGGCACCGCGGGCTCGGCCACTTGGGCCGGCGGCCAGGCCGGACCAAGGCGCGCCACGGCGGCGCGCTGCCAAGCGACCAGGTCCTGCTGTTCGCCCGCCGCCAGCGTCACCACGCGCTCGGGCCAGCTGCCGGCCGCCGCCAGCACCAGCAGCGCCTTGCTCGCGCCGAGCACCGTGAGGGTGCGCCCGTGTACTTCGACTGCGGTGCCCTCGTCGATGCCGAGACCGAAGTGGCCGCGGTGCATCGCCAGTGCGCGCAGGAGCCGCGGCAGACGCTGGCGCTTCAGGAAATGCTGGTCGGAGATGGCGAACGGCACCAGGTCGAAGCCGGTTGCCATCACCGGCGGATCCATGCCCTCCTGGATCATGGTGCGGGTCTGGATGGCGGTGCCGGCCGAAGTCCCGGCGACCACGCCGCCGCGGGCCAGCAGGGCTTGCAGTTCGCGTTCGACACGCGTGCCGAGGTAGGCGGCGGCGAGGCGCTCTTGGGCGCCGCCGCCGAGCCAGACGCCGGTGGCGGCGCGCAGCGGCGCGGTGAAGTCTTCGCGGTCGGCTTCGGCGCGGTCGCGGGTGTGCAGCACCGTGTAGGTGGGGCCTGGGTGGTCCTGCTGCCAGCGCTGCAGCAGCGCGGCGCGGGACTCGGCGGAGTCGGCGGTTTCGCTGGCGGTCGGGATCAACACGACGCGACCGTTGGTGGCGCCCGCCCGTTCGAGGAAGCGGGTGAAGACCGCGGGCGGCAGCTTGCCGCCGCCGGCCAGCAGGCGGGTGCCCGGCAGGAGGGTGGGAGGTGGGACGGGGTGTTGGGCGGGCAGCAGCACGGCGAACGCGAGCACGGCGGCGGAGACTCGGGCGAACATGGGCGGCAAGGCTAACGGCTGCCTCGGTCGGCGCCGCCTGGGCCGTGGTGGTTCCTGAAATTCACGGAATCCAAGCCGGCCCTACGTGGCCGTGCGTAATTCCGGTGCCAGTCTGCGAACGGGGGCACCCGTACGCGCCCTCGTCTCGACCTTCTCGCACCCATGGCAGAGCCGGCTGTCGCCCACTCCCACGCTTGGCCGCAGGTTTCTGCCGTGGCCACGCCTGCTTCTTCGCGCGGGGGGCGTCGTTGGCTGTGGGTGAGCTTGGCCGTCTACGCCGCGGTGCTCTGGTTCGGGGTGACGCCGCACGAAGTCGGCAGCTCTTGGCGCGAATGCGACACCATGGCGATGTCGCGCAACTTCCTGCTGGACGGGTTCGACCCGCTGCGGCCGCGCGTCGACTGGCGCGGCGACACGGATGGTGCCGTGGAGAGCGAGTTCCCGCTCTACCAGATGCTGGTGGCAGCGAGCCTGGCCGCGTTCGGCGAAGTCGAATGGCCGGCGCGGCTCTGGTCGCTGCTGGCGATGGTTTGGGCCGGGGTCGCGCTGCACCGTTTGCTGGAATGGCGCACGGGCCCAGGGCCGGCTCTGGTCGGCACCCTGGTGTTTCTGGGGAGCGCGCAGGCCGTGTTGCTCGGGGCGCGGGTGCAGCCCGATGGCCTCAGCACGGCGCTGCTGCTGGCCGGCAGCGCTGCGTTCCTCGACTATCTGGTGTTCGGTCGCGGCGCGGCACTCTGGTTGGCGGTGGTGGCGAATGCGTTGGGCGTCCTGCAGAAGGCGACCGGGCTGCAGATCGTGGCCGTGCAAGGTCTGCTGGTGTTGTGCATCGCGCCCCACCGCCTGCGCGAAGCGCGGCTCTGGATCGGCCTGCTGGTGATCGTTGGGGTGCTGGCCGCGTGGCTGTGGCACGGTGTGCAGTTGCACGCGGAGACCGGGCTGACGTTCGGGGTGCTCAGCGCCGGGGAGACGAAGTTCCCAGGCCTGCGCCAGCTGCGCAGCTTCGACGTGTGGAGCAGCCTGCTGAGCACCACCATGCGCATTGGGCTCGGGCCGTTCGGCTGCATGGCGCTCGGTACGCTGGTGGCGCGGCGGCGGCTGGACCGTATCGACCTGTCGCTGCTGGTGGTCGTCGGCTTGGCTCTGGTCGGGGCCATGCGCTACAGCGCCTACGAAGGCACCGGACCGCACTACCACGTGTTCGTCGCGGTCGCCGGGGCGTGGTGCATGGCGCGCGTCTGGCCACGGCGGGCGCCGCAGTGGCTGTGGGCCGTCACCGTGCTCGGCATCGGCATGGTGGGAGCGCACTGGGTGCTGCAGGAGCGTGAGAAGGTGCGTTCGTGCACCCACGCCGGCGTGCTGGACGTGGCCGCGGTGATCCGCGCCTCGTTCGCGGCCGACGCGCTGGCGATCGTGCGCAGCCATCGCGAGGGCTACGACGCCTGGTGGCGGCGCCGTACCAACTACGAGGAACCGGTCCTGCTCTACCAGGCGCGCCGGCGCGGCTGGGTGGTGCCAGCCGATGGCTTCGAGGTCGCCGAACTCGAACGGCTGCGTGCGCGCGGTGCGGACTTCGTGGTGGATCAATTGCCTGGGCAGGCTTCGGCTGAAGTGCAAGGCTGGCTCGCGGCGAATGCCGAGCTGGTGCTCGACCGTTCGGGCTGCACGGTGCACCGGCTGCGTCCCTCCCCGGCGAAGTGACGTTTGGGCGGCGCAGCACGGCCCCGTCGACCGGCTCGTCCACGACCCGTTGCGCCGCACCAGCCGCTCAACGGCAGCCGTGGCGCAGCATGGCCTCACGGGCCTGTGCACCGAGGTGGACCGCTGCCGAATTCGGGTCGCCCGCTGCCAGGCCGCGGTCCATCAGCGCTTCGAGATCTGGGCCGAGGGCGGCTGGCAGGTTCTTGGCCGTGATCAAGGACTGGACCAGTGCGTTGGCCCGGGGCCCTTGCAGTGCCGTGCGCACCCAGGCGATCTCTTCGGCGTCGTGCAGGCCCAGTTGCACCAGTGCTGCCAGCAGATGCACGCGTTCGGCAGGTTCTTCGAGGCCGCCGAGCCAGTGCCGCAGGGTTGTGCGCAGGACTGCGGGATCCCCGTCGCGGACCGCTTCCCAGACGAAGCCCGAGCGCAGCAGCTCCGAAAGGGCTGCCAGCTGCTCCGCCGTCGACATGCCGAGCCGCTGGCACACGGCCGCGAGCGCGGATGCGGGCAAGCTCGCGCCGTGGGCAGCCATGGCGGCCAGGATCGCCGCGCGGTGTTCGGCGACATCGCTGCGCAAGCTGATCCAGACCAGGGCACCGCTCGCCACCCTCGGGTCCTCGTCCGTCAGCATGGCTGCGAGGCGCGCGGTGGGCACGGCTGCGGCATCGCTGGCGCGGAGTGTGTCGACGGCGAGTGCGCGCAAGCCGGCCTCGGGGTGGGCGAGCCAGTCCTGGAATTCTCGTGGTGCCACGGCCGCGAGCCGCGCGGCGACCGGCCGCCTGCGGCTCGCGTGCCGCCGGTCGAGCAGGAGTTGCGCCAAGCCGGCCAGCGCCGGAGCGCCCGTGTCGGCCGCGGCCAGCCACGTGTCGTCGCTCGCCTGCTGCATCGCGCAGATCGCGACCAGGCGTTCCGGCGGCAAGTCGATCGGCACCTGCAACCGCCGCAGGCAGCCGAGCAGCCGCGCGCGCGTGCCGCCTCCGGGCGGTTCGTCGAGCTGCCGGCGCAACTCGGTTCGCAGCGCGGCGTCGACGCCGTCGCCAAGGTTGGCCAGGGCATCGATGGCAAGGATGCGAATCGGCAGGCCCGGCCCAGCGTCGAGCAGTGCCGCGGCGGCGCTGGCCAAAGGTCGCTGGGCGGCGCTCTGGATCGGTGCCCGCGCCAGGATGGCGAGTGCGCGCTGCATGGTCACGGTGCGCTTGCCCGACAGGAACGGCAGCAGTTCCTCGCCCAGTCCCTCGGCGTGCTCGCCGAGCGTGCCGAGCAGGGCCAGCACGCGGGGCGCGTGCTGTGGTTGCGTCAGCGCCGGCAGCACGAGGGGTACGGCTCGCGCGCCGAGTTGCACCAGCACGAAACCGGCTTGCCGCCGCGCTGCCGGGTGGTCGTCGCTCAGGAACTGCGCCAGGGCCGCCTGCTGGGCCGCGGGCGACGCCAGCAGGGTGGCGTCGCCGAGGTCCAACACGGCGCGGCGCCAAGCCACCGCCGCGTCGGCGACCAACTCGGTCAGCAGCGGCCGGCCGCGCGCTGCGTCCCGCCACAGCTGGCCCGCCAGCTCCAGGAGATCCGAGCCGTCTGCGGCGCGTTGGCGCAGGGCGGCCAGTTCGGGCGGCTGCGCAGCGAGCCAGACCGCGACCCGCACCTCGCTGTTCAGCGGCAGTTCGCGCAGGGCCTCGGCCACGCGCTCGGCCAGCGCCGGCCGCGCACCCAGCACGAACGCGACGAGCTGGTGCGGGTGCCATGGCACCACGAGCTGCTCGGTTCGCGTCACGACCTCCCTGGGCCATGGCGAGGTTCTCGCGGCTCCGGCAACTTCGGCGGCTGCCTCGGCCAGCACCCGGTCGAGCACATCGTCGATCGACGGTTTGATTCGCCCGCCGAAACGGTGGTGGGTGAGCTGGGGCCCATTCCAGTCGTGCCGCAGCACGGCCACCAGCGCCGCCACGTCGAGGGCCGCGTCGGGGGCGGCCGCCAGGGATTGGGCCGCGCGGTTGCGCGCGCGCCAATCCGTCGATTGCAGTGCGGAGACGGGGTCGGCCTGGCTGATGGCAGCAGCGGCGAACAGGCTCGCGACGAGCAAGGGGCGCATCCCGCTGACGATACCAGTTCCGTGGGTTTCGGTTGGCCGGGTGCTGGCGGGCGGCGCTCGGCCAGCGGCTCAACGCAGGCGTGGTGCCAGCGCCACCGTGATCCGCACCACGGGCTCGCCGAAGCGCGGCGGCTCGATCGCCACCTGGGTCCGGCCTTCGAGTGTGTCGGTGGTGCCGGCGAATTCCCAGGTGCCCAGCGGCAGGCGTACCCGGGCTCCGTCATACGGGTCGGCCAGGATCGGGGCCGCCAGCGTCGTGGTCCGGCCGTCGTTCCGGCGCGCTTGCAGCGCCACGGTTGCGGGATGGGTGCCCGGCGGGGCGGTGCAGCGCACCACGCACAGGATGGTGGGTTCGGTGGCCTGCAAGCGCAGTTCGACGGTTGGTGGCTGCGGATCGTGGGCCACGGTCAGGGTCGTCTCGCCGGCGAGGGCCTCCTGGTGATGGGGCCGGCTGCACTCGATCCGGTAGTCGCCCGGGGGCAGTTCGAGCTGGGCCAGGCCATCGCGCACATTGCCGTGGCCGGCTGGGATCCCGTCCCGCGTGTGGGCGAAGACGGCGCCGGACTCGAGCGGGCGAGCACCGGGCAACCAGACGCGGATGGGCACCGGGTACGCCGGTTCGAGCACGAACGCCCCGAGCTCGGCCGTCTCGTTGGGGCGCAGCTCGACGGCTCGCCAGGGGCGCACTCCATGCCCAGGGATGCGCACTTGCAGCAGCAGGCGGCCGGGCACGTGGTCCCGGGAGTCCACCGTCCCGTCGGGGCCAGCCCGCAGCCGCCAGAACGGTTCGCCCAGATTCTCCAGCCAGCCGCGCAAGGGGCTGCCGTCGCGGTGGCACAGGCGCGCGCGCAAGGCCGCGGTCGGCTCGCGCTCGGCCGCCACTTCGAGGCGCACGTGGTGGTTGGGGGCGAACACCGGAGCCACGGTCGCGAGCGATTCGAAGTGGCGGCCGAGCAGTTCGACACGGATCCCCTCCGCGGGCAAGTTGGTGAGCGTGAACGCACCGCTGGCATCGGTCGACGTGCGGCCTTCGAACGCACCTGCCGTCTGGCCGTCGACGCGGCGCCAGCCCACCCCGGCCGCAGCCAGGGCGCGGCCGTGGCGGTCCAGGGCGAGCCCCTGCACGATGCGTCCAGGGTCCAGTTGGGTGCGCCATTCGACGACGGAGCCCGCAGCCAGGGTCACGGTCGCCGTGACGCGGCCGAGCGAGCCCTTGCTCGCCGCGACTGGGCAAGGACCAATGGGCAGGCTGTCGAGCAGGCAGGTGCCTTCGGTGTCGGTGCCGCCGGCCACGCTGTGCAGGTGCGAGAGTGCCGGCAGCCGCACCGACGCCCCGGCGATCGGCCGGGCCATGGCATCGGTGACCACGGTGCGCAGCACCGCACCGGGGCGGAGCACGATGCGTTCCTCACGGAGGGTCCCGGCCCGCAGCTCCAGAGTGAGCTCCTCGGGGGCTGCGCCGAGTGCCCAGACGTGGCAGGACGTGGGGCCGGATGGCAGCCCGGTGCACGAGAACCGGCCTGCAGCATTGGCACGCAGCAGCAGAGCGCTTGGCGGTGCCCAGTCGAAATCGTCTTCGGATGGCTTGGTGTGGCGGTTCGGCTTGGCCTGTTGGACCACCACCCGCGCGAAGGCGAGTGGCTGGCCGGCCAAGTCGACCACCTGCCCGCGCAGGGCCGCCGGGGTGGCGCCCAGTTGCAGCACCACCTCGAGGCTCGTGCCGCGCGGGCCCGCGACGGTGCGCGAGAGCGACGGGGCCGCGTCCTCGGCCTGGGCATGGATCTGGCACCCTGGTTCGATTTCGACGGCGAAGCGCCCTGCAGCGTCGGTCTGGCCGACGACCACGGCTGGGCTCGACAACGAGGTTGCGAGCCAGAGATCGGCATGGCGCGCCGGCTGCAAGTCGGCGCGCTGCACGAGACCTCGCACCATCACCCCGCGGTGGCAGGGCAGCACCACGCTTGCCGTCCGATCAGGGGCTACCGTGCAGGCGACGGGGGGGTGGATCGAGCCGCTGGCCCACAACCGGTAGCTGCCGCTGGGCAACGCCGTGAATCGAGCCTGCCCGAGCTCGTCGGTGGCCAACAGCCAGGAGCGCAAGGCGTGCCCGCCGGCGCTGCACTCCACCAGCCGTCCAGCGGCTGGTGTGGCCGTGTCCGTCCAGTGCACTTCGACCAGGAGGTCGCCAGTGGCGGCGTTCGCGGCTGCTGCAGGTGGTTCGCGCCCCGCCGAACTGGGCAGCTCGGCGCGTGCGGCGGTGGCCTCCCGGGTTTGCAGGGAGCCATCGGCCGCCACCGTCTGGTAGGGCGGTGCCGGCTCCGGGCCGCGCACCAGCCAAACCACCGCGCCCGCGGCGAGGGCGGTGAGTCCAGCCACTGGCAGCAACCACGATCTCGTGCCGCGGACGTGGCGCGCCGCCTCCAGCAAGGCGGCGCGGCGCGCTGGATCCGGCAGCGCGGCGGATGCCGACCAGATGGGCAGGAGGCTCGTGGCGAAGCCGTCGGGCAGCCGGTGGCGCAGGGCTTGCAGTGCCCGCACGATCTGCGTGCGCACCGTGCCGAAGGGCCGCAGCAGGCGCAGCGCGATCTCCTTGGCCGAGAGACCCTGGGTCAGGTGCAGGTGCAGCACCTCGGCATAGGGTGTCCCCAGCTCCTTCTGCACCGCGGCGATGGCCTGCTGCAGTTCGGCCGTGGCAGCGGCGGCCACGGGATCGACGTCGGCTCGGGACCGTGGCAGCGGCTCGGGGCGCCGTCGCTGTTCGCGCCGCAGCTTGCTGGCCTGGTTGCCGAGCATGCCGAGCAGCCAGGGCAACGCGGGTCGTCCGGGCTGGTAGCGTGTCCGGCAGCGCATCAGTTCCAGGAACGTGCGCTGCACCACGTCGTCGGCGTCGGCACGGTTGCCGCACAGCCACAGCGCCACCCGCAGCAACGGGGCGAACGCAACGTCGAACAGCTGGCCCAGAGCTTCGGGATCGCCACTGCGCGCATACCGCGCCATGGCCAGGTCGGCTGGATCGGACTTCGGCATGACGGCGGGGATGACCCTGGACTGCCGGCAATGCTACTTCGATTCGCACTTTCCCGGCAGACGCCCAAGGCACTCGCGCGTCATCGGCCAGCGGCGAAACCTGCTGCGGCGGTGAGCCCGGCATCACGCCGTGGCCGTCGAGCGTGAGCCTCTGCGCGTCGATGCCGAGGCCCAAGTGGCCGGGGTGCATGGCCGCCGCGCGCAGGCGGATCGCAAGGCTGCCCCAACCCAGGCAGGTGGGCAGGTTGTGAGACTGGAGTTGTGAGACTGGAGAAGGAGGAAGCCGGGCTGGCGCCTCGATCTCACGAATTCCGCCAGCACGGCTCCGAGGTTCTTGTCACGAGCGCATCCACGCTCGTGGATGCGGGCTCGATGCCGTTCGAGGCAAACAACAAGTCGACCTCGGGCTCCGCCCGCGGCAGAGGCGTATGCGACCTTGGCGCGCCGCGCGTGCTCCACATCGAGCAACAGTCGGAGTGCCTCGGGGAAGATCTCGCTTGCCGATGTGCGCCGCTGGGCCGCCGGCGCCTCAGCTCGCCCCGGCTGCCGGCAGCGGCTCCACCGCCGCCACCCCGGGCTGCCACTCCGCGTACACCAGCACCTGCACCGCCAGCCCGCCGAGCTGGCTCCGGATCAGCGGCTGCACGTGCTGCCACTCCAGCCCGCCCTTGCCGGTGCCGAGTTTCGGCAGCGCGATCGAGCGGATGCCTTCTTTCTGCACCAGCTTCTTCAGTTCGTGCAGCGCGTGGTTCACATACTCGGTGTGCGCCGCCCCGCCGTGCCCGCCAGCGCGGCTCGCCGGTTCCTGCGTGAACAAGGCACAGAAGCGCAGCCGCCGCCCGTCGGGCCCGACTCCCTGCCACAGCCACAGCGTGCCCGGCTTCGGGTTCTGCTGCTTGCAGAAGTGTCGGAAGTCCTTGTACATCGCCGGGCACTGCTCGCGCAGCGCGGCGGCGATGCCGGCCTTCCAGTCGTCGTTCGGGGCGGTGCCGTGGGCGATCAGGTCGGCCTTGGAGAGCAACAGATCGCCAGAGAGTTCGTGGATCATGGTGTGGACAGCAGGGGAACGCCCCGAGGGCCGCGGTGCTTCCGGGGCGAAGTGCGCAGCGCGGCCTGGGCGCAGGGCGAAGAGTGCTGCGGGTTCGGCTCGCAAGCCGTGCTCCTGCCGCGTAAACAGGCCGTTCCCGCCCCGCCCCCCCCGATCCATGCCCATGCCCCGACTCCATCCGTTCGTCCCGTTGTGGTTCTCGACTGCGCTGCTGTTCGCCCAGGAGGCCGCGGTGGCGCCGGCGGCGCCGGCCAGTCCGTTCCCGATGGGGGTGCCCGAGCGCATCCGCGACGTGGGCATCGCGGAGAGCCAGGCCATGCGCCTGTTGCGCGACCTGACCGGCAAGGTCGGCCATCGCCTGACCGGCTCGGACAACTTCACCAAGGCCTGCCAGTGGGCTGCGGGGGAGTTCTACGCCATGGGCGTGCCGGTGGTGACCTTGGAGAAGTGGGCCGAGTGGAAGCTGGTGTGGAACCGCGGCGCCTGGGTCGGCCGCATCACCAACCCGGTGGCCATGGAACTCTACGTCGCCACCGAGGCCTGGTCCGCCGGCACCAACGGCCCGCGGGTCGGCCTGGTCGTGCGCGCGCCCACCACGGTCGAGGCGGTGACCCGCAAGGCGGTGGCCAACAAGTGGCTCTACTACGCGAAGCGGCCGCCCAAGGCCGTGCGCGAAGCCTGCGAGAAGCTCGGTGTGCTCGGCTGGCTGCACCGGGCCGGCGATCCCGATGAGAAGTTCCCGCTGCGGGTGCGCGTGTTCGGCGACCACACCGTGGCGATGCGGTCGATCGAGCAGGTGCCGACCGTGCCGGTGGTGGCGATCCGCGCCGACCAAGCGGACGAACTCGGCAAGCTGCTCGACACTGGCGTCGACGTCACCGGCCAGTTCGACATCCAGAACACGTTCCGCGACGGCCCGCTGCCGCTCTACAACGTGGTCGCGGAGATCCCCGGCAGCGAACTGCCGGAGGAAGTGGTGATCGTCTGCGGCCATCTGGACAGCTGGCACCAGGCGCAGGGCACCACCGACAATGGCACCGGGGCGACCTCGACGTTGGAGGCGGCGCGCATCCTGATGGCCGCGGGCGCCAAGCCGAAGCGCACCATCCGGTTCTGCCTGTGGGGCGGTGAGGAGCAGGGCCTGCTCGGCAGCCACGCCTATGTGCAGCGGCATCGCCGCGAGATGGACAAGGTGTCGGCGGTGTTCAACCACGACACGGGCACCAACTGGGCGCAGTCGCTCGGTGCGCCGGCGAACATGAAGGCGCAGCTCGAGCCGGTGTTCGCGCCGCTGGGGCGGCTCTTGACGCCGCCGGAAGCGAGTTTCGACGGCGAGGTGTTCAAGCTGTCGGTGGTCAAGGAGCTCGCCGGCCGCGGCGGCAGCGACCACGCTTCGTTCTTGGCGGTCGGCGTGCCGGGTCTGAACTGGGGGCTCACCGGGCGCAGCAACTACGGCAGCCACACTTGGCACACCCAGTGGGACACCATCGACGTGGCGATCGAGGAGTACCAGCGCCACACGGCGACCGTGATCGCGATGGCGGCGCTCGGCACCGCCAACCTCGACACCATGCTCGACCGCACCGGGGTGGTGGCGGGTGGTCGGCCGCAGTCGCAGAGCTACGGCGAGGCGATGTTCGACGCCGAGCTGGAGGGCATGAAGTTCACGGCGCTCAAGGCCGACGGCCGTGCCGCCAAGATGGGTGTCCAGGTCGGCGACCTGCTGGTGAAGTGCAACGGCGAGGATCTGGAGTCCCTGCGCGACGTGTTCCGGGTCTCGCGGGACACGACGGGGGAGGAACTGGTGTTCACCCTGAAGCGCGGGGACGCGACGGTGCAGGCGACCATGAAGAAGGCCGACCTGCGCCGCTGAGGGGGCGTTGGGCGCAAAGCAGTCGTTTGGGGCGACTGCTGTTCCGGAAAACCAGTCGCCGTGGACGACTGCCCCTGGTGAGGCGCCAACTGGCGGCTTCCCGTTCGCCCGGTCTGGCGCTGGCCGCTGGCGCCCGAGCCGCCGATCCGGTAGCCTCGGAGCCAGCCGGGTGGTCAGCCCGGTGCTGCTCGGCGGTGTGTGTGCGCGGCGGTCGCCCCGTGTGCACGGTCACACATCGTCGGCTTTGGCGGTGTGGCGACAGCGGCCCGGGGGCCAGCGTGCCCACGGGAGGGACTCATGAAGCAGAACGAGCGGATCCTGGTGTTTGCGGTGGCGAGTTTCCTGGCGATCATCCTGGTGGTCGCGGTGCTGTTCGGTCGTGAAGACGGCCCAGAGCGCAAAGAATCGGCACAGAAGCAGGGTGCGAACCAGCCGGTCGGGCTCAAGGAGCTGATGCATCCAGCCCAGCCCAAGCCGCCGGCGGACGTGCCAGTGCCCACCGAGCAGCCGCTGGTGGCGCCGAAGCCGCTGCTGAGCGCCGACTTGGTCGCGCAGAAGCTCGGCCCGAGCCGCCGCGACCAGAACCCGGCGTGGCGCGCGGTGCGGGTCCGCCAGGGCGACACCTTCGAGAAGATCGCCAAGGTCTGGTGCGTCGGCCGCGAGCCGCTGGCCGAGGTCGTCGACGAGATCAAGCACGCCAACGAGACCACCACGGTGCTGCGTCCTGGCCAGGAAGTGCTGGTGCCGTGGGTCGAGGACGAAGTTCTGCTCGCCGCGCTCGAAGCGCAGCGGCCGAAGCCGGTCGATGGGGTGGCTGCGGCTGGCACTGCTGGCCAGGCTGGCGCTGGCCAAGCTGGCGCGGTGCCCGCGAACGCTTCCGGCTCGCCGCTCGGTGGCAACACGGCGACCGTGGCCGCGATGTTGGGCAACCGGACCACCTCGGGGGGCAGCGATGCCGCCGTGGGTGCCGGGGCAAAGCCTGCCGTGCCAGTTGGCCAGCCGGTGACTCCGCCCACGCCAGCGGTGGCAGCCGGGACCAAGACCTACGTGGTCAAGCAGGGCGACTCGCTGTGGCGGATCGCGGAACGCCTCTACGGCAAGAAGAACGCCGACCGCATGGTCGCCGAGATCAAGCGGCTGAACCCGGGGCGCACCGAAGTGCTGCACCCCGACGACCGGCTGGTCGTGCCGGACGCGCCGGCTGCGGCTCCTGCGCCGGTGCGCACTGCGGGTGCCTGAGAGAGACGGGTGCCTGAGTGAGTGGCCCGCGCCGCTGCCGGCCCAGCCCGGGCGTCCGTTCACGCGCGCGTGAACGAGATGTTGTCAGGGCCTACGACCAACGCCAGGTCGTCGAGCAGCGCGTCGCCGATGCGCACGCCGGTGTCGCTGCGGATGCGGTACCAAGTGCCCTGCTCCTCGACGTCGAGCAGCAGGTGTTGCTGGCCCTTGTGCCGTTCGCAGATCGTGGCGATGCGCTGCAGGCTGGTTTCGCTGGTCAAGGTTCCCGGTAGGTGCAGCACCAGGCCCGCGACTTCGCGACGCACCACTTCGGCGGCCGGCTCGATCTGGTCGAGCAACAAGGCGCGTTCTTCTTCCTTGGCGTCGATCCGCCCGGACAAGAATACGATCGCGTCTTCGACGATGCGGTCCTTGACGTTGTTGTAGGCGCGCGAGAAGCAGGTCACCGGCACCCGGCCGTGCAGGTCTTCGAGCTGGAAGCGCGCCATCTTCTGCCCGGCGTTCTTGCCCTGCTTGATCTGCATCACGCGCACCGAACTGACCATGCCCGCGAGGCGCACCGTGGCCCCGGGTTCGAGGGCCGCGATCGAGCGTGTCGTCTGTCCTGCGAGCCGCTGCAGGAACGCGCCGCGCTTCTCGAACGGGTGCCCCGACAGGTAGAAGCCCAGCGCCTCCTTCTCCTTCTGCAGGCGGTCGGGCTCGGGCCATTCGTCGGTGGGCTTGCTCTCGGCGCTGGCGCTGGCCGGGCTCGGCGCGGCGAACAGCATGCGCTGGCCGCGTTTGCGGTCGGCGCGCGCCGCCGCCGACGAGCGCACCGCCTGTTCGATCGCGGCATGGGTGGCGGCCCGGCTGCGCCCGAGTCCGTCGAAGGCGCCGGCTGCGACCATCGCTTCGAGCGTGGCCTTGTTCAGCAGCGTGCTGTCGAGCCGCTCGCACAGGTCTTCGAGCGAGCTGTAGTCGCCACCGCGCTGCCGTTCGGCCGCGATCGCATCGGCGACGCGGCTGCCGACGCCTTTGATCGCGCCGAGGCCGTAGCGGATCGCGCCCTGCTCCACGCCGAAGTAGCGCTGCGAGCGGCTCACGCTCGGCGGCAGGATCGGCATGCCGGCGCGCCGCGACTCGTCGACGAACTCCTTGATCTTGTCGCTGTTGCCGGATTCGACCGTCAGGTTCGCGGCGGTGAACTCGATCGGGTAGTGGGCCTTGAGCCAGGCGGTCTGGTAGGTGACCAGTGCGTACGCCGTCGAGTGCGACTTGTTGAAGCCGTAGCCGGCGAAGTACTCCATGGTCTCGAACAGCTCCTTGGCGAACTTCTCGCCGTAGCTCTGCGCCTTGGCGCCGGCGATGAACTGGTCCTTGAACTTGGCCATCACCTCGGGCTTCTTCTTGCCCATCGCCTTGCGCAGGTTGTCGGCTTCGGACATCGAGAAGCCGCCGACGATGTTCGAGATCTGCATCACCTGCTCTTGGTAGACGATGACGCCGTAGGTCGGCTCCAGCACCGGCTTGGTGGCCTCGTGGGGATAGACCACCGGCTCCTCGCCGTGCTTCCTGCGCACGAACATGTCCACCATGCCCGAGCCGAGCGGGCCAGGTCGGTACAGCGCCAACACGGCGATCACGTCCTCGAACGTGTCGGGCTTGAGGCGCATCAGCAGTTCGCGCATGCCGCTCGATTCGAGCTGGAACACGCCTTGGGTGTCGCCGCGCGTCATCAGCGCGTAGGTCGGCTGGTCGTCGAGTGGCAACTTGCCGAGATCGATGGCGAGGCCGCGGGTCTCCTGCACCAGCCGCACCGCTTCGGTGAGGATGGTCAGGGTCTTGAGCCCGAGGAAGTCCATCTTCAGCAGGCCGACCTCCTCGAGTTCGGTCATCTGCCACTGCGTGATCACGTCCTCGCCGTTCTTGGCCAGCGGCACGTAGTCGCGCAGCGGCCGGTCGGCGATCACCACGCCTGCGGCGTGGATCGAGCTGTGCCGCGCCAGCCCTTCGAGCTTGAGCGACAGCTCGAACAGGCGCTTGTGCTGGGGTGAGCTGTCGCGGATCTGCTTCAGCTCCTGGTCCTTCTCCAGGGCGTCGCCGAGCGAAGCGCCGGGGCCCTGTGGCACCTTCTTGCACAGTTTGTCGATGTCGCCGATCGGGAAGTCGAGCACGCGGCCGACGTCGCGCAGCACGCCGCGACTGGCCATGGTGCCGAACGTGATGATCTGGCAGACGCAGTCGTCGCCGTACTTCTGGCGCACGTACTGGATCACTTCGTCGCGGCGGTTGCCGCAGAAGTCGATGTCGATGTCCGGCATCGAGATGCGCGCCGGATTCAGGAAGCGCTCGAACAACAGCGCGTAGCGGAGCGGACAGACGTCGGTGATGCCGAGGCAGTACGCGACGATCGAGCCGGCGGCCGAGCCGCGCCCGGGGCCGACCGGAATGCCCATCTCGCGGGCTTTGCCGATGAAGTCGGCGACGATCAGGAAGTAGCTGACGAAGCCGAGCTTCTTGATCACGCCGATCTCGTAGTCGAGCCGCTGCTGGATGCGTGCATCGAATTCGCCATAGCGGCGGCGCGCGCCGAGCAGACACTGGGCCGCGAAGTGGTCGTCGGGTGTGCTGCCGTCGGGCGGCTGGAACACCGGCAGGTGGTAGACGCCGAACTCCAGCTTCACGTTGCAGCGGTCGGCGATCGCCACACTGTTCGCCAGCGCCTCGGGCCAATCGGCGAACGCCGTGGCCATCTGGGCGCGCGACTTGAGGAACAGTTCGCGCGAGCTCATGCGGAACCGCTCCGGATCGGCCACCGTCTTGCCGCTGCGGATGCACAGCATGATGTCCTGCGCCAGCCAGTCGTCGGCGCGCAGGTAGTGCACGTCGTTGGTGGCGACGCAGGGAATGCCGAGTTCCTGGCCCAGCCTGCGCAGCGCTTGGCTGACCTTGCGCTGGCCGTCGAAACCGGTTTCGGCGACCTCGAGGTAGAAGTTCTCGGCGCCGAACAGGTCGCGGTAGGTGCTGGCCGCCCGCCGCGCGGCCGCGAGGTCACCCTGTTGCACCGCCTGGGCGACCTGCGAGCTGATGGTGCCCGACAGTGCGATCAGGCCGTCTTTGTGCTCTTGCAGCAGTTCGAGATCGACGCGCGGCCGGTAGCTGAAGCCTTCGAGCCACGCGCGCCCCGACAAGCGCTTCAGGTTGTCGAAGCCGCGGTTGTCCGTGGCCAGCAGCGTGAGGTCGTAGGTCGGGTTGTCGCCGCCCGCCGTGTCCTTGCACGAACGGCCGGCCACGTAGGTGGTCTGGCCGAGGATCGCCTTGATCTTCTGCTCCTTGCAGGCCTTGTAGAACTCGACCGCGCCGAACAGGTTGCCGTTGTCGGTCAGCGCCAGGGCCGGCTGGCCGTCGGCCGCCGCGGCGGCGACCAAGGCGCTGACCTCGGCGGGGGCGCTCAGCAGGCTGTAGTGCGAGCGCACGTGCAAATGGCAGAACGGCGGCACCTCGCTCATGCCGGTCCGCCGTTCACTTGAGCAACTGCATCAGCAGTGCTTTCTGCACGTGGGTGCGGTTGGCCGCCTGCTCGTAGATCACCGAACGTGGGCCGTCGAGCACGGCGTCGGTGGCGGCGACGTTGCGCCGCACCGGCAGCGGATGCATCAGCAGCGCGTTCTGTGTGCTCGCCATCAGCGCTTCGTCGACGCGCCAGTCCTGCAGCGAGCGCTTGACCATCGCTTCGCGTTCGGCGTCGTCCCAGTGTTTGGTGCAGCCCCACGAGCGCGCGTAGAGCACTTCGGCGCCGCGCGCCGCGGCCTGCCGGTCGTTGCTGACCTGCACCGAGCCGCCGTGTTCCTGAGCCAGCTTGCGGCTGCGATCGAGCACGGCGGCATCGACCTCGAAGCCGAGCGGGTGGGCCAGGGTCACTTGCATGCCCATCATCGCCGCCGCTTGCAGGATCGAATGGGTCGGCCCCAGCGACTTCGGCTCCGGGTGGTAGCACCACTGCAGGGTCAGCCGGCGGCCCTTCAGCGACACCAGGTTCTCGCGCATGGTCAGCACGTCGGCCAGCGCCTGGCACGGGTGTTCGAAGCTGGTTTCCAGGTTCAACACCGGCACGCCGGCGTACTTCGCGTAGCTGCGCAGGAGCAGTTCCTGGCGGTCGTGCGCCCAGGTGCCGCTGCGCGCCGCCGAACGGATGCCGAGCGCGTCGACGTAGCGCGACAGGGTGCGCGCCGCGTCCTTGACGTGTTCCTCGGCGGCCCCGTCCATCACCGCCTGTTCCTCGGGTTCGAGTTCGTAGAGGTCGTCGCTCGACAGGTTGATGCAGTGGCCGCCGAGCTGGACCATGGCCACCTCGAACGACACGCGGGTACGCAGGCTCGGCTGGAAGAACAACAGGCCCAGGGTCTTGCCCGCCAACACCTGGCCCGGCCGCTTGCCCTTGGCGCGGGCGGCGAGGTCCAGCAGGTCGTCGAGTTCAGGGCGGGAGAGATCGGCAGTGGAGAGGAAGTCGCGCTTGCTCACGGGTCCCGGAGAGGGTGGAGTGGGCGACGATAGATGAGCCCGCTGCAACCCACAAGCGAAGACGAGCGCTGGATGGCGCGCTGTCTCGAACTGGCCGCCGCGGCCGCCACGGCCGACGAGGTGCCGGTGGGGGCGCTGGTGGTGGTCGATGGGGTGGTGGTTGGCGAAGGGCAGAACCGGGTCGAGGCGCAGCGTTCGCCGCTGGCGCATGCCGAACTGCTGGCGGTGCAGGCGGCGTTGGCCGCAGTGGGGCAGAAGCGGCTGCCCAGCGCGGTGGTCTATTGCACGCTGGAGCCGTGTTTCCTGTGCGCCGGGGCGCTGCTGCACGCCCGGGTGGCGAAGGTGGTGTTCGGCGCGCGCGATCCGAAGTTCGGCGCGGTGCGCTCCTTGGCAACGCTGCTCGAGGACCCGCGCCTGAACCACCGCTGCACGGTGGTGGAGGGGGTGGGGGCCAGCGCCAGCGCCGAGTTGCTGCGGGCGTTCTTTCGGGCGAAGCGGGGTTGATTCTGCCGGGCGGGGTCGGCACGATGCTCGCCCCTGTTCGGCTCGACCGCCCCCCGGCGGTTTGCCTCGCGGAGAGGTGCCAGAGTGGCTGAATGGGCTGGTTTCGAAAACCAGTTGCGGCGCGAGCCGCACGGGGGTTCGAATCCCCCCCTCTCCGCCATTTTTTCGCCGCAGGTGTGACTGCTGCGCTGCTGCGCCGCCACTCCGCTGCCGCGCGCCCACTCCGCTGCCGCACGACCGCTCCGCTGCCGCAAAACCAGACGCTGGCCGGCGGAGCGCTCAAGATTTCACCGGGACGAGCCGAAAGGCCCCTGCGGAGCCCAGTTCCGGTCCATGCCTCTCGAAGCCCGCCTCGGCCAACGCCAGGAGCAACGCCTCGCCCTGCTGCCGCAGATGCTGCAGTCGATCGAAGTGTTGCAACTCGCAACCACCGACCTGGTGCAGTTCCTGGAGCAGGCGGCCTTGCAGAACGAGACCCTCGAACTGCACGAGCCGGAAGCCCCTGACCTGCCGCCGGAGTCCGGCAATCCGCGCGCCGAGCGCGACGACCAGGACCGCCACGAGTACCGCAGCGGCCGCAGCGACGACGGCGAGGACGGCAAGTTGGCGTTCCTGGCCAACGTGCCCGGCCGCAGCGACGACCTGCTGGAGAGCGTGCGCCAGCAACTCGCGTTCCGCAACACCCCGGCCCTGCTCGCCGAAGTCACGGCCAAGCTGGCCGAACAACTGGACGAGCGCGGCCTGCTGCCCGTGCCGCTCGAACAATTGGCCGCCGAGCTGGACCTGCCGCTGGCGCTGCTCCAGGAGGCTCTCGACGAACTCCAGCAGCTCGAACCCAAGGGGCTCGGTGCCGGCGACACGGTGGCGGCCATGCTGGCCCAGATCCAGGGCGATCCCGACCTGCCGGTGATCGAACGGCTGCTGCGCGAGCACCTCGACGCCCTGGGCCGCAACAAGCTGCCCGAAGTGGCCAAGGCCCTGGGCTTGGCGGTGGACGAACTCGGCATGCTGCTGGAGCGCGTGCGTGAACTCGAGCCGCGGCCGGCGGCAGCGTTCCACAAGGACGCGGCGCCGGCCGTGCGCCCGGACGCCTATGTGCGGCTCGCCGACGGCGCGACCCAGGTCACGCTGGACGACCGCCAGGTGCCCGCAGTGGCGGTGAGCGCCGACTACGCGGCGTTGGCCAGCGACCGCACCACGGCGCGCGAGGTGCGCGACTACCTGCGGCCCAAGCTGCGCGCGGCCCGCGATCTGGCTTCGGCCGTCGCCCACCGCCAGGAGACGCTGCTCGCGGTGGTGCGGGCGGTGATGCAAGAGCAGCAGCCGTTCCTGCAGCAGGGCAAGAGTGCGATCCGGCCGCTGCGCATGAGTGTGGTGGCCGAACGGCTCGGCGTGCACACCTCGACGGTGAGCCGGGCGATCGCCGGCAAACACGTGCAGACCGAACGCGGCCTGTTCGCGCTGAAGGACTTCTTCGACGGTGCTCGGCTCGAAGGTGCGCCGGCCGCTGGGCAAGGCAGGTTGGCGATCGCGCAGCGCATCGCCGACCTGGTCGCCGCAGAGGACAAGGCGAAGCCGCTGTCGGACGACGATTTGGTCACGGCTCTGGGGCGTGCCGGGGTGCACGCGGCGCGCCGGACCGTCACGAAGTACCGCAAAGAACTCGGCATCCCGTCGAGTTACCTGCGCCGACGTCATCAGGAGCAACCATGAGCTACGATCCGTATGCCTACGGCCAGGTGAAACTCGGCGGCAAACCAGCCGATCCGGCCGCGACCCCCGACGACTTGCTGTTCGCCGCGCCAGCAGCGCCGCCTGCGGGGGGCGCCGCGGCGACCGCCGACAGCAGTTGGGAGCTGTTGCAGACCGACGTCGCCAGCCTGCTGCCGAACTCCAGCAGCGCCGATCCGTCCGAGTTCGGCACCGAGATCCTCGGCGAGGTCGCACCCCCGCCCGCCCCGGTTCTGCCGGCGCGGCCGAAAGCCGGTGCGCCACGCCCGGCCCCGGCACGGAGCGCCGGTGGCGAAACCGCGGCGGTGCCCGCCAGCGGTGCCAAGGCCGCGCCGGTCGGCAGTGGGTTCGGCGCCAACGGTGGGCTGTCCGGCGCCAAGGTGACCCGCTCGACGCCCGTGGCCATGCAGAAACCCGCGCCGCGGCCCGCCGCCGGACTCGCCGCCACGTTGTTGCCCGGCGCGTTGCTCGCCACCGGCGGCACTGCGTCGGCATGGCTCTGGTTCGTCGTCCAGAACCCGGTGCTCGGGGGGATCGCGGCTGGCCTGACGGGGGTGTCTGCCGCATTCGCGTTCGTCTGGGCGCGTCGCTGAGCCGAATTCTGGATTGGGCCGACTTGGCGACTGGCCCGCCCCGCAGCTCTCGGCCGCTGCTCGCCGAGCCGCTCAGGGTGGTGGCTCGAATCGCGTCTCGATCAGCGCAGAACGAACCAGGACGGGTTGCTGAGCTGCATGGCGCCACTGCTGGCGATGGTCAGTCCCTGCCAAACGAGGGCTTGGCCGGCCAAGCCCGTCGTTGCGGGCAGGGTCGTCCACGCAGTCAGGGTCCCGCCAGCGCCCAGTGCGCCCAACGCCTGCACCTGCATCACGCTGCCGTCGAGCCACCACAGGTCGGGCCCGAGCAGCTGGTAGGGAAGTGAGCGCAGGCTCACCGCGAGCACGCCGAAGCTGCCGGTTGGCCCGTTCAGCGTGGTGGTGACGGTCGCGCTGCCGTTCGGCAGTGCGCTCCTGGTCCGCGGCGCTGCGACGCTGGTCACCTGGATCCCAGGCTGGTAGGTGGGCAGCCCTGCCAGGACGTTGGTGGCCGTGTCGATCACGGCTGTGCCGGTGCCGACGATGGCCTGCCCCAGGTTCGCACCGAAGTAGAGCGGAGCCTGCAGGGTGCCGCCAAGCACTCGGAGTTCGCCTCCATTCATCGTGATGGCTTGCGTGAACCAGCCGAAGCTGCCGTTGAAGCCGAGGGCGCTCGAGTTCGCCAGCTCGGTGGATCCCCCGCTGATGCGCAGGTCGTAGACATACGATTCGTCGAACACCACGCGGCTCTGCTGCAGGCTCGCGCCACCGAGTCCATGGGTCTGGACACCGAGGAACTGGCAGCCGCGAACCATGACCCCTGCGCATTGCTCGACGACCAGCGCCGAAGGCTGCCCCGAACTCACGCCGTCGACGAACACCAATCCCTGGTTGTTGCGGCACCGCAGCGCGGGCAGGATCGCTTGGCCGAAGCCGAGCTGCAGCCCCTGCACCACCACCACGCGGTGCGGCGCCAGGTTCTCGATGTAGAAGTTCGACAGCAAGGGCGGAAACACGGTCGCGCCCGGGTCGCCCTGGATGGTCAGGCTCTTGTTGTCGATCCGAGGGCCTTCGAAGTAGTTGCCGGCGCGCACGCGCAGCACGGCCCCGTCCGGTGCCGCGGCGAACGCCGCGGTCAGGTTCGTGAAGTGGGTGCCGGGGCCGTTGTTCACGTCGACGACGTAGGTCTGTGCCATCGCACTCCCAGCGGCGAGCAGTAGGGGCACCCAATGGAGAAGGGGCAGGATTTGCATCGTCTGGTCCAGGGTCGGCTGGGTTGTTCCGGGTGCAGATCGGCCGAACTATCGCACCTGCACCCACCACAACATGGCCCTGCTCAACCAGTCTGTAAACCCCCGGTGCCAAGGTCGTCCATGGGCATTGTGGCAGTGCCGGCCTGGGGCGCGACCGCGGAGGGCCCGAGTTGGGCGACTCGGGGTGGTTTCTCGATGCCTGCCCGCCGCGGCGCAATCACCACAGGAGGCGCATCAGCACCCAGATGGCGACGCCGCCGACCAGGTCCAGCCACAACCCGGCGCGCATCATCGCGGTGATCGGCACGGCCCCGGTGGCATAGGCCATCGCATTCGGGCCGGTCGACACCGGCAGCAGGAAGCCGAAACTGCAGGCGATGCCGGTGGCGAGGGCGACCGGTGCCACGGGCAGGTCGCTTTGCTGGGCCAGCGCGAGCATCAACGGCACCATCACGTTCGCCGAGGCGGTGTTCGACGCCGCTTCGCTGAGCACCAGACTCGCCACGATGCCGACGGCGATCAGCGTCCACAGGCCGGGATGGCCGAGCCAGGCGGTGATGCCGTCGCCGAGCGCCGCCGCCAGCTTGGTCTGGAAGATCAGCGTGCCGAGCGACAGGCCGCCACCGAACAGCAGGATGGTCGCCCAGTCGATCTGCGCCGCCTGCCGCCAGGTCAGGGTGAACTGCCAGCGCCGCCAATCCGTCGGCAGCAGGAACAGGGACAGGCCGGCGAACAGGCCCACGGTCTCCTCGGGCAGGTGCGCCTTGAGCCACGCGGTGCCGAGCCAGAAGCGCGCCGTGTCGGGGGCGATCGCGTCCGGCGCGAGGCGCTGCAGCAGCGCCAGCCCGCAATCGACGAGGCCCGGCCACATCCACAGACACAGGGCGCTGCCGAACACCAGGGCCGCATTGCGTTCGCCGGGTGCCACCGGCCCGAGGGCCTGTCGCTGGGCCCCCAGCACCGCGCGCAGGCTCTGCACATCGCCGAACGCGCGTTCGTGCGGCCGGAACAGCCACAGCAGGAACGCGGTGAGCAGCACCACCAGCGGCACCGCGCATTGCATCCAGTCGAAGAACTGGATCGGCTGGCCGGTGAGCTGCTTCAGGAAGCCCATGGTGATGATGTTCGGCGGCGTGCCGACCGGCGTGCCGAGGCCGCCGACCGAGGCGCCGAAGGCGACCAGCAGCACCAGATTGGTGCGGTTCCTGGCGGTCGCCAGTTCGGGGCAGGCCTGCAGCACCGAACGCGCGATCGGCAGCATCATCGCGGTGGTCGCGACGTTGCTCATCCACATCGACAGGGCCGCGGTGAGCACGCCGATCGCGGCGAACAGCGAGAACGGGGTGCGCAACACCACCGGGCGGGTCAAGAGCCACAGCGCGATGCGCCGGTCGAGGCCGTGGCTGCGCATCGCCTCGGCGAGCAGGAAACTGCCGAGGAACAGGTAGATCGACGGGTGCGCGAACGGTGCCAGCACTTCGCGGTCGCTGGCCACGCCGAGTGGGATGCACAGGGCGGGGCAGAGCAACGCCGTGGCGGCCATCGGGATCGCTTCGCTGACCCAGAACACGATGGCGAGGGCGAGCACGGCGCACAGGCGCTGGGCGGGCAGCGGCAGGCCGGGGAGCGGGAACAGCAGCAGGGCCAGGAACAGCAGTGGGCCGAGGGCGAAGCCGAGGCGGTGGCGCAGGGTAGCAGCTTCGGCCGGGGCGTCGCTCATGCGGGGCGTGCAGGATACCCGGGCGCAGGGTGCCTGCGAGTGGCATCACCGGATGGTGAAGTCGTGCGTGTTGCCGATCTGTATCTGTCCGAGGCAGGGAGCTCCGGACGGAACGAAGCGAAACCCCTGAGCCGACAGCGTGATGCCGACGAACGCGGCATTGGGCGGAATCGCCACCGTCACCTGGCCGCCGAGCAAGGCCTGGCCCGTCACGCCTTGGCTGCAGCCCGGGCAGCCAGCCACCGGGGAGTTGGTCGGCAGGCCGACCAAGAATCCGGGCAGCCCGGAAGGGTCGGCCAGCGAGACGGTCACCGCATGCCCGAGTTCCGCCAGACCGGTGCTCGTGCTGGCGAGACCGCCACAGCCGGTGCCGCGTGTCGTCATGCCGCCGCTTGCGGCGATGCCGAGATAACCCTGGGTGCGCACCGCGTGGTTGTTGCCACTGCTGCGCACGAACGCGAGTCCATACCGGCCGCGCAGGGCCCCGCGGGTGGCGCACAGGGCCGGCTGCGCGTCGTAGTCGAGGCTGAAACTGGGCCAAGCGACGTCTTGCATCGCGAGCTGGTTGCCGAGCACGCCGAACGTGGCGCACCGCAGGTCGGCATCGGTCGCCGAGAGGCGGATGGTGTGGGCCACCGCGAAGCGGATGCCGTCGCTGTCGACGGTGGGCTGGCGATTGTCGGTGACACTCGTGGCCAGCGCGGCGTTGCTGTGCAGGATGGCACCCGTCCGGTCGAACAGGTGTCCGACCAGCGGCGCATTCGCCTGGAACAGGCTGGCAGGCCGCTCCACGCAGAGAAACCGCCGACCGAGCTGGTGGTCGGTTGGCGAGGACACGGCCCATTGGGAACCGAGGCCGATCACGGACCCGCCGAGCGCAAAGCTGTTGCTGCCCCCGAACGAGCGCAGTGACACCGAATGGCGGTCGCAGATCGCCACGCGGAGCTGCCCAGTGCCATTGCCTGGGTCCTCGCTGCGGTACACGATGGCCCAGCTGGCGGTGTCGTTCGCTCCCACTGCGTTGTGGTCGCCACAGACTTTGCTGAGCGTCGGGGTGCGTTCGATGCTCCGCGCCGGAGTTGGGGGCGCGACGGGGACGATCCCGTCGTTGTGGTAGTAGCCCCACACTATGATGCTCTTGTCGTTCGTGGACGCGTTGCGGAAAGTGCTGGCGATCAGATACAGGGAGCTCACACTGCTGCTCTCGCCGCTGTCGCCGCCGATCACTGGTTCGAGGTAGTCACCCCCGAGGCCCGCGGTCAGGGTGGCCTGGGAGTGGTTGTTCGAAGTGCTTGCCAGGTCGAAGCGACGGATCCCGAGCCTGATGGAGGTGCTGGTTCCCGTGCTGACTTCCGCCACGAAGCAGGCTTGGTCATGGGCTCCGAGTGCGGCCACCCTGGGGCGGCTCCAGGATTGGACCGTGATGTCGATCGGCGACACACTGAGCAGGTTCATCAGGGTGTCCAGTCGTGCGGCGAACACATCGTGGTCGGTGGCGCTGAAGGCGTGCTCGTATGCGACGCAGTAGACGCCCAGGCTCACGTCGTAGACGAGGTCGGGGCTGCTGAGCACGGTGGTGCCGGCACCGAAGGGAGTGCTGCTGCCGATCATCGGGTCGATCCTGAGTGGCAGGCAGGCTTTGGCCACGAACCACTCCGGCACCACGAGTTGCAGGCCATCGCCAGTCCGTTCGCAGGCGACGGCGCAGCGCGCCCCAGTGGCGTCGATGGCCACGGCCTCGCCGTAGCGGATGCCACCATGGGGGCCGCGGAAGTAGAGGCCTGCGCCGTCTGGTTCGGCCGCCAAGTCGGTGCCCACTTCGAGCGCGACACGCAGTTCGCCGCGCGCCGGCAAGGTGGTGAAGGCGAACTGCTGTTCGATGCCCTCCGGGGTGAGATCGTAGAACTCGACCAGTCCACCGCGCTGGAACTGCACGCGGCGGTCGGCCAGTTGCGGTTCGGCTGCCGTGACCGCCAGGTGCACACCACCGCAGGTCACTTCGCCCACGTGGAAGGTGGCGGGTGCCGAGGCCACCGTGCTGCCGAGGAAGGGCACGAAGGTGGTGCCGGAGGCGCCGAACTCCGCCTTCCAGGTGCCGGCCATGGCCCAGACGGTGCCATCGGGGGCGTGGTCGGTGAAGACGGTCTCGGTCGGGAACGGCAGGTTGCCTGGGGTCGTAGCCCGCTGTGGCTGGGGCTCTTGTGCTGGAAGGCAGGCGGCCGCGGTCAGGGTCGCCGCCACGATGAAGTGCATCGGGTGCATGCCTCCAGAAGGGAGTGCCGGCCCGCTGCTGTCACACCGCGGGCCCGCAATTTCCGACGCGGCCAGCCCTCGGGGCGGCCGTTCTCATGCGGATGTGGCCACCCCGATCGCCGCCGCCAGTTCGCGCAGCAGCCCCGGCACCACCTCGGCGGCGCGCCCTGCCCGGTAACGATCCCCCGCCTCCAGATTGCTGGGCGGCTCCAACGACTGCACCCAGGTCACCGCGCCCGCCGCGCGCGCCTGCTGCAGCATGCCGGCGGCCGGATACACCACGCCGCTGGTGCCGATCGCGACGAAGTGCGTGCAGCGCCGCAGGGCCCGTTCGATCGCCTCCAAGTGGAACGGTACCTCGCCGAACCACACGATGTGCGGCCGCAGCCGGGGGTGCCCGCACTCGGGGCACGGCACGAAACGCCCGGGATCGAAGTGCAGCGCGTCGTGCACCACCAAGTCGCAGCGTTCGCAGCGCAGCCGCAGCAGTTCGCCGTGCATGTGCAACACCTCGCTGCCGGCGCGGTCGTGCAGGTCGTCGACGTTCTGCGTCACCAACGTGAACGTGTGCGCCGACTCCGCCAGGTCCGCGGCGAACGCCGCCAGGGCGTGGTGCGCCGCGTTCGGTTGCACGGTGCGCAACTGCGCGCGCCGCTCCTGGTAGAACCGCCAGACCAGCCGCGGATCGGCCTGCCAGCCTTCCGGGGTCGCCACAGCTTCGACGGCGTGGCCTTCCCAGAGGCCGTTCGCATCGCGGAACGTGCGCACGCCGCTGTCGGCGCTGATGCCGGCCCCGGTGAGCACCAGCACGTGGTGGGTGGTCATCCGGGTATCGGAACGGAGTGCGCATCGGCTTGCCAGGGGGCGGTGAAGCTGCTGCCGAGTGGTGGCGGCGCGCGGTCTTGGCGAGGTGGGGATACCCAGCGCGGCGTGGGGTGCGTAGACTGCGAGGAATGCTCCGGGAACGGATCGCGCCACCCCTGCGCAGCTGGTTCCTGGCCCACGGTCAGGGCCTCGTGGCTGCCTACCTGTTCGGCAGCGTCGCCCGAGGCCAGGACCGCCGCGACAGTGATGTCGACCTCGCCGTGGTGCTCGGCCGTCGCAAGGGGCCGCAGCTCGAGGATCTGGATCGCCTGGCGCTCATGCAGCAACAGCTCGGGGATCTGCTGCAGCGCGCCGTCGACTTGGTGCCACTCGACGGCGCCTCGCCGGATCTGCGGCATCATGTGCTCGCCGACCACGTACTGTTGCTCGATGGCGATCATGACGCCCGGGTCGAGTTCGAGATCCGTACGCGACAGGACTACGCCGACCATCTGCCATTCTTGCTCGCCTATCGTCAGGCTGTGCTGCGCCGCGCATGAACTCCCGCGACCTGGTGCAGAAGCGCCTCGCGTTCCTCGTCGATTGCGTGGGCGAAGTACGTCGGCTCGGTCGGCCCGATCTGCTGCGCACCGACGTGGTCCAATAGCGGTTCGTCGAGCACACGCTCCAGATCGCGATCCAGGCGATGCTCGACATCGGCTATGCGATCGTCAGCGACCTCAATCTCGGGGAGCCCGCCGATCACCGTCAGGTGTTCGAGCGACTCGCTGCTGCAGGTTGAATCACTGCGGCCCAGGCCGAGTTGTGTCGACGCATGGTGGCGTTTCGGAACATCCTGGTGCATCGGTGCCTGCAGGTCGACGTGGCCGTCCTCCAGCGCATCGTCGAGCGCGACCTCGACGATCTGCTCGGGTTCGTGCGCAGCATTCGCGACCGGCTGCCGGGTTGAGTGCCGAACCCAACTGGGCGTCGCGGCCGAAGGCCGTGCGGAGTGGTGGGGCTGGCCTTGCCCCTGGCGTGTTACGCCCCCCGGAGGCGCGGCTAACCCCACCATGCGGCCCTTCACCCACGGTGTCCTGTTCACCTGTCTCGGCGGCTCCTTGCTCGCGCAGGCCGTCACGGTTTCCCTGGACGCCCTGACCCCGTTGCAGTGCCGGGTGGTCCAGGGCGTGGCGACTGCGCAGCAGACCCTGCCCGTCGGCCCCCTGGCCCAGTTCGGCGAAGTCACCGCATCGCTCGGCAGCCCGCCCCTGATCGCCTCGGCGAGCTTGGGTTGGTCCGCTGGGTCGTCGTCCACCGAGTCGGTGGTCTCGCTCACCTTCGCCAACCAGCTCAGTGGGCCCGGCAGCACCAGCATCGATCCGGGGGAGATCCTGGTCACCTTCACCGGCAGCAGCGCGAGCACGTTCCCGGTCCGGTTCGTGGCCGATGTCAGTGTGAGTGGCGCTGGCAGCTCGCCGTTCGTGCGCATCGACCGGGACAACGACGGATCCATCGACTGGACGCTGGGCGGCGGTGTGTTCGCCGGTGCGGTTGCAGACCTGGTCACCCAGCCATTGCGCCTGCGCGTTCTCTGCCAGGAGTTGCGCACCCAGGCCGGCAACCAGATCCTGCAATTGAACCTGCGTGTGCTACCCGACAACGGGGTGGTGGTCACGCCGATTCGCACCGACTGCAGTGGGGGCTCGACTCGGTACAGCGTGGAGCCGGTCTTCGACACCAGCCTGGTCGATGTGGTGCTGCAGAGCAGCCGCACCGAGTGGCACGTGCTGGGCATCGCCGCGCAGCCGCAGTTGTTGCCGCCGGCCTTGACCTTGACCTCGCTGCCGTGCCTGTTGGTGCCGTCGCCCGATTGGGTGTTGCGCACCGGTACGATCTACCTGCAGATTCCCGCTGCGGTGCGACCCATCACCCTCTATTCGCAGTTGGCACTGCTGAACACCGGGAATGGGATCCGGGTCTCGGACGCTTTCCTCGTGACCGCGCGGTGAAGCGCGGGCTCCGGGGCCTTCGGCACCCTGAGCCTTTGGCAGCCATCGGGGCCATCGAGGCGACACCTGTGGCTCTGCTGCGCGAGAGTCTGGGAGAGCTTGCCTCGGCCGGCTGGTGACCTGCTATCCTCGAGCGCCAATCCCCCGGAGGTGCTCATGCGCTGGCTGCCGTCGTTGGTCGGAATCGAATCGCTGGTGCTGTGCGTGCTGTTCGCGCTTTGGTGGTCCGCCGACCGAGGCATAGCCCCGCAGTCTCCCGAGGCGGAATTGCGCCCGCTTGGCAGTGCTGCGGCCGTGGCCCAGTCGGCGGCCATCGGCACGACTGGCACGCCTGCCGCGGCCGACTCCACGACCGAACGCACCGCGGCGCAGGCGGCCACTGCCACGGCCGAGCGCGGGGTCATCTTGCATGGACGTCTGCTCGCACCGAGCCCGTTCGCCGACCTCGCGCAGATCCGCTTCGGCCTCAACCGGGGGCAGACGTGGCGTTCGGCCGAGGTGCATCCGAGCGGCAGTTACGCGGTTGCGGACCTCACCCCCGGCACGTGGCAGCTGCGCTGCGAAGTGCCGGGTTTCCGCCGCATGCACTTCGAGCACATTCTGACCGAGGCGCCGTTCCAGGTCCTCGACATCCCGCTGCAGGCCGCCACGGTGCTGCCGGTGTTCCTGCGCACCCACGACGACACCCGATTGCAGCTCGAACTGGCCAAGCTCGGTCTCTGGCAGGGACTGGCCGTCGTCGCCACCCGCGACCCCCTCGTCGGCGACCTGGAGCCCACCGAGCACTCGTCGGTCCACTTGGTCGGCGTCGGCAACCATCGCCAGGACAGCGACCTGAATCGCCGCCAGGACCCGAATGCCGGGGACGGCGTGCTCGAACTGGATCAGGCGCCGCCGGTGCATGCGGCCCTGCTGCTGCGCCACATGGTATTGGCCCAGCAGCGCATCGATCCCGGGCAGACCGAACTGCGCTTCGTGGTGGATCCCACGGCGGTCAAGGCCCGCATGGCCGTGGCCCGCTTGCGTCTGCTCGGTCCCGACGGTCCCTTGGCCAACGCCACGGTGCGGCTGTCGACGGCGCAGGGCGGCGGCAGTGCCGGCAAGAGCGACGAGCAAGGCCTGGTCCGGATCGAGAACGTGCTGCCGGGCATCACTTCGGTCGACATCACCGCCAAAGCTTGCGAGTCCATCCACACCCATTGGACCCTGGCACCCGGCGTCGAACGCGACCTGGGCGATGTGGTGCTGACGCCGGCCGTGGAGTTGCAGGGCAAGGTTGTGGATGCCACGGGTCAGCCGGTGCGCGCCTCGGTGCAGTGGACCGCGCTCGACCTCTGGCAGCCGCCGCATCCGCGCAGCGACCGCCGCAACGCGGGCGCCGACGGTGACGGCAATTTCACTCTCCCGGCCGGGCGCCGGCGCTACTCCGTCCGCGCGCGAACCGACGACCAGCAGGTCGGCTTCGCCATCGTCGACGGCGCCCGTGCCGGCACCGAGCGCTGGGTGGTCACGGTGCAGAAGGGCCACGCGCTGCGCCTGCGCAATGCTTCCCAGCAGGTGCGGGTTGGTGTCGTCACCGACTCGGCCGGGAATCTGCTCGAAGTGCTGCGGCTCGAACTGCGCTGGCCCGAGGCCACCGCCACCCTGCCCGACGGCGACTACCGACTGCACGTCTACGACGGCCATGGCCGGCCGCTCGGACAGGAAACGCTGCGCATGGCCGGTGCCGAAGTGCAGAAGGAGCTGCGATGAACTCCCGGATCTGGCTTCTGGTGGCGTGCCTCGAAGCCGTCGCGATCGCTGCGCTGTGGTTCGCTCTGCAGCACGAAGTCGAGCCCAGTGCCACAGCCAAGCCTCAGGCCGTCGCTCCGATGGCGGCACGCGACTCGGGTGCGGCCACGGCTCCAGAGCCGATGGCCACTTCGGCTCCCGGTCCGGCGGTCGAGCCTCGTACCGAGGGCGTGGCTGTGGAGCTGCCTGCTGGAGCTCTCGTCCACGGTCGTTTGCGCACCGCGGACGGCAGCCCATTGCCGTCCTGGGCGTTCGTCGGTCTGTTCGCGCGGGGCGAGAGCAAGTCCCTCTACGAATCGCGTCTGGAGAACGATCGGCGGACCTATGCCTGGCCGCTGGTGCCCCCCGGCGATTACGAACTGCGCACGCGCGCCGACGGGGTGCAGCCGGTTGCGCTGCCAGTGGTGGTGCCGGCCGGCGCCGCCGAGCTGCGCGTCGACGTCGAATTGGTGTCGAGCTGGCTGGTGAAGGTGTTGCTGCTGGCACCCGACGGCCGACCGTTCCACGAGGTTCAGGGCGAGCTGGTCCGGCAACGCCCCGAACTGCGCCTGCACCTCGGCGGCGACGGCACCCAGGTGCTCGCTCTGTGGCACGAAGTGCCCGCGGCGCTGCCACTGTCGGATCTGCGCAGCTCGCCGATGTCGGTTGGGACCTGGCGCAGCAGCCGCGGCTTCGACTGGCCGCGCGGCCGCGTCGGCGGGGACCTGCCGGAGCGTTATGCCGGCGTGCTGGAGCTGCCCGAGCGCCGTGCGGCCCACGTCGCGGTGGTGTTGAAGGAGCAAGTGCTCGCACGTGGCGCGTTGGCGCCGGGACAGGCCGAACTGGAGTTGACGGTGGACCCTGCCGCTTGGATCGGCAGCCTGGCGACGCTGCGGTTGCAGGTGGTCGACCAGTCCGGCAAACCGGTGCCGACGGCCAAGATCGGGGTCAACGACGCGCAGAGCTGGGGACAGCCTCGCGACGTCGACGGCGAAGGGCGGTTCGAACAGGCGCACCTGCTGCCAGGCCGGTTCGAGCTGTCGGTGAACGCCCCCGGGGTTGCGATGGTGCCCTACTCGGTGCGCCTCGCGCCAGGCGCCGTCACCGACCTTGGCCAACTGGTGGTGCAGCCCCAACGCACCGTGACGGTCGTGGTCCGCGACGCCCCCGAAGGCGAGAGGCTGTCGGCTTCGGTGCAGCCGCTCGATCCGGCGCCGCATGCGGAACTGGCGGCGCGCTCGCTGCGCCTGAGCCTGGACCGGGGCAAAGGCACGGTGGGGCTGGTCGACGGGCGCTATCGCTTGGTGGTCTCGGGCCGCGGTGGGGCGCGGGTCGAGTTCGACACCCGCACTCTGGGCGAGGCGCCGCTGGAAGTGACGCTGCAGCCCGAGGCCACGCTGGAGATCGACCCGACGGCGGCCGCGGGGCCGACCCGGCTCTTGCTGCGCAGCGCCGACGGCGCGGTGGTGTTGGATCGCTGGGTGACTTGGCGCACGCGCTGGCGTCAGCAACTGTTGCCCGGCACCTATTCGGCCACCATCCAGCCGCTGCAAGGCGCAGCGCGCGAGCAACTGTTGGTGGTCGGGCCGGAGGGCGGTTTTGTGACACTGTGACCGAAACACTCTGACCGGAATACTTTGAACTGGGACGCGATACGCGCTCTGCAGCGACGACCACCATGAGAAACGCCCCACACCGGCACCGTTTGCAGCACCCTGCACACCCAACCCACCAGTCGTTCCTGCGCAAGCTGGGCGTGGTGCTGACAGGGGTCGGTGCGGTGTTCGCGCTGGTCGGCTTCGTGTCCTTCTTCTCGGCTTTGGGCGGTGGCGGCGCCCCCGAACTGTTCTGGTGTGCGTTCGTTGGCCTGCCGCTGCTCGGCGTGGGCACGGCGCTGCTCAAGATGGGCTACCTCGGGGCGGTGGCGCGTTACACGGCGGGCGAAGTGGCGCCGGTGGCCACCGATGCCGTGCACTTCATGGCCGGCGAGACCCGCGCCGCCGTGCAGCAAGTCGCGGCCGCCGTCGGTGCCGGACTGCGTGGCGAGGCTGCGTTGGCCTGCGCCAAGTGCCAGCACGGCAACGCGGCGGGGGCGCGGTTCTGCAGCCAGTGCGGCACATCCTTGCAGCCTGCGAACTGCTCGAAGTGCCAGGCGGCGACGACTCCCGGAGCGCGGTTCTGCAGCGCCTGTGGCGCGGCAGTGGTCGCAGCCGGTTGACGGCGTCTGCCCGCCGCGGCATGCGGTTTGCTTTGCTAGACTGCTCGACGCTGCCGCAGATGCCCAGAGGCCCAGAGGCCCAGAGGCCCTGGGATCCGGAGCGCTTGCATCCACCCATCCAGCCATGCGCCCAAGCCACTTCCTCTGTCCGATTCTCGCCGTCGCCGTCGGTTTGCCGGCGCAGACCACCCACCTGGTCGGTCCGGGCGGGCTGCCCCAGATCCGTTCGGCGCTCGCCATCGCGGCGCCCGGGGACACGATCCTCGTCCAGCCCGGTACCTACGCGCAGTTCGACGCCAACCTCGGGGTGCAGATCCGGGCCGTGGTGCCAGGTTCGGTGCAAGTGGTCTGGGATGCGGCGTTCGCCCCGCCGGGCTGCGTCAACAACTTGATCTGCCTCTCCTACGAGGGGGCCACCCGGTTGGCTCCGCCGAGTGGGCAGACTCTGACCTTGGTGGGGCTCTCCTTCCCGCCGCTCGACAGCACCGTCTCGACCTTCTTCGTGATCCGCAATCGGGTGGAGATCACCAGTGGCCGGGTGGTGCTCGACGGGTGCGCTCTCGGCTCCACGGCGCAGCAGGCCCTGCGGGTGCTGAACGCCACGGTGCACCTGGTTGGTGGCAGCGTGGCCGGGCAGAGCAATACCGGTCAGTCCGTCGGCTTGCGGGCCACCAATGCCTCGATCACCGCAGTGGGGACCTTCTTCGCCGGGAGTTCCCCGATGGGAATGGCCTTTCCCGGGGAGGCGATGGTGCTGAGCAACACCAGTTTGCACGGCACTGGCTTGGTGGCCCAGGGTGGTCGGATTCTCCTGGGTGGACCGGCCGCACCCGCGCTTTCGGTCGGGGGTGGCTCGGTGTGGCTCAGCGACTCCCAATTGGTGAGCGGTGGCCCGAACAGTTGTCCGTTCGTCGGGTCTGCGAACGTGGTGACGGCGCGGTGCACCTTCGGCCCTGCGGCGCCGAGTTGCCAGGCGCTGCCGACGGGGCCGCTGCTCGGGCTGAGCCAGAACGGCGCCCCCCAGAACGGTCAGGCCTTCACGCTGACGTTCCAGGCCGAGCCCGGCGACTTGGTCGGCGTGCTGTGGTCCTTGGACCTCGCCACCAGGCCTCTCCCGCTGTTCTCCGAGCCGTGGTGGGCGCCGGCCTCGGCACCCACTGCCGGCCTGTTCGTGGCCGACGCCCAGGGCGGAGCCGCTGGCGCGTGGCTGCTGCCGGCGAACCCAGGGCTGGTCGGGTTGCCGGTCTGGTTCCACTCGTTTGCGGGGACCAGCCTGCCGCTCAGTGCCGCACCGCCGGCCGGCGGCGTGATCCGCTGAGAGGCCGAGAAGAAATCCCGTACGGCCTCTCAGATTGCCGCTTGGCGGCCGCCTTCGCGGCCGCGCAGAGCCTTCGAGAGGTTTCTCTCTCAGGCTCTGAGCCGCGGGATTGCGTGGGCTGCTGGCGCCCATTCGGTGCCCGTACGCTGGCGAGCAGCGGGGCCGCCCCGCCGTCCTACCCGCCGCGACGCCCGTTGCGCCCGCCGCCCATGCCGCCGCCCGCCCCGTCCAGACCCATCCCGGCCCGCGGCGGCTTCTCGTCGAGCACCTTCTCCAGGAAGTTCTTGAA
>JAEUHP010000236.1 GCA_016795295.1 Planctomycetota bacterium | reverse complement strand
GCTCACTTCGCCTTGGCCAGCTCCGCCACCGTCTCGTCGCCGACCGTGGCGACGAACTCGATCAGATCGCGCAGCGCCGTCGCCGCCGGACTGCCCTTGCCCACCGTGGCCGGCAGGTCGGTGGCGTCGAACTGAGCGCCGAAGCGCAGCGCCCAGACCCCTTTGCTGTCGCGGAACACGTAGAAGCCGCCGAACTTCTTGCTCTGGCTGCAGAGCGTCCGCACCAGCTCGGCACTCGGTGGTTCCTGGCCGCTCCACACCGTGGTGTAGATCGCGTGCACCGTGAGGTCGGCCGCGGTGCCGGGAGTGGCGCTGACCAGCACGCGCTGGCGGCGGCCGCCGGCGAAATCGAACTGCAGCGCGAAGCTCTGCTGCGACGGCGTCACTTCGAACTGGAGGTCTGCGGCCAGCAACGCACTCTCCAGCCGGGCCTTGGCCGCAGCCTTGGTGTCGGGATCCTGGGTCAGTGGCGCCAGCGCGGCGGTGCCGAGCCAGACGAGCAGGGGCAGGAGTTTCACAGGCGGTCCTTGGCGTTGGGCGCGAGTTCGCGTTCGAGGTTGTCGGCGGTCGATTGCACGATCTGCAGGTACTGGGCGAGCCGGGCCGGCGTCGTGTCGACGGGTGCGACCACCCGGAAACGCAGGCGCCAGCGCGGTTGCTCTGCGCTCGGCGTTTCGAGCAGCAACTGGCCGAGCGCGAAGCGCTTCTGCATCACTTCGAGCAGCTGCGCGTCGCTCGGCGGCTCTGCGGCGTCGTAGACGAGGCCGTAGATCTCGCGACCACGCAGCGTGTGGAACGCTTCGATCGCTTTGCGGACGCGCACCGTGTGTTGGCGATCCTGCTCCGCGTTGGCGAAGCGGAGTTGGAGGGCGCGTTCCTCGTCCACGTAGTGCAGACCGGCGATCTGCAGCGCGGCGACCAGTGCAGCGTCGCTGGTCGCGGGCACGGCACGCCACAGCAGCTCGACCAGGTCTTGCGCGCCGGCTTCGAGCGCCACGTCGAGAGCCGAGAGTTCGGGGCGCAGCGGTGCGGCGCAGCGGCGCAGTGGGTCGGCGCCGGCCTGCAGCAGGCGGGCCAGGGTCTCGCGCTGTTCGGCGCGCACGGCGGTGATCAGCGGCGTGTCGTGGTGCAGGCTGGGCGGCAGGTTGGCGTCGGCGCCTGCTGCGAGCAGCACGTCGAGACACTCGAGATGGCCAGCGCGCACGGCTTCGATCAGCGCCGGCGCGAACAGGCCTGGAGCGAAGGAGAAATCGAGGTCGTCTTTGCGTCGTTCGACCAGCCAGCGCAGGCCGTCGGGCCGGTTGGCGCGCGTTGCCTCCACCACGGCGAGATTCAGCGCGTCGCGATCGCACTGCGGCAGCAGCAGGGTGAGCACCTCGGTTCGGCCGAGCGATGCGGCGGCGCCCAGGGCCGAAGTGAACAGATGGTCGTGGTTCGGGTTGGCGCCGATCGCCAGCAGCGCACGCACCACGGACACGGCCTGAGCCGGATCGACCAGGCCCGCCGCGACGACCAGCGCATGGTCCACGGCGGCCTCGTCGGCCCCGGCGTCGAGCAGCAGCTTCATGGTCGCGAAGTCGGCGTAGGCGGTGGCTGCAGGCAGGGCGGCGCGTGCCAGCAGCAGCTGCGCACTCGGGTCGGCTCCTGCTTCGAGCAGGCGTGTCACGAACTGCGCTCGATCCGGGGTGGCGCGCATGGCGGCCATCGCCAGGGCGTCGTCGAGGGCCGGCTGGTTGGGCTTGCCCGCCGCCAGCAGCTGTTGCAGGCGGGCGAAGTTGGCCGTGTTCGCTGCGCTACCGAGGGGCGTGGCGAAGGCGAAGCCGGCGCGCAGGGCGAGGTCGACGCGCGCGCCTTTGGCCAGCAGTTCGGGCACCAAGGTGTCGTGGTCGGCGCGCACTGCCCACAGCAGTGGCGAAAGGGCGCCGTCGTGGCCGTTCGGGCTCGCGCCGGCCTGGAGCGCCCGCCGCATGGCGTCGATGTCGTCGTTGGCCAGAGCGGCGACCAACGCCGCATGCGCGGCCACGGCCGCGGTGAGTTCGGACTGCAGCGCCGAGTGATCCGCAGCCACGTGGTCGACCACGGTGCCACCGTCTTCGGCGGCGAGGTCGGGTCGGGCGCCGAGGTGCAGCAGATGCCGAACCAGTTCGGTGTTGCCGGTGCGCGCGGCGTACATCAAGGGCGTGTGGCCGCCGTCGTCGGTGCTGTCGAGGTCGGCGCCGGCGGCGACCAGCCGATCGAGCAGCGTCTTGCCGCCGGCCACGACGGCGTGGATCAGCGGGGTGCGGCCCGCCGTGGTGTCCTGGCCTGCGCCCATGCCGGTGTCGGGATCGGCGCCGGCAGCCAGGGCTTTGGCCACGGCAGCGGCGTCGCCGCGGTCGATGGCTTCGCACAGCTCGCGGGCGAGCCGGGACGGGGTGGCAGCGTCCGGCTCGGGCCGGTTCGGGCGGGGCTTCGGCAGCTGGACCACGTCCTGGGCGGGCAGGGCCAGGGCCAGCGCGAAGCAGGCCAGGGAGCAGCGGCGGGTGCGGGCGGGCACGGACATGGCGGGGTTATCGGCGCGTTGCGGGCCCGGAGGCAACCGCACCACGACTCGGGCGGCAGAATCGTGGCGACCCCTGTCAGCTCGAGCCGGTTCGGGTGTCCAATGCGGCAATGGCCTTCCCCCTGACCTGGCTCGCCGCGGCCGAACCCAGCCTGCCCCGTTCGTCGATGGCGACCGGTCCGGGGGTGGCGTTCGACGGCCTCTTGCTGGGCCAACAGGAACGGGTCCGCCGGTTCGTGCACCGCTTGCTGGGCTGGTCGGCGTCCCCTGCGGAGGTCGACGACCTGGTTCAGGACGTGCTGCTGGCGGCGTGGCAGCACCGCGACGGCTTTCGCGGCGATGCGAGCCTCGGCACCTGGCTCATGCGCATCGCGATCCGGCGTGTGCAGCGCCATGTGCGCTGGGCGCGGGTGCGGCGTTGGCTCCTGCCGTTCGCCGCGGGTGGTGACGAATTGCCGGCGGTGGCCACGGCCTGCCCGGTCGAGTCCGGCGAAGACATCGCGGCGCTGCGGGCTGCGTTGGGCCGGTTGCGCCATGCCGACCGCGAGATCCTGGTGCTGCACTATCTGGAAGGTCGCGGCGTCGACGAACTGGTGGCGTTGTACGGCTGTGCACGCAACACGGTCGAGCAACGCCTGTCGCGTGCCCGCGCGCGCTTGCGCACCGCGTTGGGCGGCGGAGGTGCGGTGTGAACGCCGACGAAGCCGCATTGCGTTCGACCTTCGCCGCCGCGGATCTGGCGCTGCCCGCGCCCGCCGGCACGCCGGTGACCCTGGTGCAGTTGCAGGCGCGCTCGCGACGCCGGCAGGTGTGGCAGGCGGCACTGCTGCTGCTGGGGCTCGGTTGTGGGGGCTCGGCGCTGGCCTGGTGGCGCCTGCCGTCGCCCTGCGGCGGGTCGGCCCAGGCGCTCGCCGTGGCCCTGCCGACCTGGGACGCCCTGCCAACTTGGGACGAGTGGCGCGAGCGGCTCATCCAACTCGAAGTCCGCTGCCGCGAACTCGCCGCTGCCAATGCGGTGACCGACGAAGTCCTGGCCGCCAGCGCCTGCACCGCGGTGCGCTCCAAGGCCATCGCCGAACACGTGGCTCTGGTCTGCGCCGAGGTGCGCACCGAAGCCGCCGAGCCCAACCCCGTTCGAGGAACCCCACGATGAAAACCCTGCGCCCCTGTCTGCCGTTCGCCCTGGTCTTGGCCGCGAGCCTGCCGCTTCGTGCGCAGGAAACGGTCGAAGTCGGGATCGCGACGTTCCAGTTGTTCACGCCGCGGCCGGTGCCGCACGAGCGCCTGAACGATCTCTGCAACAGTCCGGTGCTGGCCTCGGCGGTGCATCAGGTCCTGTTCGGCAAAGCCGCAGCAGCCCCCATGGCCGCGGTGGAGGGCCACTTCTTCGACGAAGGCGATGCGGGCACCTTCTTCGGAGTGCGCATCCAAGCGCAGGTGGAGCCCGCCGTGGCTGCGGCCAAGCGCGAAGAAGCGGTGCAGACGGTGGCGACGTTCTTGCAGCAGCGGCTCGACGAGCTGGTGCGGGTGCGGCCCCTGCAGGCCACCCAGAAGCGCCTTGCCGAACTGGAGGCCCAGGCCGAGCAGCATGAACAGCGGTACGTGCAGCTGCGGCAAGAACTGTTCGCCAGCGCCCGCAACGACGTCGACGGCGTCGCCACGATGGTGGCGGACCTCGACAAGCAGCGCCTCGGCTTGGAACTCGATCTGCGCACCGAACTCGCGGTGCACGAGCAGTTGCTGGAGCAGAATGCGGAGCTCGAAGCCCGGCACCAGAAGCTGCGTGAGGAATCGCGGCAGCGCAGCGCCAAGCGGCTCGAGGTGGAGCGTCGTCTCCATTCGCTTCGAGCCGCGGCGGGAGTGGGTTCGGCGCCGGCCGCCAAGGTCGATGCGACGGCGGTCCAGAACCTGGAAGCCGCCGAGCAAGAATTGACCGCTGCAGCAAACGCCCAGCAGGACTTCGCCGAGGAGGTCAAACGCACGGCTGCCCGCCTGGAGCGGGTCCAGAGCGAGTTGCAGTCGGCGGCCGCCAACGTGAACCGCATGAAGCCGCGGCTCAAGATCGTCACCGATGCCCTCGCCGAGCAGCGCAAGCGTTTGGAGACCGCCGAGACGCTGGCGGCGCGCCACGAACTGGCGTCGGCGCGCCTCGACGAAGCGCGCAACCGCTGGGAAGCCCTGCGCAGCCGCGCCGAGGAGCTGCGCGGCCGGCTGGAGGAGAGCGAGCCGGTGCGTCTCGAGCTGTGGCGCTGAGCGGCCGGGGCGGGTTCGCTGCCAGGGCGCGCGGTGCACCGCATGATCCGGCGGTGGTCGAGCGGCTCCGATCCTGGCCCGGGCAGGCACGGTGATGGCCCCCGCGGTATCCTGTTCGCCCCACCGATGCCGCCCCTGCTCGACCAACACGGCCGCCCGCTGCGCAACCTGCGCCTGTCGGTCACCGACCGCTGCAACCTGCGCTGCCAGTACTGCATGCCCGAGGAGCACTACACCTGGCTGCCGAAGGGCGATGTGCTGAGTTTCGAAGAGGTGGTGCGGTTGGTCGGCGTCTTCGCCAGCCTCGGTGTCGACAAGGTGCGGGTCACCGGCGGCGAGCCTCTGCTGCGCGCCGACTTGCCGGTGCTGGTGGGCATGCTGGCGCGGGTGCCAGGCATCGCGGAGCTGGCGATGACCAGCAACGGCGTGCTGCTGCGCGAACATGCGGCGGCGTTGCGCGCTGCGGGTCTGCAGCGCATCACCGTGAGCCTCGACACGCTGGATGCGGCGACGTTCCGGCTGCTGGCGCGCCGCGACGATCTGTCGCGAGTGCTGGACGGCATCGCCGCGGCGCGCGAGGCCGGCTTCCGCGACCTCAAGCTCGACACCGTGGTGATCGCCGGGGTCAACGACGGCGAACTTCCGGCGCTGCTCGACTACGCACGCGGCATCGGCGCGGAGCTGCGCTGCATCGAGTACATGGACGTCGGGGGGGCCACGCATTGGGCTCCTGAGCGGGTGGTGTCGCGGGCGCGCATCCTGGAGCGGCTGAGCGCCGCGTTCGGAACGATTCGTGCGCTGCCGCGCACCGACAGCGCACCGGCCGAACGGTTCGTGCTCGGTGACGGCACGGTGTTCGGGATCATCGCGTCGGTGACGCAGCCGTTCTGTGCCACCTGCGATCGGGCGCGGCTCACCGCCGATGGCATGTGGTTTCGGTGCCTGTATGCAGTCACCGGCACGGATCTGCGCGCCCTGCTGCGCAGCGGTGCGAGTGACGCACAGCTCGCGGCGGTGATCCAGTCGGCGTGGCAGGCGAGGCGTGATCGCGGCGCCGAAGAGCGCGCAGCGCTCGCGGACCGGCGGCCGCTGCTGCCGCAGGCGAGCTTGCGGCAGAACCCGCACCTGGAGATGCACACGCGCGGCGGCTGACTGGTGCGCCGCGTCCGTGTCGGCGCGGCTTCAGCGTTGCGCCACCAACCGGCCGCCGCCATCCGGCACCGGCCAACTGCGCTGCGTGCCGTCGGGCCAATGCACCGTGACATGGCTGCCGGCGGCCACTCCCGCGAACTGCACCGCGGCGTCGTGCGTCAGGTAGCCGTGGCCGGCGGCCACGTGCCGCCAGGTGCGGCGGCCGTCGGGCTGCGTCAGTTCCACCCGCGCGCCGATGCCCTGCGGGTTGCCCTTGGGCCCTGCCAGGACCACCGTCAGCACGTTCGCCGGCCGCTGCGCGACGAAGCCGCGCAGTGGCCCGTCGTTGCAGGCGAACAAGAGGTCCAGCGCGCCGTCGCCGTCGAGGTCGAGCGTGGCCAGGGCCTTGCTGTCTTCGGGCACCACGAGGCCCGATGCAGCCGCCGGCACGGCGGTGAAGCCGTCCGGGCCGAAGCGCAGCAGCACCGAAAGTCCGCCGTCGATGCGCCCGGTCTCTGGTTCGGGCGCGAACGAGTTCTGCGCCAACACCAGGTCGAGATACCCGTCGCCGTCCCAGTCGCCGACCGCCATGCCTGAACCAGCCGAGATTTGCGCCAGGGTCGGCAGAGGCGTGGCCGTGTAGCGCCCGTCGGGGGAACGCCGCCACAGCAGGTGCCGGAGCTCGTGGCAGGTGAGCTGCAGGCACTGCTCGAGCTCGGCTGCACCGTAGATCTGGCCGAGCGTCGCCCGCGCGAACGCGTCGTAGGTCGGAAACTTCTTGGCCAGCGCGGGAATCGCCGAGCTGCTGCAGCTCAAGCCACGCACCGGCAGCAGTTCCTTGCCTTGGTGCTTGGCCTCGACCACGTCGAACGTGCCATTGCCGTCGAAGTCACGGGCGTAGAGGGTCAGTGGATGGTCTGGTGACGCTTTGTACTTGGTGTTGAGGCCGAGGTTCGTGGCCACGATTTCGAGCTGGCCGTCGCCGTCGAAGTCGGCGGCCACGAGGCCGTGCCATTGGCCGTGGTGGCCGGCGAAGCCGAGTTCGGTGGTGCGGTCTTCGAACGAGCTGCCGGCGCGGGGGCTGCAGACCCGCAAGGGTTGCCAGGCGGCGGCGACCAGGAGTTCGGGGCGGCCGTCGCCGTCGAGGTCGGCCCAGGTGGCCGCGGTCACCATGCCGAAGTTGCCGCCGGCGGGCAGCGTGGCGCTCTGGTCGGTGAAGCGCCCCCCGTCGTTGCGCAACAGGACACTGGCCGGCGCGTGCGGGAAGCGACCCGGTTCGACGCGGCTGCCGACGAACAGGTCGAGGTCGCCGTCGCCGTCGAAGTCGGCGGCACACACGCAGGAGCCGGAGCGGCGCAGATCGGGCAAAGCGGTGGCGGTGACGTCGGTGAAGCGGTTCTGGCCGTCGTTGCGGTACAGGCGGTCGCGCAGCAGCTCGGTCCGTTCGCCGGCTTCGACGCCGCCGCTGACCACGTACAGATCGAGATCGCCGTCGCTGTCGTGGTCGAGGAACACCGCGCCGAGGTCTTCGCGGTCGGCGTGATCGTCCCAGGGGCCGCGCAAGCGCTGCCAGGTGCCATTCGAGGCACGCTGCCAGAGGCCGCCGGCCTGGCCAGCGGCGCCGCCGACCCAGACGGTCGTGCGACCGTCGCCGTCGAGGTCGGCGGTGGCCAGGCCCGGGCCTTCGCGGGAGAGCTGGTGTGGCAGCAGTGGCTGCACGGCGAAGTCGTCGAACTCTGCTTCGCGGTGCGGCGCGTTCGGCACCGATTGTGCGGGTGCTGCGACGAACGGCACCGGTGCGCGCGGTTCGGCTGCGGCGCGCGGCGCGCGGCGATTCTCGCGCAGCACGAGGTGCTGGTCGGCGGCTAGGTCCAGGAACGTCTGTTCGCGGCCGCTCGGCCAGCGCACCGTGAGCGACTCGATCCGTGTGCTGGTGCCGAGGCCGAAGTGCTCGACCGGGGCCGTGGCACTCATGAAGCCGCGGGTCTGGGAGACGTAGCGCGTCTGCCGGATGCCGTCGGCGACCAGGGTGATCGTGCTGCCGACGCCGTGGCGGTTGCCTGGGTCGGCGCATTCGAGTCCCACCAGGATGCGGTGGCTGTCGGCGGTGCGGTTCTCGTAGAGACTCACTTCGGCGTTCTGGTTGTTGACGATCAGATCGAGATCCCCGTCGCCGTCCAGGTCGGCCAGCGCAGCGCCGTGGCCGACACCCGGTTCGTCGAGGCCCCAGGCTGCAGCCACGTCGGCGAAGCGCAGATCACCGAGGTTGCGGCGCACGGCGTTGCGTTCGTCGATGCGGCGCAGGTGGCGGTAGAGATCGAGAGCCTGCTGCTTGCGGCCCTGCTGCCAGAGCTCGGTGAAGCGGCGGCCGACGTCCGGGTCGTCGTTGAACCGCGGAATGCCGTTGGTGGCGAAACAGTCGAGACGCCCGTCTTCGTCCAGGTCGCCGAACAGCATGCTCCACGTCCAGTCGGTGCTGGCGAGGTTGGCCAGATACGCCGCTTCGAGGAAGCGGCCGGTGCCCGTGTTCACGTACAGGGCATTGCGCATGTATTGGCGCGGTTCGGCGCTCTGCAGGAACCAGCGATGGGTGTCCATGTTGCCCATCAGCATCTTGCCCATGTAGTGCGACGTGCTGGACATGTCGGCGACGCACAGGTCGAGCCGGCCGTCGTTGTCGATGTCGCCGAAGTCGCAACCCATGCCGAAGAACGCGGTGTGCGGCAGCGCCTGGCGCGAGATCTCTTCGAAGGTGCCGTCCCCGCGATTGCGGTAGAAGAGGTCCGGTGAGTTGAAGTCGTTGGCCACGTAGAGATCCGGCCAACCGTCGCCGTCGGCGTCCCACCAGACCACACCGAGGCCGTTGGCGTGGTCTGCGAGACCGGCGGTCGCGGTGACGTCCCGAAACCGGCCCTTGCCGTCGTTGCGCAGCAGGCGATCGGGCTGCCCGGCCGGGACCACCCGGTTGCTCTGGATCGCATACCAGTCTTCGTAGCCCGCGGGCACGGTCAGTTTGCCGGCCACGGTCGGGAACTCCGGATACGGAGGATAGAGCTGCGCCAGCGTCTTCTTGACGTCCTTGGGCAGGCGCACCTCGGCCACGATCTCCGCGGGCAACAACACGCCGAACACGCGGTTGTTCAACAGGTAGACGTCGAGATCGCCGTCGCGGTCGTAGTCGGCGAACGCCACACCCATGCAAGCGCCTTGGAAGTCGAGGCCGCGTTCGCGGGCGTTCTCGCGGAACGTGCCGTTGCCGAGGTTCTCGTAGAGCAGGTTGCCGGACTCGAGGCCGGCGACGTACAGGTCCAGGTCGCCATCACCGTCGACGTCGGCGAAGGCGGCGGCCGTGCCCCACGCATCGCCACCGCCCAGGCCTCCGGCGCTCTCGGTCACGTCGGCGAAGCGGAGGGGTGCCACCTGGCGGAACAGTCGATTGCGGCCGTCCTGCGACACCAGATACACGTCTTGGCGGCCGTCGCCGTCGTAGTCACCGACGGCGACTCCGGCCCCGGAGTAGACGTAGGCGATGGTGTTCTCGGGGCGCAGTTCGTTGGTGAACGCCAGCCCAGAACTCGCCGCGGGCACGCGGTGGAACCGCGGACCGTCGTGGGCCGTTCGCTCGGGCAGGGGCGCGCTGCGCAGCCAGGGGCCGAGGTCTTCGGCTTCGCTGTTGCAGCCGAACAGAAGCAGGGTGACACACAGCAGATGGGGGCGGGGCATGAGGACAGAAGGGCTGCGGAGCGTAGCCCACCACCTGCCTGCTGTGGGACAGACTCAGTGGCCGATGGACAGCAAGCGGCGGCCCAAACGGCGCAGGAGTTGGCCCGCGCGGCTGGTCGCCGTGGCGCGGACCGCGCCGAGGGTGCCCCCGCCCAGCAGCAGGAACGGCGCGGGCGCTTCGAGCAGGTCCTTCAGGTAGGCTGCCGCGCCATGCACGTAGTGGTGCAAGGCAGCGCCCAGGTCGGGTTCGAGCCGGGGGGGCGTCGGCTCGGCCAGGGCGACGGGCGCAAGCCATGGGTCGAGGCCGCACCCCGGCGTCGCCAGGTGGACGAACAGGGGGGCGAGGGCCGCCGGGAGGTGCACCACGTTGGCGAAGGGCCGGCTCAGCAGCTTCGGTCCTGCCGGACGGGGGCCGAAGTGGTAGGTGGTGCGGGTACCGGGGATCGGCAGCAGCCACTCTCCGGGCGCGCCGACGGTTCGGGCAGCCATCCATGTGGCGTAGCCGTCGAGCAGTTCGCGCGCGATGGGCGCCGCAGCCCGCCAGGTGGCGAGCAGTTCGGCGTTGCGCGCGGCTGCCGGCAGGTCGCGCCAGTGCTGGCGCAGATGCGCGATCGTCGCCGTGAAGTGGTCGCTTCTCGAACTGCGGATGCCATCGGTGGCGGCCAGCGCCACGTTGTAGCGCAGGCCGTTCAGCAGGCAGAGGGCCGAGCGCGTGGTGATCCGGCGGCGTCCCTGCAGGATGCCCAATACGCTGGCGGTGGCCTCGATGTTCCAGATGCAGCGCTCGTAGGTTGTCTGCACGACCGACAGTTCGCTGCCGTCGTGCAGTTCGCGCATGCTGCGCACCGCGAACAGGCCGCCGAGCCGCGGTAGGTGCCGTTCGTGGATGGCCCAGGGGGCATGCAGGAAGGTGCGCTGCGTCGCCGCCAAGGCGGGGGCCAAGGGCTTGCCGGCGAGCCCGAGGTCGGTGCCGTCGGGGAACACGGCGACCACGTCGAGGTCGGAGATGCCTGGCACACTGACGGAGCCGATTTCGTAGACCCGAGACGCACCACCGGCGTCGAGGGCTGCGGTGACCCGAGCGCGGTCGGCGTCGTAGTCGGCGTGCGAGAGCGGGGCCACCGTGTCGGCGGTCAGGACGATGGTGGCGTCGTTCATGGGCTGGTCTCGGGAGCGAGGTCGGTGGCGAGGGCACGGGTGAGCGTGCGCGCAGCCCGCAGCAGGGCCGTGCCATCGGCCGGCAGCTGCTGGCGAGGCAAGCGGACGAATCGCCGCAGAGCCTGTTGCAGGCACCGCGGCTCGGGGGCGAAACGCAGCAGGTGGCGAATCCAGCGCGGGGTCGGGTCGCGGAAGTCCTTGCGGAACGCTGCGGCCCACAGTTGCGGTTGCCAGAGGTCTGGGGCCACTCGTGCTGCAGCACGCGCGAACGAATCGGCTTTCCAGCACGGCGCGCCCTGCGCCGCCTGGTGCAGAGCCGGCACCAACATCAGCACCGATGCGAACGCTTTCCAGCCGTAGGCGTCGTGCGGCAGGCGGGCGTGTTCGAAGTAGGCCACTGCGGCGGCGAAGTTCTGGCGCGCCAAGCCGAGGTCGAAGCTCGGCCGCACGGTGAGCCGAGTGCCGTCCCCGCCTAGGTCCAGCGCGCGGCGCAGGGTCGCCAGTGGCAACCAGTGCTCGGGCCACGCCTGCAGTTCGGCGGTGCTGGTGGCGAACACCCCATGGTGCTGCAGTGGGTCGAAAGCGAACAGGGCGCGCTGCAGCGGCAGCATCGCCCGCCGCAGGCGATCCAGCAGCGCGGGCGTGCCGAGCACGGCATCCGGCACCAGCACCAGCAGGTCGGCGTCGCGGTAGTTCGTCCAATCGTCACTGGCCAGGCTGCCGTGCAGCAGGCACTGCACACCGTGTTCGCCACAGAGACGCTGCGCCGCGGCACGCAGGCGGCGGAACCCGGGATCCGCCATGGCGCGCAGCGGCGCGGCAGCACCGGGCAGGTCCAGCGGTTCGGCGGTGCCGGTCGGCTGGGCTCCTGGCAGGCGGGCGAAGGTCGTCGACACGCGTGCCACCAGTTCGCGCACGGTCCGCGGTGGCGCGCCGCCGTCTGGCTCGGCGGCGAGCCGGGCGACGCGCGTGCGCACGCGTTGGCCGAACGGCTGCAGCGCCGCGGCGGCGCGGCTGGCCCATTCGCCGTTCAGCAGCGCACCCAGCAGCTGGCGTGCCGTGTCCCAGGCCAACGCGCCTTCGCCAGGCAGGGCCTGGGTGCTCGGGGCTGCGGTTCTCGGGGCCGCCGCTGCGGCAACTGCGCTGGTCATGCGGCACCTCCGAGGGGCGCCCGCGAGGCGGTCCAAGGACGTGGCAAGCGGCGCGCGGTCTGCGCCAGCAGGCCGATCGCGGCCGCCGGGACGGCTGCCCACGGGCCTGCGCTGGCTGCGGCGAAGGCTGCTGCGGCCGCCGCCCAGAGCAGGGGGCGCAGAGCTCTGCCGAGACCCACGGGTACACCGGCAGCGCTGGTCACGCTGGCGAGGAACAGCAGCAGGAAGGTCTCCGAGGCGACCACGGCTCCAGCCACGCCCACGGGCCCGAACCGGGGGATCAAGGCCAGTGCCGCTGCCACCTGCAAGCCGAGTGCCAGCCAGCAGCCCACGGCGTAGGCGCGCTGGCGGCCCAGGGCGCTGGCGGTGTCGGCCAATGCCGACGCCACGAATTTCACGAACGGCACCGGGGCGAGCGCCAGCAGCAAGGGCGCCGAACCGGCGAAGCTCGAGCCGAGGCAGTGCCCGACCACCCATTCGCTGCCCGTGGCCAAGGCCAACGCCGCGAGCAGTCCGATCGGAGCGAGCGCCGCGAGCTTGCGCTCGTACATGCTGCGCACCGTGGTTGGATCGCCCGCACCGGCGCGGAACGCGCGCGGCGCGCTGGCCATGGCCACCACTTGCGGCAGCATCTGCAGCAACAGCACGAACCGCAGGGCTGCGTGGTAGCGTCCGACCGCCGATTCGTCGTCGAACCAGCCGAGCAGCAGCACGCCGATCTGCGCCTGCATGCCCGTGGCCAGGATCGCCGCCCCGAACGGCAGTGCCGCCTGGAGCGTCGGCCGCACGTGCTGCCAAGCCAGCGGCACGGTTCGGCCATGCGCGGCGATCCGCAGCGCCACCGCGGCGCCGACCACCGAAGCCAAGCCGAACGTCGTCGCCAGGGCGTGCGGGCCCCCGCCCGCGAGCAGAGTGACGACCAGCGCTCCGCCGCGCAGCAGGTTGCGTGCCACCTGCAGCAGCGCGGCAGTCGCCATGCGCTCTTCGGCCTGACAGGCCGCCGAGGCCAGGGTTCCGGCACCGTCGGCCAGCGCCGCGACGAACAGTGGCGGCAGCAGGGTGGCGAAGGTCGCCCCATACCCGCAGGCGAGTCCGACGCCGAGCGCGGCCAGACCGACGGGCACGGCCATGAGGGCGCGTAGCAGCAGGGCACCGCCGAGTTGCGCTGCGAGGTCGTCGGGGCGTCGTGAACCAGTGCAGACGATCGAAACGCTGCTGCCGAGGTCGCAGAACGGCGCCGCCAGGATCGCGGCGGTGAGTGCCAGCGAGAATGCGCCGTACTCGGCCACGCCGAGCCAGCGGGCCACGGCGAAGAACAGAATGTACTGCAGCACCGCCGAAGCGAACACGCCACCGCCGAGCCAGCCGATGGCCCGGCCGAACGGCCCGCCCAGCGTCACGAGGTCACCTCGCGCCAGCGCGCCCAGTTCGCCGTGGCCAAGGCCCCGGCCGAGCTCGGTGCGATCGCCGCACCGGCTGCCGCCCGCAACGGGCCGGCCGCCAGCCCCAGCGCGAAGAAGGCGAAGTAGTTGCGGATCAGGTCGCCGACCGCGAGCGAACCGACCATGGCGAACACCAGGAACGCAGCGGCGAACTGGCCCAGCGGTCCAGGGTTGCGCCGCAACCACAGGCAGCGAGCCATCCACCACAGGGGCGGCCCGAACATGGCCAACAGGCAGCACAATCCGACGATGCCGAACTCGGCAGCGATCTCCAGCGGCAGGTTGTGTGGGTAGACCCGGCCGAACCAACCGCCGGCGGCGGCGAACTGGCCGGGCCCCACACCGACCAGCGGGTCGGCCGCGAAGGCCTGCCAAGCAACCTGCCAAGCCTGTTCGCGTTCCTGGTAGGCCAAGGACTCCAGGGCCTGGGTGGGATCGAGCCGCTCCTGCACGACCTCCGAGGCCAGACTTTGCAACACCACGAGCCCGAGCGCGCCGCCGCACACCAGGATGCCGATGCGGCGTCCGCTGAGGGCCGCCTGCACACCGAGCGCCAGCACCAATGCCGCGGCGTAGCTGCGTGCCCCGGTCAGCAGCACGACGCCCAAGAGCAGCGACGCCCCGACCAGGGGCATGGCGCGCCGCCACCGCGCTGCGTGTGCGTCCGGCTGGGCGGCGAACGCGGCGAGTGCGAGCTTGGTCAGGCACAGCGCCAGAGGTTGGTGCGCCGGCAGCACGAACATGCCGAAGAACACCGCTGGCTCGGCGTAGTACTCGATGGTGAGCCAGCGCGGGTTGATCAGCAGAGCGGCCGCGCACATGAGCAGCAGCGGCGTGCCGAACCACAGCGCCCGGTGCAGGCGCAGGCTCTCTGGGCAGCTCCCGACCAGGGCACCCGCGGCGAGAGCGGGGGTCAGCAGCAGGTAGACGGCCGCGGTCTTCTGGCCAGGGTACTCGGTCAGTTCGTTGCCCATCGCCCAGATCGGCACCGCGTGGCCGAAGGCCAGCAGCCACAGACCGGCCATGCCGAGCACCATGGACCAAGGCAGCAGGCCGCGCAGTGGCGCGACGAACAAACCGATGCCCAGCACCGCGAACTGCAGGGCACCCGCGAACGCGAGCCAGTTGCCGGAGCTGCCGGTCAGGGCTTGGGAGACCGACAGGGCGCCGTAGTCGGCGAACAACAGCACTCCGACGGCCACGGCCAGCAAGGCCGCGAGGCCGCTGCGTCCCGCGTTCTGGCTGTGCAGGGTGTTGCTCACGCACGCTCCGCCGGCTGGCCGGCAGCGACGCCGAGCCCAAGGCGTTCGCCCAGCACCGCGCCGATGCGTTCGCGCCAGCGGGCGAGGCCATAGAGTCCGGCACTGGCCATGGCGCGCGTGCCGAGGCGAACGCGCAGGCTGCGGTCGGCGAGCAGCTGAGTCAGAGCGCCTTCGAACGAAGTTGCGATCGGGGCAGTGAGCAAGCCGTTGTCGCCGTCCTGGATCAGGTTCGGCAACCCACCGACCCAGGTGCTGACGACTGCGCAGCCGAAGTACATCGCTTCGATCGCCGACAGCGAGGTGCCTTCGCCGCACAGGGTCGGAATCACGGCGATCTGGCTCTCGGCGTAGGCCTCGCGCATGCGATCCATCGGCAGAGCTTCGATGCGCCAGCGCTCGGCGCCGAGGCCCGAGGCCTGCAGGCGTGCGCGCAGCTGCTCGGTGTGGTAGCCACTGCCGACCACGAAGCGGAAGTCGGTGCTGGGGAACCGCTGTGCCAGGCGCGGTGCGATCTCGGCCATCAGCCAGATGCCGCGGCGCGGCTCGCTGCGCCGCGGAAAACACACCGTCACGCGGCCGGGCAGTGCCGCCGCGGGCGTCGTCGGTGCCGGACCCCATTGCGCCGGGTCGAGGAAGTTCGGCACGAAGTGCAGCTTGTGGTCGCAGCCGGCGTCGGGCCAGCGGGCGCGGAACCAGTTGCCGAAGTTGGTGTCGACGCAGACCGTGGCGGCACTCTGCTTCACGGCGTGGCGCGCCAAGAACTCGGCCAGCCGCGTGCGCAGCCAGCCGTATTCGCCGTCCCACCAGATGCCGTGCTGCACCACCAGACTGCGTGGCCGGCAGATCGGGTGCGCCAGGTCCTCGGCCATGTAGACCACCGGGGCGTTCGCGGGAATCGCGCGATGCACGCGCAGGTTGAACCAGGGCGTGCTGGTGGCGCGCGCCGCACCGCGATGACCTTCGACCACGATGCCCGGTTCGAGTTCGCGCCGGAAGGGCCGTTCGGCGCGCTGGTGCACGTGCACCGGGTGGCCCATGGCGACCAGGAGCCTGGCCAGTTCGACGAGCCAGCGCTGCAAGCCGCCGGCGGTGAGTTCGGCGCCGCGGTAGTCGTAGAGACGCCACGCGAGCACGTGCACCGTGGCGCCCCTGGGGGCCGTGGGCTGGGTTGCCCCGGGCGGGGTGGGCAGCACCACGGTCGGTAGGTCGAGCGTGGTGCTCACCGCGTCCTCCCGCCGAGCAGGGCGTGCAGCGCGAAACGCGCCCAGACACCGGCGAGCAACACCCAGGTCAGTGGGTTGTGCAGGCCGTGGAACTTGCGCAGGTAGTGGCCGATCGAACGGTGGCGCAGCCATTCGGCGCGCAGCGGCCGCTGCCGCCGCGAGCCCCCGACGAAGTGCACGATTTCGGCGCGTGGCTCGTAGACGACGCGTAGACCGGCGTCGTGCACGCGCCGGCACAGATCGACGTCCTCGCAGAACATCGGATAGCCGGTGTCGAGCCCGCCGAGCCGCTGGAACAGCTCGCCGCGGATCGCGAGGCAGCAGCCACTCACCCAGTCGGTGTCGAGCACCTGGTCGGGCGCCGCGTCGAGCCGCAGGTAGGCTGCGGTCCACGGGTTGTCGGGCCACCAGCGCGCGAGCCACGAGTAGCGATGGCTGAACACCGTCGCCAGGCCCGGAAACCGGCGGAACGACCGCTGCAGCGAAGTCCTCGCGGCGTCGTCCCAGACCTTGGGGCCGACCACTCCAACGTCGGGGTGCAGGTCGAGGTGGCGGACCAGCGTGGTGAGCGAGTCCGGCAACAGCAGCGTGTCCGGATTGAGCAGTGCGTAGTGGCGGCCGCGCGCCCCGGCGAACGCTTCGTTGACCGCGGCGCTGAAGGCGATGCTGCGTTGGCGGACCCGGACCCGCGCGCCGGGCACCAGGGACTGCACCATCGGGGCGATCGCTTCGCCGGTGCCGTTCTCGAGCACGCACAGTTCGGCGACGATGCCGCGGGTCGCGGCGGCGAAGTCGCGCAGGCACCGCTCGAGCAGGGCCTGCGAGTGGTAGCTGACGATCACCACGGTGAGATCGACCGCCGGAGCGCCGCCCGGTGCGGGCGTGAAGCGCGGTTGTGGGGGGCGCGCTGGGATGGTGGTGACGGGTTCGTGCAGCAGGGAGGTCACGGCATGGCTCCTTGGTAGGTCGTTTCGACGGCGCGGGCGCAACGGGCGCGATCGAAGCGCTCGCGCGCGAACGCTGCGGCAGCGTGGCTCATGGCGGTGCGCCGCGCGGGGTCCTCGAGCAGTGCCACGATCGCGCCCGCGGTCGTGGGCAGGTCGTGGCTGGGCGTGAACACGCCGGTGGTCTGGTCCTGGATGGTGTCGACCAGGCCGCCTTGCGGCCACGCCACCGTCGGCACGCCCGCCGCCGCGGCTTCGAGCACGGTGCGCCCAAGACCTTCGGCGAGGTCCGGCAGGTGCACGAACAGGTCCAGCTCGGCGTAGACGCGCTCTGGATCGGGCCCGGCGGGCACGAAGGTGACGCCGCCGATGGCCTGGGCTCGTTCCCGCAAGCGGGCTGCGTAGGTCTCGTGGCCGGGGACGGGAGCTCCCATCACCAGGAGCTGCGTCTGCGGGAGCTTCTGGCGCACCAGGGCGAAGGTCTCGAGCACATGGTCGAGGCCCTTGCCCTTGGCGATCCGGCCGACCCAGCCGAGCGTCGGTGGCCGATCGGCCGGGCGCGGCTTATCGGCGGGCGTGAAGCGCTGCAGATCGATGCCGTTGGGAATCACGTAGACGCGTTCCCTGCGGCCGAAGCGCGCCGCGACCGGCGACGAGATCGCGACCACGGTGTCCGCGAGGCGGCGCACCAGCGCGAACAGGGTTCGTTCGACGATTCGCGGCCGCAGTTCGAGTTCGCGCACGTGCCACACCAGGCGCCCGCCGCGCCATTTGCAGTGCCAGGCCGCCGCGAGTCCGGCGAGCGCTTCGACACTGGTGTTGACGTGGATCACGGCGGGGCGGAGGCGGCGGAACAGCTGCAGCAGCCGCAGCACGCGCAGGGGCGCAGCCGCCAGGTAGCGCAGATGCCAGAGCAGGTTCTTGGTGTTCTTCAGCTTGCGCAGCGGCACCACGTGCACCGGGACCCCCAGCGTCCGATAACGCGCGGCGTAGGGGCCGACGTGCGGCACCACCACATGCGCGCGGAACCGGCTGCGGTCGAGTGCCTGCACCAGTTCGAACAAGCTGGCGTCGGCGCCGCCGAGTTCGTCGGTGGCACTCACGTAGACGACCGTTTGCATCAGCGCACCTCCGTCACGCGCCGCCGCGCCATCCGGTAGATCGACAGTGCCGAGGCCACGGCCTTGGCGCGCAGCGTCGCCAAGCCGCTGCCGTGCACGACGAAGTCGGTGGTCGGCTGCTTGGCGAGACCGAACTCGCGCTTGTAGGCGAGATCGCCGCCGAGGAAGTCGATCTCGACCAGGCCGCGGTCGAGTTCGGCGAGCAGTTGGTGGAACAACACCTGGCGACCGAGGTCCAGGCGGCGCTGGTTCGGATCCCAGCCGGACACGAACGCCTGGTAGCGGCCGTGGTGCACGAACGACAGGCAGGCCGCGGCGTAGCGTTCGCCGAGTTGCAGCACGGACAGGCGCAAGCCGGCCCCGGCGGCTTCGCGCGCGAGGGCGCGCAGGAACTGTTCGGCGCTGGCGGCGAAGTACGCACTCGCGGTGCCCTTGTCGTGCAGCCGGGCACGGTGCAGGCGGAAGCAAGCGTCCAGCAGGTTGGAATCGGCGCTGCCATCGTCGCGCCAGAGGCCGCCTGCCGCCGCGATGTCGCGGCGGTACTTGTGCAGGTCGCGTCGGTGCTTGCCCTGCAAGCTGGCCAGCCAGGCGGCAGCATTGGTGGGGGCGGTGGCGCACCAGGTGCCGATGCCGGCGGTCTGCTCGCCGTGCGCCGGCAGTTCTGCGGCTGCGTTCGGAGCGGTGCGGCGCAGTTCGAGGCGGGCTTCGGGACGCGCGGCGGCGACCGCCGCGAGCCAGCCGGGTCGCGGCACGCCGTCGAGCCAGCGCGGGCGGTAGCCGAAGCCCAGCTCGGCGAACGGCCACACCAGCGTACTGCGGCCCGGGCTGCCGCTGCGCCAGTCGGCGCGCGTCCGTTCGAGCGTCAATTGTCCGCAGGGCGCTGCTGCGTCGCCTTCGTACAGAGCGAAGTGCACCAGCCGGTCCTGGCCCAGGGTCGTGGCCGCGGCGGCGAGCCACTGCGGCGCGCCGGCTAGGCCAGCCGCTCGGTCCGCGGCGTCGGCACAGCGCGCCAGGGCCATGCCGGCGTCGTGGTCCAGCTGTTGCGCACGCAAGGTCATGCGCGCACCTCGGCCGGCTTCTGCACCACCAGCGTCTTGCGGTAGTGCCGGTAGTTGGTGAACGGCGGGTCGTCGTGCACGGCCACCGTGCAGCCGTGTGCCGCGAACTGCTGGACCAGCGCCGGCAGGTCGAACCACAGAATCTGGGTGCGCCGCTCGCGCTGCGGCAGCAGCCAGGACTTCGCCCGGCTGCCGGCGCGCCGCCACCACGGTGCTTCGGCCAACAGCACGTCGAAGAAGCGTTGCTGGCAGCGAGCGTCCGGCAAGCTGCCGAGCAGCAGAGTGCCGCCTGGGCGCAGCACCCGCAGCAGTTCGCCGACGGCGCGCTGCGCGTAGTCGTGGTCGGGCAACGACAGCAGCACGTTGAAGCAGACCACCGCGTCGAACGCTCCGGTCGCGAACGGCAGCGCGGCGGCTTCGGCGGCGGCGAACTGACGCGCAGCACCACCGTGCCGCGCCTGTGCGGCCGCGGCCAGGGCGCGGCTGAAGTCGATGCCGACCACCTGCCGGGCGCGTTCGGCCCAGCGGGTGGTCAAGGTGCCGGACGCACAGCCGACGTCGAGCACCCGTTCGTGGCCGCACAGGCCGAGCCAGTCGCCCAGCACGGCAGCGAGCCGGTCGAACTCGGCGTCGGCCACCGGCAGCCCGGTGGAGGCGATGCGCGGGTCCCGCGTCGCCCAACCGTCGTAGAACTTGCGCCACTGCTGCAGGGTCGGCATCGGTTCACCTCTTCAATTCCCGCCACAGGCGAGCCAGTTGGAGTTTCTTCGTGCGCAGCGGCGCCCGATCGGCGCGCACCCGACGCCGCGGCTGCGGCACCAGCAAGGCGCTGTCGGCGGCGTTCGGCGCTGCCGCCGGCTCCAGCGCAGCCGCCGTGCCGCGGCCGAGAACCCACTGCTCGGAGCCGTCGGGCATCTGCACCTGCAGTGCGGCCGGGCCCGAACTCTCGATCTCGATCCCGGTCGCGGTGCTGCGCGCGGTCAGGGTGCTGGTGCTGCGCTCGCGGTGGAAGGCCACCAGTTCGCCGAGTGTCGGTTGCCACAGCGGGCCCGCGGCGCGCGCTGCGACGGCGAGTTCTGGCAGCAGGTCCGGGCAGCGCTCCAGGTCGTCGATCGGATGGCCGTAGAACACCGCCGGTTCGCCGCGCTCTCGGCACGCCGCCAGTTCGGCCAGGAACCAGGCATGCACCTCGGCCACGCCGGCGCCCGCGGCGAACAGCAAGGCCGGGCAGATGGGATGCACCGGCACCTGCCAGGGTTCGTCGGGGGTGCCGCCTAGTGGCCCCGGCACGTCGTCGTGGACCCGCGAGAACTCGGACGACCAGGTCCAGCCCAGCGCGCGCACCGCCTGCTCGAAGCCCGGATTCCAGGTGCCGAACGGCGCGGCCGTGGCGGTGGCGCGCACGCCGAACGCGGCCAGGGCCGCGGCCGAGCGGCGCAGGTTGCGCTCGTTGCGCGCCCGGCTGCGGTAGGTGTAGTGGCGGAAGCCGTGGCTCTGCAGTTCGTGGCCGTCGGCGGCGAGATCCGCGAGGCCCGCGAGGCCGTCGCCGCGCGCGTGCCGTTCGACGTCGACGAACCAGGTGCTGCGCAGGTTCGCGCGCTGCAGGCTGGCGCGGAGCGCCGCCGTGGCCGCGGCGCGGAAGCCGTCGGCGTCGATGCGGATCGCCAGGGTCTGGCGGTACGCGCCCGGATGGTGCGCGAACCGCGCGAACGGCCGGCCGGCGGTGTGCGCCAGATGGCACAGAGCGCGTTCGACACGGCGGCGCAGGGCACCGTGGTCGACGTCGGCCAGGACTTCGCGCACCGCGAGACCGCCGGGGCCGGTGCGGCGCGCGAGGCTGGCGGCGGGACGCAGCAGCCGTTCGGCGCTGGGCAGGTCGAGGATCGCCAGCGGTGCGGGCGTCGTTCGCGCGGCGAGCACCGCGCCAGGATCGGCACTGCCGAACCAGTGCAGGCGGGTCGGCATGTCGAGCGTCTGGGCCCAGGCCGTGCCGGCCAGCACCGGCGCACCCGCGCGATGGAGGCGCACGACGTGTTGTCGTTGCGCGGGCGAATCGTGGTCGCCGGCATCGGGCAGGAACAGCGTGCTTTCAGGGCCGGTGTTCGCGTCCAGGGACGCAGTGGGGACCCCACTGCGTTGGAGCGCAGCGCGCCAGTAGGGGTGGGCGGCCGCAGGGATGGCGACGTGCAAGGGGGACGGCATCGGCGAACTGCGGAGGCGCGGCCGTGGGGGTGGCCGAGGACTCCTGGGTGTGCAGTTCTTCGGCACGCCGCGCGCTGGCCTTGAGCCGAGTTGCCCATGGCAAGGCGGCGACTCGCGTGGTGGGCGTGCGGCTGCACCCGGCCGCCTGGGTGTCCACGGGCCGAGTCCGTGCCGCCGTTTCAGCCGCGCCGCGCCAGCACACTGCCGGCGGCCAGCAGCCGGTCGGCTTCGTCCGCCGAGAACTCGTAGGGCACCGGTTTGGCCACGCCGACGACGCCGCAGAGCCGTTCGCCGAGCAGCATCGGCGCAGCGATCGAACCCTCCATCTTGGTCATGCGCGCGTCCGGCCGCGCCACGCCGCTGGTGTCGGTCTGCAGATTGCACACCTGCACCGGTGCACGCCGTTCGGCGGCCAAGCCCGCCATGCCTTTGCCGATCGGGATCGCACCGACCTTGGCCAGCACCGGTGGCGGCAGGCCGCGCTGTGCGCACAAGTGCAGCAACTGATCCGGCCCGAGCAGGTGGATGGTGCCCACGGCACAGTCGAAGTGGCGGAGCAGAAGGTCGAGGGCGCGCTCCCAGGGCGGTGGGCCGTCGTTGCGCAGCAGGGCCTCGAGTTCGGTCAGCAGGGGTTTGGCTTCCGAGGACATGGTGGCGTCATGTTACGCGCGCCACGGCCGAACGGGGCCGCACAAGCCCTGCCGGGCCGGCAAAACAGTCGCGCGCCGCCCGGGCCGGCGTCAGCGCACCGCGGGCGCGGGTGCGCGGCGCAGCAGTTCGCGCACCGCGACCGGCAGGGTCAAGAGGCTGAAGGCGATGATGCAGCCGAGGATCGCCGCTTCCGGATGCCAGCCATACGAGATCCGGTAGTAGGCCCAGCAGCCCCCGGAGATCACGAAGCCGGACCAGCTGATCGCGAGATAGGCCACATACGCAGTGTGCCGCCACCGGCTGTGGTCGCGCCCGAGGGCGGCGAGCAGTTCGCGCCGGGTCGCCTCGTCGAGAGCCGGGCTGCGCAGGGCTTCCTGCAACAGCGCGAGCCGCTGCAACTGCAATTGGTGGCGATGTCGGAGCGATTGGGCGAACAGTCCCCAGAGCCCGAACAGCAAGGGCACGCCGCCCAGCAGGCACAGCACGAAGATTCCAGTAGGGGTCATGGTTGGTTGCTCCGGAGTCGTGGTTTCGAGGGCGGATCAGGGCTTCTGCCGCGCTTCGAGTTCGCGCAGCGCGAACGGGTAGGTGACGATGCCGAAGCCGACCACGGCGACCATCACGCCGGCGGCGCTCGCCGCGTCTTCACTGAGCACGCGGCCGATCAGCCAGATGCCGGCCCCGGTGAACAGGGCCAGCCAGCCGATCGCCAGGGTGAACGCCAGCAGGCGGCTCGGCCCTTGATGGCGCGGGGCGCGGGCGCCCGTGAGTTGGAACGCCAGCGACTCGATGGTCGCGCGGTCGAGGGCCGGGTTCTTCAGCGCCTCCTCCAGGAGCCGGACGTGGTCCTTGCGCGCCGCCGCGCGGTGCTCGAGGAAACCCTTGGCCAGCACGAAGGCGAAGATCGGGATGAGGATGAAGCTGAGTTCCATCGGCGCACTCGGATCTGCAGGATACGCCAGAAGTGCCCCGGTATTCGGGGGCGGGCTTGGTTCGGGTGGCCTGGGATCGGATGGGGCGGCGGTTCCTCGGGCGGGTGGGCCGGTTCTCATGCGCCAAAACAACATCTTGACATCATGCGATGGCGAATTAATCTGCTGGGCATGCCGCCGGACCAAGATCCCCCTGACACCCTGTCCCTTCAGGATTTGGCCGCGGCCACCGGGATCGAGCCACGCACCCTGCGCAGCTACGTCGAAAAGGGCCTGCTGCCGGGCCCCGAGTCGCTGGGGCGCGGCGCCCGCTACCCGCGGGAAGCCCTGGACCGCCTGCGCGTCATGCAGTTGCTGCGCGACGCGAAGCCGGACCTGTCGCTCGACCAGATCGGCCTGCTGCTGCAGAGCCTGACGCCGTTCCAGCTGCGCGAGGTCGCCGAGGGCCGCCAACGCATCGCGGGGGTGGTCGACACCGATGCCGGCCGGCCCGGCGCCGACAATGCTCTGACCTACCTGCGCACGTTGCGCAGCAGGCAGCCGGGGGCGTTCGGCCGCACGCCAGTGTTCGGCGTTCGACCGCCCGAGCCTGCCGGGGCGCCGGCCGCCGGCCCAGGCATGGCCCCGCCGGAGCCGCCCGCCGCGCCGCAGCCGAACGGGCCGGGCCCAGGCGTCGAGCCGCCGCTGCACCTCACCGACCTCGACCAGCTCGGCGTCCTGGCCCAGGCCGCCCGGGCCCTGGCCGAACTCACCAACCTGGCGCCGGCTGCGCGCAGCAGCCGCGGCACGCCTTGGTATCGCATCCAGATCACGCCGTTCCTCGAGCTCCACGCCCGCGGCGAACACGACCCCGAGCAACTCGCGCACCTGCACCGCATCGGCGATGCGCTGCGCATCCTCCTGACCAAAGGCAGTCCCCGATGAGCCCCTTGCCCCCTGCTTCTGCAGCCCTTCCCGCCCCTGCGCCCGCGGACCTGCGCGCCACCGCCCGCCTGGATCGGCAGCGCATCCATGTCCGCGGCAACTCGGTGCGCCACCTGGTGGTCACCGTGCAGGCGCCCACCGCCGCTGCAACCTCGGCGCCGCTGCCCCTGAACCTCGCCCTGGTCCTGGACGCTTCGGGCTCCATGTCCGGGCCACGCCTCGCCGCCGCCGTCGCTGCGGCCCTGAGCGTGGTCGAACGCCTGGGGCCCGCCGACCATCTGTCGCTGGTGTCGTTCGCCAGTGACGTGATCGTCCACCACGAAGCCGTGCGCATGGACGCCGCGGGCCAGGCGCTGCTGCGCGGCAGCCTGCAGCTGCTGCAAACGCGTGGCTCGACCGATCTGGCCGCTGGCTGGCTGGCCGGCTGCGAAGCCGTGGCCCGTCACGCTGCGACTGTCCAGGATGCTGCGCGCGGCCACGTGCTGGTGCTCAGCGATGGTCAGGCCAACCAGGGCATCGTCGATCCGAGCCGGCTCGCGGCGATCGCCAGCGACCTGCGCCAGCGCGCGGTCACCACTTCGACCGTCGGCATCGGCGATGGTTATGCGCCGGTGCATCTGCAGACCCTCGCCGAAGCCGGTGGTGGCCGCATGCACGACGCCGAACGCACCGACGACCTCGCCACGGTGCTGCTGGGCGAACTCGGCGCTGCGCGCACCACCACCGTCGAGAACCTGGTGGTGCACGTCGATCTGCCCGAAGGCGTGCAAGCGCGGGTCTACGGCACGGCACCGCTCAGCGGTTCGGCGCGCGAACTGCGGATCGTGCTGGGCGCGATGGCG
>JAEUHP010000221.1 GCA_016795295.1 Planctomycetota bacterium | reverse complement strand
GCCGGCGCCGACTTCCTGGTGACGCAGTTGTTCTTCGACAACGAGGACTACCGCGCGTTCGTGCGGCGGGCGCGCTCGGCCGGCATCGACTTGCCGATCGTGCCGGGCTTGATGCCGGTGACCAATGTCGGGCAGACCGAGCGCTTCACGCAGATGTGCGGTTCGCGCATTCCGCAAGAGCTGCATCGGCGGTTGCGGATCGTTGCCAACGACCCGAGCGCGGTGGTGGCGACCGGTGTGCAGTGGTGTGTGGACCAGGGGCGCGCGCTGCTGCAGGCGGGGGCTCCTGGGTTGCACTTCTATACGTTGAACCGTTCGTCGGCGACGCTGGCGGTCCACGCGGCATTGGGGTTGTGAGCTGTCCCGCCCGCGGTGCGGGCGTCACAGCTCGGATCTCACGGGAGCGCTGCAAACGCGGGCTTGCGGAAATGGTACGAGTTCCGGAGCCGGCTCGGCTGCCGAGGCGGCTTCGCGGTGTCTAGCATGGAGTTCGTGGCGCAGGGCTGTTCCTGCGCTGCCTCCTCTCCTCGGATCCACCATGCAACGCATCTTCCTCTCCTGCGCCCTCGCGGCGCTCGCTGCGCCCCTTGCGGCCCAGCTCACCTTGGTCGCGCCGAACGGCTACGACACGGTCGTCGGCAACAGCAACAACATCTATCCCTTTGGGCGCGGCACTTCGAGCATGCGCTACCAGCAGGTCTACGACACGTCCAACTTCACGTTGGCCGGAGTGGCGGGGCCGGTCGTGATCACGGGCATGCGGTTCCGTCCGTATCCCGGTGTGGTCACGTCCTGGGGCGGTGGCTCCTGGCCGAACGTGCGCATCGACATGGCTTCGTGCCCGACCGACTTCACGGCGGCGAGCGCCACGTTCGCCAGCAACCTCGACATCGACCTGCAGACCGTGGTCAACGGCCCGGTGTCCCCGAGCGCTGGCTCCACGCTCGGGAATGGCGTCGTGGTGCCGTGGCACCTCGACATCCCGCTGGCCACTCCGTTCGCGTACGACCCCACCGTGGGCAAGGACCTGACCATCGACGTGTGGCTCGACGGCACCGGCTGGACCGGCACCACGCGCGCACTCGACGCGGTTTCGGGTGCCACTGCGCTCGGGACGCGCATCTACAGCACCGCAGGGCTCGCGTCGGCCACGGGCACCGTGGGGGTGAACTACGCGCTGGTCTGTGAGTTCCAGTACCAGCCGGCGGCTGGCTACGCGTCGGCTCAGAGCTACGGCACGGGCTGCGTCGACCGCGCGGCATCGACGTTCTACGAGCTGTTCGCCAACAACACGTTCGACTTGTCGAACACCAGCCTGCAGTTCATTCCCACGGGCAGTGGCTACGTGGTGCTGCAAGGTGGCAACACCTGGTGGACGCCCGTCGGCGGCAACCTCGGCCTCACCGACGACTCGGTTTCGGCGGCCCAGCCACTGGGCTTCACCCTCAACTACCCGGGCGGTTCGACCTCGAACGTCTACGTGAGCAGCAACGGGTTCGTCTGGGCACAGAGCAACACCGACAGCGGCTGCTGCAACGGCGATCCCAGCACCCTGCGCGGTGGCGGCGCTCGCTGGTGCGCGCTGTGGAACGACCTCAATCCTTTCGTTGGCGGGACGGTGGTGTTCGATCAGGATCTGGCGAACGGCGCGGCCTACGTGACCTTCTCCAACGTTCCGGAGTACGGCACCAGCAATGCGAACAGCTTCCAGTTCGCGTTCTTCGCTTCGGGACTCGTGGAGATGCGCTGGCAGACCTGCACCGTGACGGCCCACCAAGTGTTGACCGGGTGGAGTCCGGGCGGCGGCCAGCGTGATCCTGGCAGCATCGACATCTCGTCGAACTTGCCGATCCTCACGGAGCCGGACCTCGTGGCCCTGGCCCACCGCACCAGCGCGCGGCCGGTGCTCGGCACCACGATTGCGCTGAACACGACCAACGTGCCCGCCAGCGCGCCGTTCGGCGCCACGTTGTTCGGCCTGGTCGAGATCAACGCCGGCCTGCCGCTCGACAGCCTGGGCATGCCGGGCTGCCGTCAGTACCTGAACATCGACACTTCGGCGGTCTGGTTCCCGGTGGGTGGCGTTGGCAGCACCAACTTCCCACTGCCCAGCAGTGTGGCTTTCGCCGGCGTGCAGATCCGCACCCAGTCGGCGGCTCTGGTCCCTGGCATCAACCCGCTCGGGGCGATCAGCTCGAACGGCGTGCGCTTGACGCTCGATGTGAACTGATCGAGCTGGCACATTGGCGCGAGCCTGGGTGGAGCGTGCCCGTGCCGAACGGGCGCACCGGCCGTCCGGTGCGTGCCACTAACGCAGCGCCTGCTCCAGCAGCTCACGCAGTTGCTGCAGCTGGCGTTCGCCGCTGCCGAGCACCGAACCGACGATGCGGCCGTCCTTGCCGACCACGAACAAGGTCGGGATCGACATCACGCCGAACTTCTGCTGCATCGTCGCCTCGTCGGTGAACAGGATCGGGTGTTCGATCCCGAAAGCCTTGGCGAAGCGTTCGTTCACGGCGATCTCGGTGGTGCGGTCCAGATCGTGCACCGCACTGCCGCCGTGGGGCAGCACCGCACCCGCGGCGAAGTCCATGCCGCGGCCGTAGAAGCGCGTGACCCCGGCGCAGCGCACCTTGGTGCCGTAGGGCTCCAGCAGTTTGTGCAGCAACGGCATGCCGGTGCGGCACGGCGGGCACCAGGTGGCGAAGAAATCGAGCACGACGACTTCGCCACGCCAGTCGGCGAGCATGAAGTCGTCTTTGGCCAGCAGCCGGTGTTCGAGTTTCAGTTCGGGCAGCGCGGCGCCGGCGACCAACGGTTGTGGTGTGGTGCCATTGGCCTGCGGGGCGAACCCCACGCCGCGCAGGGGCACGGGCGGCACCGTGTCGCGTGCGCCAGGGTTCGCTTCGGCTGGCGAGTAGAGGGATTGCAGGAAACGATCCTTGGCTGCGTCGTCGGCGGCCGAGCCCATGGCCCCGCGCACCAGCGCCATGCGGAACGCCAAGCTGTCGTCCGCCTGGGCGAGCATGGGCGCGACCACCCGGCCGACCACCGGGAGGTCTGGATACAGAGCCACCGCACGTTCGGCGTGCCGCCGCAGCGCCGCCCAGTCCGGCCGTGCCGCCTGGCTGCCCTCGCGCAGCGCGACGAGGTAGATGCGGCCCGCCATCAAGGCGTGTTCCGGGTTCTCGATGCGTGGGTGGGCTGCGAAGAAGGTGTCGAGCGCGGCAGCACCGGCCGCCGGTTCGCGGCGGAAGTAGTGCTCGAGCGCTTTGGCATAGCCGAGTGGGCCGAGGTCCTGGCCTTCGTGGCGCTTCAAGAACTCGGAAAGGCGCTGCTGCTGCTCAGGGCCGATGATCTGGCCGGCAGGACGCTCGAACAGGGCGTCGAGTTCGCGTCGGGCGGCGGCTAGGTCGAAGGTCTGAGCGAGCAGGGGCGCGGCCCAGGCGGTCAGGGCCAGGAACTGCATCGGGAGCCGGAGGATGGCCATGGGTGGAGTCTATCGAACGTGCGCACGCCGGTGCAGGCACCCCACCTGGCAGTGGTTCCCCCGATTCCGCCCAAGCTCTCCGTCACAGACGCACGCGCACCGTGCCGCCGTTGCTGAAGGCCAGGCCGCCTGGCGAGTTCGAGAGGGAGATGTGCTGGACGTGAAACACGAGGCCTTGCATTCCGGCGGGTACGGAGACGACGACGTTCATCACGCCGATGCCCGAGGTGAACGCAGTGAGGCCAATGTCTGGACCCGCGTAGGCGAAGCAGCCCACGGTGCCGAGCAAGTTGTCGAGCAGCATGGGCAGTGGAAAATTGCGGAAGTTCCGATCTGAAAAGCCGATTTGCACCGAGCCGAGCGATACCGGGTCATGACCGATCGAGGTCGTGGTCACGGTGCCAGGTGATTGTGGGACACCTGCCAGGGTCATGCTGACTCCCGCGCACCCGGTGCCGAAGGTGTAGAGCACACCGAAACGCTCTTCCCCTGCGCGCAGGTCGTTGTATTGCCCAGAACCGAGCGAATCCGGCACTCCAGTTGCGGGATCGACTTCGAAGAGCGTGTTCTGGCCACCGATCAAGCGACCATCCAACATGGTGGTCAGGAACTGAATCGCCACGCCGTTGGTGCCGACGTTGGGGTTCACGTCGGTGCCGGCTCCGGTGTTGGCGTTGATCTGCAGCAGACCGGCCGTGAGGTCCCACCCGTAGAGGCGACCGCTCCGCTCGGTCAGGCCCTGTACGGCACTGAAGCCAATGGGCCCGACGACCGCGATCGCCCCGTTGCTGACGTTCACTCGCACCAGGGTGTCGCTGGGGCTGCCCTGGGCGACGGCGTACAGGGTGCCATTCGCGGTTCCAGCCATGCCACGCAGATCCATCGACAACGGAAACAAGCGGGTTGCCTGGCCGGTCTCGTCGTCGATGCGGTCGAGGAAGAACTGCAGCGGCGGCAGGGTGCCCACCTGGGCGCACGCGTAGATCGAATTGCCCACCCGCGCGGCACCGTTGTAGCCGGTGCGGCCGGTGGCGCCGAGCAACGTGCCATGGCCGGCCCGGCTGTTGACGCCGAAGGCGTTGCCGCTGAAGTTGAGACCGAGCAGGTCCTGCGGGAACGACTGCGCCGTGAGCTGCGCTTGGCAGGCCAGGAGGAGGAGAGCGACCCAGGGGCACTTGGAAGTGGGCATCGTGCCAACCAAGAGAGGGTCGTTGGGCGGTCCCTTACGTCGCGAGCGATGGAAACCAAGGCGGATGCGTGGCAACAGACTGTCCGCTAGGGGCTTGCGGCGACACGATTCGTGTTCGCATCTGCTCCTGCGGTCACCTTTGAGTTGGTTGACAAGGCTGCGCGTGTCGGCGACGCTGGCCAAATGGGGCGGCCTGTGCGCCGTGACTGATTCGTTCGACCAAGAGGTGCTTTGTGCGCAACATGATCTCGGCTTGTGTTCTCGCGGCTGCGGCCGCTCCGCTGCTGGCTCAGACCACGGGTCGCACGATGCAGTTGCTGGCCCCGGTGGTGCTCGGGCAGACCGCGACGTTCGGCATGACCTATCCAGGCACGGCGGCGGGCAGCCCGTATGCGTTCCTATGGTGCATGCCGCCGTTCGCGGGCACCCAGACGCTGACGGTGCCAGGGTTCACGGTGCAGGGGCTTTTGCGCGTATTGCCGGCGAGCTCGGTCGCTTCGTACACGGGCGTGCTCGGCGGCAGTGGATCGGTCGCACATTCCCTGGTGGTCCCCAGTCATCCGTCGTTCCTCGGTGTGGCGTGGGATCTACAGTCGGTGGACCTGTCGTTGAGTGCCTCGCTCGTGTCGTTGGCGGACAACGACCTGTCGCTGGTGGTGAGCGGCAGCCCGCCGGCGACCATGAACATGGTGCCGATCGCCCCGGGAGCGTTCCTCATGGGGTCGCAGGTCACTCCGCTCGACGTACAGCCGTATTTCAACCAGGCAGTTTCTCAGCCCGTGCACGCGGTGACGATTTCACGTGCGTTTTGGATGGGAAAGTACGAAGTCACGCAAGCGCAGTATCAGGCAGTGATGAGTGCCAACCCGTCCCGTTTCCAGGGGCCCGCGTACCCCAATGCGGGCAATCGACCGGTGGAGCGGGTTACTTGGTTCGAAGCGGTTGCCTATTGCACTGCAATCACGGCCCAAGAGGAGGCGGCGGGGCGGTTGCCATCGGGTTATGTGTATCGTTTGCCGACGGAGGCTGAGTGGGAATATTGCAGCCGAGCCGGGACAACGTCTGAGTTCAGCTACGGTTCGTCGCTGGTCTGTGGGCAGGACAACTTCAATTTCAGCTACCACTCAGGGGTGAACTGCGGCATTGGTCAGACCCAGATTGTCGGGTCCTTCGCGCCAAACCCATGGGGATTGCATGACATGCACGGCAACGTGTGGGAATGGTGCCTCGACGGTTGGGACGGCAGTGCCAATTATCCTGCAGCATCTGTGTCTGATCCGTACGAGCCCGCTTCTGCAAACGGGGACAGGGTCATTCGCGGTGGCAGCTGGTTCAACAACTCATTCTATGGCCGCTCCGCATATCGTTTTCAGTATTCCCCCAGCATCACGTTCGGCGGCATTGGATTCCGGATTGTTCTCGGACCTGTCGTGCCGTGAGCCGATGTGTCCGTGATCCATTGGCGTATCGGGAGTCGTGTGGGTGGCTGAGACGCCCGCGGGGTAGAGATCGAGGCCATCCCAGATGGAAGCAGATGGCGTTTCGGAAGCGGTTGTGACTGCTGCAGCGGGTGTTCGGTTGCACTTCGCCCTTCGTGCCACCGGCTCACCGCCCCCGCTCACTCCCCGTAGATGCGATCCCGCGGCCCCTCCGGCGGCAGCACCCGTTCCGGGTGCACCCCGTCCCCGCGCACCAAATCCCGCAGCCGCTCGCACAGCCCCGAGTACCGCCTGCCGTCGTCGGCGTTGCGCGTCGCCAGCTCCAGTGCCTTGCGCGAGCCGACCACCACCACCAGCTTCTTGCCGCGCGTGATCGCCGTGTACAGCAGCGCGCGCTTCAGCATCAGGAAGTGGTCCGTCACCAGCGGCAGCACCACGGCGGGATACTCGGAGCCCTGCGAACGGTGCACCGTGATCGCATAGGCCGGCACCAGCTCGCCGAGGTCTTCGAAGCGATATTCGACCTCGCGCTCGGGGAAGCGCACGAACAACTTCGCCGCACCACTGTCCAGGTGCGTGATGCGCCCGGTGTCGCCGTTGTAGACCTCGCGCTCGTAGTCGTTCTTGGTCTGCAGCACCTTGTCGCCGACCCGGTAGATCTTGCCGCCGCGTTCGACTTCGATCTGGCCGGGGTTGAGCAGGTCCTGCAGATCGCGGTTCAGCGCGTCGGCGCCGACCTCGCTGCGGTACATGGGGCAGAGCACCTGCACGTCGCGCAGCGGATCGAGGCCGAAACGGCGCGGGATGCGCTGCGTGACGAGTTCGCGGATCAGATTGCGGGCGTGTGCGCTGTCGCGGGCTTCGACGAAGTAGAAGTCCGAGCCCTCGCTGCCGCTCTGCGGCACTTCGCCCTGCAGGATGCCGTGCGCGACCCGCACGATGTCCGAGCCCTGCTGCTGGCGGAAGATGCGGGTGAGTGCCGTGGTGGCGACGCGGCCGGAGGCCAGGATGTCGGCCAGCACGTTGCCCGGCCCGACCGACGGCAGCTGGTTCGGATCGCCGACCAGCACCAGCGACATGGTCTTCGGCACGGCGCGGAACAGTGCGTACGCGAGCTGCACGTCGAGCATCGACAGCTCGTCGACCACCAGCAGATCGCCTTCGAGCGGTTGTTCGCGGTTGCGCGCGAACTTGCCGGTGTTGGGCGTGAACTCGAGCAGGCGGTGCAGGGTGGCTGCGGCGTGGCCGGTCGACTCTTCGAGGCGCTTGGCGGCGCGGCCGGTTGGAGCGGCCAGCAGGAGGCGCAGCTGCTTCTGCGCCAGGATCTGCGCCAGCGCGCGCACGATGGTGGTCTTGCCGACCCCCGGGCCGCCGGTGACGACCGAGACCGGCTCGCGGAGCGCGCGGGCCAGGGCGTCCTGCTGGCCTTCGGGCAGCACCATGCCCGAGACTTGTTCGAACCAGGCCACGGCGGGGGCCGGCTTGATCGGCAGTGGGGTGCGGGCGGCGGTGAGCAGTTCGTGCAGGGCGCGCGCCACCCCGTCTTCAGCAGCGTGCAGGGTGCGCGGGTAGACGATCGGCTGCGGGTCGTCGTGCAGCAGTGCCGGACCCGGTGGCAGTTGGCGGACGATGCGGCCGCTCTTGGCCAGTTCGGGCAGCCGGGCGGCGAGACCGGGTGCGCCGCAGGCCAGCAGTTCGGCGGTGCGCGCCACCAGTTCGGCTTCGGGCAGGAAGCAGTGGCCGTCCTTGGCCGCCTGGCCGAGCTGGAACTCGAGTGCGGCGTCGAGCCGTTCGGGTGCCTCGGGCGCGATGCCCATCTCGCCGGCCAGGCGATCGGCGATGCGGAAGCCGATGCCGATCACGTCGTCGGCGAGCCGGTACGGATTGGCCTGGACCAGCGCCGAAGCGTTCGCGCCGTAGCGGCGCACGATGCGGGCGGCGAGGCCTGGGCCGAGGCCGTAGGTGCGCAGGAACACCATCACGTTCTGCAGGTCCTTCTGCGCGTTCACCGCCGCGCACAGGTCTTCGACCTTGCGCTCGCCGAGGCCGCGCACGGTGCGCAGGCGGTCGGGATCGTGTTCGATCACGTGCAGCGTGTCGGCGCCGAACGCGGCGACGATGCGTTTGGCGGTCGCCGGACCGATGCCCTTCACCAGCCCCGACGCGAGGTAGGCCTCGATGCCGTCCAGGGTCGAGGGGGCGATCGCGGTGAACTCCTCGGCCTGGAGCTGCGGGCCGAAGCGCGGGTGCTGCACCACCTTGCCGGTGATCTGCAGCCGTTGCCCTTCCTTGAGCTGTGCCAGCGGTCCGACCACGGTCAGGGTCTGGCCGCTGGTTTCGTCGGCGAACCGCACCACCGCCCAGCCGGTGTCCGGGTTGCGGAAGGTGAAGCGCTCGATGGTGCCGAGCAGGTTGCCGGCAGGGGCTGGGTTCGGATCGGCCATCGGCGAGGCGGTTCGGCCGGGCGATCGGGGCCCAACCGAGCCCGGCCAGCATAGGGTTTTCGACCGGCACGGGAAGGCAATCGCGTGGGTTGGCCTGCGGATGCCGGCGCTGGCGAACTCGACGAGGCTGGTCGTAAAGCAACTCAAGACAGACGGTTATGGATTATCTCGGGGCTTCGAGGCGGGCTGCCGAGCAGTCTCCCAACCCGTCGCGGACTGCGGCTCCGCTTTCGCCATTGCCTGTGGCGGCGGCGCTGCTAGCATCTTCCCCCCTTTCCCCGTCCGGGGTCCGCGGCTGCTTGCCAGCTGCCGCGCCTCGGTGCCACCGTGGCGCGCCGACGGGGTGCCTCCAGTCTGCCACTGCTCCGACCGATCCTCCCTCCCACATGATTCGCGTCCAGGTCCGTCCGAACGAGCCGCTCGAGGCTGCGCTGCGCCGGTTCAAGCGTCAGTGCAACTACGCGGGCATCTTCCGCCTCGCCAAGAAGTACGCCTACCACGAGAAGTCGAGCGACAAGCGCCGCCGCGAGAACCGCGAACGCCTGCGCAACATCCTGATGGCGGAGCGCAAGCGCGGTGGCGCGCCGATGGGTCGGCCGAACAAGAAGCGCCGCACCAAGGGCGGCAAGCCGAACGATCGCCGCAACAACGAAGGTCCGGATTTCGATCCGTTGACCGCCGACACGACGATCCAGAAGACCGAGTCGTGAGTCGCAGCCGGTGAAGAACCGGCTTGCGCACCAGCGGCTGAGGTGCTGAAGGACAGAGGTGCTGAAGTAGTATCGGCCTGAGCATGCTGCCGAAGTACCCCGGCGCGCCGCCTCGCGACCTCAGCAAGCCGCTCGAGGAGCTGAAGATCCTCGTCGACAAGAAGCTCGACGGGCAGCGCCTCGACTTGGCGCTGGCCGCCGTGCTGACGTGGCGGTCCCGCGCCAGCATCCATCGCCTGATCGACGGCGGCTACGTTCAGCTCGCTGGGCGTCGCATCGCCCCCGCGACGCGGGTGCACACCGGCGAGACCATCGTCGTCGAAGTGCCGCCGAACCCGACCGCCAACCCGGATCCCGGGGCTGGTGTCGACTTCCCGATCCTCTACGAGGACCAGTGGCTGGTTGCGGTCGACAAGCCGCCGGGGCTCGCCGTACACCCATCGGGGCGCCGTCTGGACGGCACGCTGATCCAGGCGTTGCACCGACGCTACCGCAACCCCGACGACGCCGCCCACGACGTGGTGCCGAGGCTGCTGCATCGCATCGATGTAGAGACCTCCGGGGTGGTCGCGGTGGGGCTCGACGAACAGTTCCATCACTTGGTCGCGCGCCAGTTCGAGGACCGGGTGGTGCAGAAGACCTACTTGGCCGTGGTGCACGGCAAGCCCGCGGCGGCGGAGGGAGTGGTCGATCTGCCGATCGTGCCCGACAAAGCGTCGGCGGTGCGGCTCAAGTTGACCACCAGCCGCGACGGCAGTGGCCTGCCGGCCGTGACGGCCTATCGGGTGGTGCGCAGCAATGCCGATTACGCGCTGGTCGAACTGCGGCCGAAGACCGGACGCACCCACCAGATCCGGGTGCACATGGCGGCGCTCGGTTGCCCGTTGGTCGGCGACAAGCTCTACGGTGGCGACGAGTCGATCTTCCTGCACCAGCTGAGTGGCACGCTCGACGCCGACCACCGCGAACGGCTGGTGCTGGCGCGACAGGCGCTGCACTCGCACAGCTTGACGTTCCACCACCCGTATCTGGGGCGGGAACTGCGGCTCGAAGCGCCGCTGCCGGCCGACCTCGCGGCGCTGGTGCCGTGAGGCGAGACCGGCTGCGCCGGGCAGTGGGTCAATCCTGCGGCTGCACTTCCGCGAGTTCGACGAACCGGTCGAGGAACGCCAGCTGCTCGGCGCTGCAGTTGCTCCAATCGAGCCCGACGTCGTAGAAGTGGCTGTCGCCGCAGCGCCGCACGCGAGTGGCCAGGGTGGTCAGCTCGAGGATCTCGTCGCCGATGCCGAGGCGCAGGATCACCGCCTGCCCTTGCAGCGGCGGCTGTCCGGTGCGCAAGCCGATGCCGGAGCGGGACACGTCGCGCACCGTCGCGATGCCCTGGTCGTTGGCGTTCAGGCGGCCGAGGGTCTGCAGGGCCGCTACCGCGGTGAGTTGGGCGCGTGGGTGGCGGCGATGCTCGTCGTGGCGCATGCCTTGGCATCGGCCGATGCCGAGCCGCGCCTGAAGCGGTAGATGCCGAAGCGGGTCCGCAGCGTTCAGAGTCGCGGCGCCAGCGGCATCACCAGTCGATAACGGTCCGTGGCGCGCAGCGGATCGACGCTGTTGCGTTCTGGGAGCGGGGCGCGCGGCGGCTTGGCCGCCGGGCGCGGCCGGCTGGCGTCAGCCTGCGCAGCTGCGGCACGACCAACTTGGATCGTCTGGGGAGCGGCCACCAGTTGGGGCGCACTGTCCGAATCGAACCGCGAGTTCATGGGCATTTCCTCGAGGGCGAAAGGGAAGGGTACTCCAGGCAACCTGCTGGCGGCAATGGGGGGTGGCCCCCTCGAGATGTCGCGAACTTGTCTCTGCCAACGGGCGCGGCCCGCTCAGTTCGGCGCTTGCCGCATCGCCCAACCGACCAGGGTCGGCAGGATGCTGCAGGCGAGGTAGAGGGTGGCGATGGCTCGCAGTTCGCGCTGCAGCCCGGTGCGGGCCGCCGAGGCGGGGTCCACAGGTGCCGGATCGGTCTGCGTAGGTGCCTGGTCGAGCTCGGGTTGCGGCTCGGGTGTGCCGGTGGCAGCGGGGCGCAGGGGGGCCGGGCCGGGCCGGCGCGCCGCGAGCCGGAAACCGGCCCCGGTCAGGGCGACGGCCGCCACGGCCCAGCGCGGCCAGCCGCCGGGCAGCCACAGGCCGAAGGCGGCACCCGCGGCGCCGAGCAGCAGCGCGAACGCGAACAGCCCGCCCAGATCGAGGGTGGTGTCTTCGGCCCGGGCCTGGGTGAACGGTACCCCGTCGATCGGGCGCAGCATCGCCGGGACGATCAGGATGCCGAGGCCGAGCGCGAAGGCGCTGGCCGCGAGCGCATCACTTCGCCCGGGCCCCATCGCCAACAGCCACAGCGCCGCAGCAGCGTGCACGGGCACCAGCACGTGGCTCACCAGCGCACGCCAGACTGCATCCCGAACCAGCGCCGGGGACAGATGCGGCGACTGCTCGAACACCCAGGCGGCTTCGGGCTGGTCAGCCCGCGGCAGGAACGCGATCAGGAACGGCAGGTAGATGGCCGGCAGTTGCAGCAGCACGCTCAGCGCAACCGAGCCAGCGCCTTCGGGTTGGCCACGCAGGCTCAGGAACGCCATGCCGGCCGGCAGGCCCAGCAGCGGCAGGACCCGCGCACGGAACCCCGGGCTGCGCCACATCGCGGTGGCGGTGAAGGCGGCGACGGCGAGCCGCGGGCCGTGCCCGGCGAGCCGAACCAGCAGTTGCTGCAGCACGCTGTGGCGGGCCCGCACCCGGCGGCCGGTGTCGGCTGGTTCGCCGAGGGCCGTGGCAGCGAGCCACAGCACCGCCGCGGTGGCGGCCAGCGGCAGCAGCCGCCAGACCGCCTCGGGCGTGGCGAGCCACTGGGCAGCGTGGTAGGGCCACAGCCAGTTGGCTCCGGTGCGTCCGAGCGGCAAGGCGTCGGCGTTCTGTTGCAGGCGTTGCATGCCGAGCGCGAACAGCACCACGCCGCCGCCCAGCAGCAGGGCCTTGGCCGTGCCCGCCAGCAGTTCGGCGCGCAGCGTGCCGAGCCCGCGGGCGGCGGCCCGCAGCGCCACGGCGAGCGAGCCGGCGGCGAGCCCGCTGCACACCACCGCGAGCACCAGGTAGGCGGCGGTGCGCCAGAGGCTGCCGGTGAGGAAACCCAGCAGGATCGCGGGTGGCAGCGCCATGCCGAGGGTGACGAGGCCGAGGTGGAACACGCCGTGGGCCGCGCGCGCCAGGGCCAGCACCGCGCGCGGCAGCGGGGCGGTGCCGAGCAGCACGGCGTCGGCGCGCTGGCGGTTCGCTGGTTCCGGCTCGCCAAGTGCTCCGATCGCCACCAGCAGCGTGGACAGGCACAGGTTGGCCGCGGCGAACGGCACCGGCGGCGTTTCCGGATACAGCAAGGCCGCGACCACGAACGCCAGGAACGACTGGGTGAAGATCGTGGTGGTCAGGGTCGAGCCGTTGCCCCCGTGTCGGCGCGCGTCGCCGAAGAAGTCGAGCAGCAGCCAGTTCGCGACCAGCGCACGCAGTTGGCTCATGCGCCGAGTGTTGGTGCGCGGCGGCGCAGCAGGGCGAACGCGGCGGTGTAGCCGAGCAGGTGCGACGTCCCGCCGACCGGGCCGATCTCACCGTTGCAGTGGAAACCGACCAGGGGCACGCCGCCGGCCTCGGCCGCGAACGTGGTGTGGTCGGGGCCTTCGCGGCCGAGGCAGCGGAACAACAAGGCCGCCTGCGCCGTGGCCGGTTCGGCGCGGCGCAGCATCTGCCGCAGTTCGCGTTGGCTGCTGCGCGGGTCGCGCAGATGGAGCTGCACGTGCCGGCCGATCGCGAGTTCGTCGCCGACCAGCAGATTGCCCGATTCCGGATCGATGCCGAGGATGTTGCGCACCAGGAACTCCCCGGCGCGCGGCGCCGCGGCGGCGAACGGATCCGGCGCGATGCCGAGGAACAGCGGGCTCTGCTCGGCGATGCCGAGTTCGTCGTGGTCGAGCGTGCCGAGTTGTTCGGCCACGAAGTCGCGGGCAGAGGCGTCGTCGATGCGCACCAAGCGGTTGCGATCGGCGCGCGTGATCCGCCCCGGGCGACCGAAAGGCCGACAGCCTTGCGCGACCACCGAGCCGATTTCGAGATTGCCGGTGAGCATCAACACGATCGCGCCGCTGTGGCTCGCCTGGCGTTGCAGAAACAGCGCCTGGCCCTCCGGGTGGCGGCTCCCGCTGGCGATGCCGCCGATCTTGGGCACGTCGGGCCAGCCGTAGTCGAGGCCGGTGAGCAGGGCTTTGGCATCGCACTGGAACGGCTCGGTCAGCACGATCATGCCGCGCACCGGGGTGCCCGGGGGCAGCGCCACCAGGGCATGCCATGCCGAAGGCGGTGCGTCGGGGCTCGGCAGGTCGGCGTTGGCGAGCGCCACGGCGTGCAGACCGACGCCGGGCAGGCGACCCGCCATCACCACCAGCCCGTGGCGCCCGCCGAGCAGCTGGGTGCCGGCGATCAGGGCACTGCCGGTGCACCCGAGCAGCACCCGTGGCGCCAGCATCTCGTGCAGCAGCACCGGCAACCGATCCAGGTTGCGGCCGTGGCCGGGCGCGGCGAACACGACCACCAGGTCGACCGGGCCTGGGCCCAGCTCCAGCCGCAGCGTGGCCGCGACTTCGCGGCAGGCGGTCTCGAGATCGGCCTGGGCGGTGCTGGCGTGGTGGAAACGCATCCGCCGGCAACATACCGGCCGCGCCAGCCGCCGGCCCGCGAAACCCGCCGACCTCAGCGGTCCACGGCCAACGGGCGGGCGATCGAGCTCGACAACCGGTAGGTGCCGAGTTCGCGGCGCAGGTGCTGCAGGATCGCGTCGTCGTATTGGATCGTCGCGAAGTCGAGGTTGCCCTGGACGGTGACGGTGCCGGTGGCGACCACGGCGCCCTGGATCTCGCACGGCTCGCGCAGGGTGAGATTGCCCTGCACGTAGAGCAGGCCGGAGAAGTTCGAGTTGCTGCCCTGCCCGACCACGGTGTTGCCCACCACGACCACGATGCCGGTGCCGCGCAACGGCCGAGCCGCCGAGAAGGTCATCGGCGTGTGCGCCACCACCACGGTGTCGATCGGCACCGGACTGGGGAAGTCGGCGGGATTGGTGACCACGAAGTCGGCCATCGCGTCGAGCTCCTCCAAGGCCACACCGAACACGGCCTGGTAGCTGTGGTCGTAGCTGACCGCCGCCGAGCGGTTCGGCGTGCCGGTGAGTGTGGCGCCCGAACCGCTCACGCTGGGCGTGCCGGTGCTGGTCAGATGGTAGAGCCCGGCCGCGGTGCTGCCGCCGAGCACGCGGCCGCGAGTCTGGATCGACACCGTGGACGCCGTGCGGGCACACAGAGCCGCTTGGCCCGGCGGCTGCAGCGCGAGGCGCCGCGCCTCGACCTCGGCGAGCTCCTGGGCCAGCACCTGGTTCGGCAGCTGGTCGAACGGCACGTTCGGATCGACGCGGCGATACACGTAGCCGAAGCTGCGCAGCCGCCACACCGAGCCAGCCGTGAGATCGCCGCGCAGCGCGCTGATGTCGACGCATTGCATCTGCCGGCGCCACGCGAGGCGGGTGGGGTCTGGATCGCCTTCCCATTGCCGCCAGACCTCGTAGCGTCCCCAGATCGAGTTGGTGATCTCGAATTCGCGGACGATTCCCACTGCCGGGTCGAGGGTCTCCAGCAACGGCGGGGTCGCGGCGGGGTTCAACTGCGGCTGGATCGCCAGCACCGGCTGGGCCGTCTGCTTGCGCAACCAGCTGAGCGCTTCGATCAGTCCCGACTTGGCGAACTGCATCGACTGGCCGTGGGTGACGAAGCTGGTCTTCGTCTTGGTGCGGTGGGAGCGGAGGATCAGCGTGCCGGTGACGGTGATCCCCACCACGATCGTGGTGAACAGGATCGCCAGAACCAAGGCCGTGCCACGTTCTCCGGATCGATCCACCGGCGCATGATGTTGTTCGTTCTGCATGGTCCTCCGCTGCCGAGCAGCCTGGGGTTCGTCGGCTATCGGCAGCTGTACGGCGGCACCTCTGCCCGCAGTCCAGGATCGGGACCGGCTCAGGACGCGAACGCCGACGCCGCGGGACCACGTTCGTGGCGCCGGCGGTGTCGCAAACTGCGCCACGCTTGGCGGCGAAGCTCGGAATCGTCCAAGTCGGGAACCGCGGGCAGCCGATGGCAACTGCATGTCCGCGCTTCGCCTGCTGGGGTGTTCGTTCGCCTGCCTGTCGAGTTTGTGGGCCCAGGGCACGACCGCTGGGACGGCTCCGACGCAGCCCGCGCGCAGTGAGAGTGCGCGGGTGGCGGAGCGTGCCCAGGAGATGCGGGAGAACCTCGAGGTTGGCGCGCCCACGGCGACGCACATGCGCGTGGCGTTGCGGCTGCGCAACGGCAACCGCCTGCAGGGACTGGTCCGCGACGGGCGCCTGGCCGAACGCGTCGACGGGCGGCAGTTCGTCGAGGCGCGGGCCAACGACACCGGCGCCGGGGTGCGCATCTGGAGTGCCACGGGTGGACGGGACTACGTGTTCGTGTCGTTTCGCGACATCGCGGAGTACCAGGTGCTGCAACGCCTGAGCCAGCGCCAGCTCGAACAACTCGAGCGCGACGTGCAAGTGCCTGGCGAACGCCCCGTGGAGGCGATCCGGCCGTCGAGCGTGACGGTGCCCGGCGGCGAGATGGAAACGATCGCGGGCGGTACGCCGCCGCCTGCGGCCGGGGGGGAGGCTGTGGTGCCGATCGGCGAACTGCCTCCGGTGGTCGTGCCGGTGCCGGTGCCCGTGGTCCCGGGGGTGGTGGGCGGGGCCGTGGCGCAGCCGAAGCCTGGCGAGGATGCGCAGCACAAGGAGTGGTTCGCGTTGCTGCAGGAGTTCCCGCCGGCGAGTGGCTTCGGCAAGGAGAAGCGCGACGAGATCGCGCGGCGGTTCGTGGTGGTCGGCACGCAGCCCAGTGCCGCCGAACTGCGGTTCGTCGAGAAGTTCGACGATTGGCAGAAAGCCTGCGAGTTCTTCGGCGTGAAGGCCGCGCCGGTGGCCGTGGTGGCGGAGCCGTCGGCGGAGCCGCGGGCCCAGCGGCGCACCAGCGGCCGAGCCAGCGAGCGCGCAGCGGCCGAGTCGGAGTCCGCGGTGCCCGCCGAGAAGCCGGCGCGGGCCGAGAACGGCAAGCGCAGCGCGGCGCGGAGTCGCCGCGGGCCGACGACCGAGGAGGGCGAGGCCGAGGGGCAGGGAGCGACCGAGGAATCGACCGCCGAGCCGCGCTCGAATCGCCGCCGGTAGTTTGGTACGCCCCTGCCCAGGCCCTTTCGCCTCCTGCTGACCGCTGCCATCGCCAATGCGCTGGCGGCACAGGCCCCGGCCCCCGACCTCGAGAAACTGCGCTAGGCGCGCAGGCCGCCGCGCAGTCCCGCGGCTAACAGACCGGCGCTGCGAGCTTCCAGAAGCTGGTCGAAGCAAACCCCAAAGACGCCAAGGCTCGGCACATGCTCGGCTACTCTTTGTACAGGAGCGGCAAGCTGGATGAAGCGCTCGCCGCCCATCAGAAGGACACCGAGTACCCGGCCACTGCCGGGGTCGTGTGCTACCACATCGCCTGCGTGATCGCCCTTCGCGGCAAGACCAATGAGGTCTTCGCCTGGCTGAAGAAGGCAGTGGCGAACGGCTTGGCGACGTCGAACACCTGGATGGCGACGCCGACCTGAAGTCGTTGTGCAGCGACAAGCGCTACGCCAGCGCGCGGCGGCGCAGCGAATGGCCGAGGTCTGCCGGCTGAAGGCACCGGGCACGATCCTTGCTGTCCGGCGGCACCATGATGCGGTTGCCCCTCTCCGTCGCACTCTGCTGCGGCGCTCTCGCCGCGCAGCGGCCCTTCCCCGAAGTCACAGATCTGCTGACGGTTGCGGCATCACGCAGCCGCGGCAGCGCCCACCAGCTGGTGTTGCGCGCCGAACTGCCCGGCAACGGCGCCTCCCGCCACCATGTCGCGGGCGAAGGACAACTGACCAAACTGGGCTGGGATCTGCGCGAAGGGATCTGGTCAGCCCGGCCGTTTTTCACCGCGGAGTCGCTCGGGGCCCAGCTCGGCGCGATGCGGGTCGGCCGTGGTGCCGGGATCGAGTTCGAATCCATCGGCGCACGCACTCGGCTGCGCTCCGCGGAGATCGAACAGGTCGAGGCGGCGCTGGCCGAGTTGCGACGCGCCCTGCCGGCACAGGTGCGGTGCCAGTTCCGCCTGGAGCGCATCGCCGATGGCGGCGCAGTCGTGGTTCTGAGCGGTGAGGAGGTGTTCAGCAACGGCGAAGTGGTCGCGGTCGGGGACGTCGAACGCTCGACCGTGATCGCGGACATCGAGGTCGAGCTGGCGCAGTCGGCGGTCAGCGGCAACCCCGTCGGTGTCGAGGTGAGGCACGGTAGCTCGGTGCTGCTGCGCGCCCGGCCGTTGCCCGGACAGGACTCCGCCGTCGTCGAGGCCGTCGTCCGGGTCGCCACACCGGAGTCGAAAGGGCCGATGCCAGGCAGCGGCGACCTCGGCGCATTCGACCGGGTCGCGTGCCGCTTCGACGAGGCGGGCGTCGTGTTCCGGGTGCAGCGCGGCGGCGAGAGCCGCCACGAGTGGACGACACTCGAGGGCCAACGGCTGGCGCTGGCCTGCCGCGTCGACTGGACTGCGGCGCCGGCGCGGCAGGTCGGCGGCGTCTGGATCTCACCGCTGCTGCAGGCGCCGGTGCTCGGCTTCCGCAGCGCGCACGGAGTCGAGCGCCGCGACCCGGGTGAGTTGGTGGACGTCGGGGCGATCCTCAGCGCGGTGCTCGCGCGTGGCAGCGACGATTCGCCCGCTGCCACTCTGGTCGGCGAGGCAAAGGACGGGTCGGCCCTTGTGCTGCACGGAGAGGCTGGCCAGCGACTCGCCGCCGAGCTCGACCTGCGCATCGCCGAGGCGCTTGCGCCGGTCGACGTCGCGATTGAGGTCTTCGACGCGCCTGCCGGCATGGAGCTGCCGACCAACGGCGCGGTGCCGGACGGCGCGCGCGCACTCTGGCACTGCGCGGGGCCAGCCGTGGTCGGCTTGCCGAGCTGCTTCACTACCGGCCGCGACCTCACGTACATGCGCGATTGGGACGTCGAGGTCGCGCAGAGCGCGCGCATCGCCGACCCGAAGGTCGATGTCTGCGAGCACGGCTGGTTCGCCACGGTGAAGGCTCTGCCCGCACAGGCCAGCGCGCCGCGCCGTGTCGAGTTCGCACTCGACCGCACGGACTTCGTCACGATGCGTCAGCTCGACCTGCCGATCTCGGGCGAAATGGTCGGCGCGTCCGACACGGTGCGCATCGTGCTGCCGCGCCAGGTCGTGACGGTCGAGCAGGCCGTGACGCGTTCCATCGCCCTTGGTGGCGCCGTCGAGCTCGACAAGACCGGCGTCGCCGTCGCGCGGCGTGCCGCGGCCCAACTACTCGGCCCCGGCCGCGAGCTGGTCGTCAGGCTGCGCGTGCAGTAGGCCGGCTGCCACCGGCAGCAGGCTCAGAGGCTGCATCACGATTTCCGGTGGCGATGGCAGTCGTACGCTGATCAACCTCTTGGCGCCTGGCGCCTGTAGCTCGACAGCCATCGCTGCGGCTTGAGGCTTCCCACCGACTGGGATCAGTAGATCCCGCCGAAGCCGACGAATACCCGGAGTGACGGCGAGGCGAGGTGCGGAGGCAGCTGGGGGGGGGCAGCGGGGGCCGAGTCCCTGGTGAGACCGCTCGAGACGCTACGTCGCATCGGTCTCAAGGGAACCGACATGGCTCAGGCGTTGTGCTGCACGATCTGATCGCGGCTGTTGAAGATCGGCGCGCGAATCCGCGTAGCCATGCCAAGACCCAGCACGCCGAGGTCGCGCTCGAGGAAGGTGGACAGGAAGTGCCGCCGCCAGCCATGGCTGTCGGCAGCACTGGCGGCTAGGAGCAGGCGCGGGAAGCCGACGCGCACTAGACGTCGGCGCGAGGAATCCGCGCAGCGGCCTTGATCGCTGACGGGCGGTCGGGGAATGCTGCCCGGCATGACGCGCGCATTCCTGTTCACGGGCCAAGGCTCCCAGTTCGCCGGCATGGGCAAGCAGCTCGCCGAGCGCTTCCCGGTCGCCCGGGAGACCCTCGCCGAAGCCGATGCAGCTCTCGGCGAATCGCTCAGCAAGCTGTGTTTCGACGGTCCCGAAGACCAACTCGGTCTGACCACCAACACCCAGCCGGCCACGCTCGCCGTGGCGATCGCGGCGTACCGCGCCTTGGGCCTGCGCCCGGATCTGGCCGCGGGGCACAGCCTCGGCGAGTACTCGGCGCACGTCGCGGCGGGCACGCTGGACTTCGCCGCCGCCGTGCGCCTGGTGCGCGAGCGGGCGCAGCGCATGCAGAGCGCCGTGCCGGTCGGTACCGGGGGCATGGTCGTGCTGCGCAAGATGGACCTCGCCGAGGTGCAGGCGCTGGTGGCGAAGGTCGATGCGGGGGTCTGCGAGCTCGCCAACGTCAACGAGCCAGAGCAGATCGTGGTGTCCGGGGCGATTGCGGCGATGGACCAGGTGGTGGCGCTGGCGCCGCCGCGCAAGGCGCTGAAGCTGAACGTCAGCGTACCGTTCCACTGTTCGATGCTGCGGGAGGCGGGCCGGGGCTTCGCCGAGGTGCTGGAGCGCACCCCGATGCGCGATCCGGCCTTCCCGGTGTGGTGCAACGTCGATGCCAAGCCGGTCACGACCGCGACTGCGGCGCGCTCGGCCCTGCAGCGGCAGTTCGCCGGCTCCGTGCTCTGGCAGCAGACCGTCGAAGGCATGTTCGCGGCCGGCGTGCGGCAGTTCGTCGAATGCGGGCCGAAGCCGACCTTGGTCAACATGGTGAAGCGCATCGCGCTGGCCAAGGGCGTCGAAGGCGTCGAAACCATGGCGGCGACCACGGTGGACGAGATCCTGGCGCTCGCCGGGCGCTGAGACTGCGGTGGCTGCCTCGGACCAACCGCTGCGGGCGGCGCTGTGGCCGTTCGGCCTCGCCTACGGCGCGGCAATGGCCGTGCGCAACTGGGCGTTCGACGCCGGGCTGCGGCGCAGCCACCGCCTGCCGGTGCCGGTGGTTTCGGTTGGCAACCTGACCGTCGGCGGCACCGGCAAGACGCCGACCGTGCAGTGGCTGTGCGCCAGGGCCCGCGCCGCCGGCAAGCGGCCGGGTGTGTTGGCGCGCGGTTATGGCCGAGCGCCCGGTGCCGAGCTCAACGACGAAGGGGCCATGCTGCAGGCGGCACTGCCGTGGCTCTTGCAGGAGCAAGACCCGGACCGGGTGGCTGCAGGCGCGCGGCTGCTGGCCCGCGGCGCCGACTTCGTCGTGCTCGACGATGGCTTGCAGCATCGGCGTCTGCATCGCGACCTGGATCTGGTCTGTCTCGATGCGCGGATGCCGTTCGGCAACGGTCTGTGTCTGCCCGCGGGCGATCTGCGCGAGTTCCGTTCGGGCCTACGGCGCGCCGGGCTGGTGCTGCTGACACGTGCGGAGGGCCTCGATGCCGCCGCGATCGCGGCGCGTGCCCAGAAGGTGCGCGATCTGGCCGGTCAGGAGCACTTGCCCGTCCATGCGACCAGCCACGGTCCCGTCGCGGTGCGCAGCGAACCCGACGGTACAGCGGTGCCGCTGGCGACCCTGCGCGGCCAGCCGGTCGTGTTGCTCTCCGCGATCGCCCGGCCCGGCAGTTTCCGCGCCACCGTCGAAGGGCTCGGGGCCAGGGTGGTGCAGGAGCTGCGCCATCGCGACCACCATCGTTTCACGGCCGCCGAGGCGGCCGCGGCCGTGGCGTTGGCCGAGCGCGCAGGGGGCTGGCTGCTGACCACCGAGAAGGACGCGCCGAAGCTGCGCGGCTGTGGCGTGCCGTTCCGCGTGCTGCGCATCGCGCTCACGTTCCTGGGTGCCGAACCCAGCGACGCGGAACTGCGGCTGTGAGGAGCTGGCGGATCACCCGGGCCACGCCGCTGATGCCCGCAGGCATTGGCGACGGACCGCTGGTGGCCGGTCGATCCGTGGTGCTCGAGCGATCAGTCGCGCCGGCCGCGGTGCTGCGGCGAGCGTTGGCCGTCGCGGCGCTGCTGCGGCCCCCGTGCACCGCCGTGTGGATGGCGGTGTGCCGGGCCGTGGTGTGGCCGCGGCGCCTGCGGCTGCCGCGGCGCTTCGGGCGGCCGCGGCTCATGGCGGCGTTGCTCGGGATCCACATAGCTCGGCGTCGCCGGGCGGTGTTGGTGGGGGCGCTGGTGGCGGTCGTGTTGCGGGCGCCGCTGGCGTTCGTGCTCGGGTGTCGGCACGTAGGGTCCCGGCGCTTGCCGCGGTTCGGGGCGATTGCGCTGTTTCGGCCGTGCCGGTGCCGCGCTGCCGTCCGTGCCCTGCTGCGCCGCCGCTTCCTGCCAGGGATCCGAACGCTGCTCACGCACCGGCTGCGGCGCGGGCGTCGGCTTGTTCGCCGTCGCCCTGGCAGTCTCCGGGGCCCTGCCGACCACCGGGATGCGCTGCCGGATCAGCTTCTCGATGTCGCGCAAGTACTCGCGTTCGGTCTCGTCGCAGAACGAGATGGCGATGCCGTCGCGACCCGCGCGCGCGGTGCGACCGATGCGGTGCACGTAGCTCTCGGGGATGTTCGGCAGGTCGAAGTTGACGACGTGGGTGATGTCCTTGACGTCGATGCCGCGCGCGGCGATGTCGGTGGCCACCAGCACGTGGGCCTTGCCGTCGCGGAAGTCGTCGAGAGCGCGCTCGCGTGCGTTCTGCGACTTGTTGCCGTGGATGGCGTGGCCGTGGATGTCGTTCTGGCGCAGGTGCTTCACCACGCGGTCCGCACCGTGCTTGGTGCGCGTGAACACCAGGGTGCGCACCAGGGCCGGATCCTGCAGCAATTCGACCAACAGGTCACGTTTGCGGTCCTTGCTGACGAAGTGCACGCTCTGGGCGATGCGGTCGGCAGTCGCCGCCGGCGGGGTCACTTCGACGCGCAGCGGGTCGCGCAGCAGCTTGTTGGCCAGTGCCGTGATGTCGGGCGGCATGGTCGCCGAGAACAGCAGCGATTGGCGCGGCTGTGGCATGGTCGCCAGGATGCGGCGTACATCGGGCAGGAAGCCCATGTCGAGCATGCGGTCGGCTTCGTCGAGCACCAGGATCTCGACGTCGCTGAGGTCGCAGTGGCGCTGCTGGATCAGGTCCAACAGGCGGCCAGGCGTGGCGACGAGGATGTCGACGCCCTTGCGCAGGGCCTGCACCTGTGGGTTCTGGCCGACGCCGCCGAACACGATGGTGACGTCGAGGTCGAGGTGCTTGCCGTAGGCTTCGCACGAGTCGGCGATCTGGGTGGCGAGTTCGCGGGTCGGCGCCAGCACCAGCGCGCGTGGCATGCGTGGCATCGGACGGCGGTTGCTCAGGTCCAGCAGCTGCAGCATCGGCAGCGCGAACGCCGCGGTCTTGCCGGTGCCGGTCTGGGCGATGCCCAGCAGGTCACGACCCTGCAGCAAGTGCGGGATGGCGCGGGCCTGGATCGGGGTCGGGGTGGTGTAGTCCCGCGCGGCGAGCGCGCGCAGGAGCGGCTCGGCGAGGCCGAGCGAAGCGAACGTGGACGAAACAGCGGTAGCGGTCATGCAGAGAATGCGCCCACCTCGGCATGGTTCCGATCCTTGCGGAAGCCGCCGCGAACGCGGGTCAGGTGGGGTGTGCCCCAGGAGCTGTCACCATGGCGCGGCAGACCCTCCAGGGTCGCAGCGGGGGCTCCAGGGCGAAAACGAACACCCGAAGTGTAGGTGCCGAAGGTGGCCAGGGGAAGGGGGTAGGGCGAAAACGGCCGGGATGGTCGGTGGCCGCGTTGGCATCGGCCGCGGTGGCGCTATCTTGCGTGAAGGCGCCCGTAGCTCAGTTGGATAGAGCATCGCTTTTCTAAAGCGACGGTCCCAGGTTCGATCCCTGGCGGGCGTGCCAGCTTCGCGCGAAGCGCGAAGCAGGCAAGCCCGCCAGGGAACGGGTGTGCCGCGCGGGCGCGATGCGCCCCCGCGGCAACGGCGATCCCGGAGCGGGGCGTGGCTCGGGCACGGGGGCGCGAAGCAGGCAAGCCCGCCAGGGAACGGGTGTGCCGCGCGGGCGCGATGCGCCCCCGCGGCAACGGCGATCCCGGAGCGGGGCGTGGCTCGGGAACGGGGGGTGCGAAGCAGGCCACTTCTTCATCTGCCACGGGGCAGAATCCTGGTGGCTGTGCTTCGATGCTCGGCAGCATGAGCTCTGGGGCATCCACCGAACTGCGCAGCTTGGCGGCCCTGTTCCTGCGCCTCGGCGCCACCTCGTTCGGCGGCCCGGCGGCGCACGTGGCTCTGATGCACGACGAAGTGGTGCGGCGGCGCGGGTGGCTCGGGGAGCGCGAGTTTCTCGACCTGCTGTCGGCGGCGAACCTGATTCCGGGGCCGAACTCGACCGAGCTGGCGATCCACATCGGCTACCGGCGGGCGGGTTGGCCGGGGCTGCTGGTGGCGGGGCTGTGTTTCCTGCTGCCCGCGGTGGTCATCACGGCGGGGCTGGCCTGGGCCTACGTCGCCTACGGCGAACGGCCGACGGCGCAGTGGTTGCTGGCCGGGGTGAAGCCGGCGGTGTTGGCGGTGGTCGTGCTGGCGATTGCGCGGTTGTGGCCGGTGGCGCTGGCGACGCAGCGGACCAGGGTGTTGGCCGCGGCGGCGGTGGTGGCGCTGTGGCTCGGTGCCCACGAACTGGCGGTGCTCGCCGGGTGTGGGGTGCTGGCGATGGGCTGGCCGAGCGGGCGGGCGGCGGCGTTGGTGCTGGTGCCTGCCGCGGCGGCGGTGGGTGCGCAGGTGACGCTCGCGGGCTTGTTCTGGGTGTTCTTCCGCATCTGCTGCACGTTGTTCGGCAGTGGCTACGTACTGCTCGCGTTCTTGCGCAGCGAACTGGTGGTGCGGCTCGGCTGGCTCACCGAAGCGCAGGTGGTGGATGCGGTGGCGATGGGGCAGGTGACGCCGGGGCCGGTGTTCAGCACGGCGACGTTCGTCGGCTACCTGCTGGCGGGTCCCGCTGGTGCGGTGGTGGCGACGGCGGGGATCTTCGCGCCGGCGTTCCTGTTCGTCGCGGTGAGTGGGCCGTGGCTCGAACGGGTGCGCCGCTCGCCGGGCGCGATGGCGGCTCTCGACGGGGTGAATGCCGCGTCGCTGGCGCTGATGCTGGTGGTGTCGTGCCAATTGGCGGGGAGCGCGGTCGTCGATGGGTGGAGTGCTGCGATTGCCGGGGTCGCGACGGTGGCGTTGTGGCGGTGGCGCTGCAACGGCTCGTGGCTGGTGGTCGGCGGTGGCGCGCTCGGCTGGCTCGGGTGTTGGCTCGGCGTGGCTGGGTGAGGGGACGCTGGCCAAAGACCTCGGATGGGTGAACGCGCCTGCTGCGACGGATTTCTGCCAGAATCCGGTGACGCCCTGCGCTCGCCGCGGGAACACCGGCACATGGACCCGAGCCTGGAGACGCTGTTCGCCCGGTACCGCGCCACGAACGATCCTGCGGCGCTGGGGGCGCTGTTCGATCGCACCAGCCCGCAGTTGCTGGCGTTGGCGCTGCATCTGCTCGGGCATCCTGCCGATGCCGAAGATGCGCTGCAGACCACGTTCGTCACGGCGATCGATCGAGCGCACGCCTTCGACCCGGCGCGGCCGTTGCTGCCCTGGTTGTGTGGCATTCTGACCAACCACTGCCGCCAAGTGCGCGAGCGCCGTGCCCGGCGGCGCGAAGTGCCCGAGCTGCCCGAGATCCCGCTCGAAGCGGGCTCGCCGGTTCAGGCCAGCGAGCGCCGCGAACTGGTGGCGCGGCTGCGCCAGCACATCGAGCGCTTGCCGTTCGACCAGCGCCAAGTCCTGTTGCTGCAGCTCGAACACGGTTTGGCGCCCGCCGAGATCGCCGAGGTGGTGGGAGTGCCCCCGGGTACCGTGCGCATGCGCCTGCACCGTGCCGTCAAGGCGTTGCGTGGGGGTCTGCCGGCGGGCTTGGTGCTGGCTTTGCAGGC
>JAEUHP010000197.1 GCA_016795295.1 Planctomycetota bacterium | reverse complement strand
TGCCATCGTCAACGTGTTCTTGTGGAACCCGGTTACGGGCAACCGCCTGCTGTCGGTCCGCGGCACGACACCGGCGGATGGGCCGAGTCGTGGCCCGCGGATCACGGCGAACGGCAGCCACGTTGTCTACCACAGCCTCGCGACCAACCTCGTGGTTGGCGACACCAATGGCGCCGCAGACATCTTCCTGTGGGCGCGCTCGAATGGCGTCACTTCGTCGCCCACGATGGCGGTGGTGCGTCCAGAAGCGTGCCTGTGGCCCACGATCACCGATGACAGCCTGAAGATCGCCTTCCTGACTGCAGGGCCGGCGTTCACGGGCGTGCTCGGCAGCGTACAGCAGGCGGTCTTGCACGATCGTGCCGCCAACACCTTCGCGCTGGTTTCGGCGGCGCCCTCTGGAGCGCCGGCCAACGCCGAGGTGTGGGAGGCCAATGTCAGCCCGGATGGCTCGCGCGTTGCATTCGCGTCGGCGGCGGGCAATCTCGGGGCCGCCAATCCTTCCGGCCAGCGACAGGCGTGGCTGCGCGACTTCGCGCCGGCCGGCGCCCCCGGTCTGCGGCTGATGTCCTGGAGTCACGATGGCGTGATGGCGACCGCGGGGGTCAGTGGCCTGTCGTTGTCCACGGATGGTCTGTGGCTGACGATGGCAACCAGCAGTCCATTGTGGTTCTCGGACACCAACGGTGTTGCTGACGTGTTCGTCGGCTTCGGCGGCATCCGCAATTTTGCGCGCCAGATCGATCCCCAGTTCGACGACGGCTGGCGGCCGGGCATCCTGCGGCAGCTTCGGCCATCGCGGCTCTTGGACCGGTTGGGCTTCCGAGGCCTGCGGATCCGCGACATCGACATCGTCTCCGCAGGTGGCGCCTGCGCCGGATCGTGGCTGTTGACCGTGGTCACGGTCAATGCGAGCGGCCTCGGGGAGATCGGCATTCATGGCTCGGTCGACTGCAGTGGCGCATTCACCGACCAGCGCGCCAACCTGCCGAACCTGACGAGTCCGCCACTCGGGGACGTGCTCAGCGCTGCGACCAGTCCTGGTGGCGGGTTCTTCGCGGTCAGCTCCTCGACCGGCACGTTCCTCGGACGTCGCTCCGCCAACGACTTCCTGCAGCCGATCGGCGGGCTCGGTGCCAACTGGACGAGCCTCGGGGTGGATGTCGACGCGTCGGGCGCGATGGCGTCGCTGACCGGCATCCTGCCGGGGAGCGGCACTGGAGAGCTCGCGTGCGTATGCGCCGCCTCGCTGATTACCTGCTCGAGTTGCCTCCCGGCCGGTTGCAATTCCTGCACGCCTTCGACCACGACCACCACGGTGGTCACGCCTGCCGACATGTTGTACGGCGACCTGCTCGGCGGACTGGCAAGGGGCGGTGGCTGTGGCTGTGGCCAGGACCCGCTGTTGCTGTTCGGCCAGCGTCTGGGTGTGCCCGGTGTCTGGTGGATGCCTGGCAGCCGCACTCTGCCCGGCGCGGTCGCCAGGCCGCTCTACATCGGCACGCCGCCGTTCCGCGCCGCCGCGTCGGCCAACGGCCTGCACCTGCTGGTCGACACCGACTCACGGCTCTGGGAACTCGAGACCATGCATGTGAACACCGACACCGCCGTCGGGGCCCTCGGCGGCACGCTCGACCTGCGCATCGACCTGCCCTCGCAGTGGATCGATGGCGGCGGCGTGTTCGCCGTGCTCGCGCTGGGCTCGCACGACCCCAATCCAGTGCCCTTGGCGATCCCGATGCTGGGTTCGCCGCTGCACGTGCATGTCGCGGCGGCGTCGAGCACGCGTTTCTCGACCGCCGCGATGCCCACGTTCCAATACACGGTCCCAGCAGGAGCCGGGCCCTACACCTTGCACTGGCAGGCTGGTGCGATCTCGGTGCAGCAGGGAGCCTTGGCCGGCAGCAACGTGGTTGCGGTGGTGATCCAGTGAATTCCGCCGGCCCGGGAGGCGAATCGCTGCCCACGGAACTGACAGACGCACTGGCCTCCTTGGCTCCCGGTGACGAAGCGAGCCTGGCGGCGTTGTGCGCCCAGCATCCCGAGTGGGCCGAGCGCCTGCGTGCGGTCGCTGGAGAAGTCTCGCGACTCGATTCGTCGGCGGCGGCCGCCGACGACGACGACGAACTGACCGTGGTCGACCAGATCGGCCCCTACCGCCTGCTGCGCAGGATCGACAGCGGCGGCATGGGCACCGTCTGGCAGGCCCAGCGCGAACACCCCGTCCAGCAGCGTGTCGCAATCAAGGTGATCAAGCTCGGCATGGACACCGAGGCGATCGTGGCGCGCTTCCAGCAGGAACGACAGCTGCTGGCGCACATGGAGCACGACGGCATCGCCAAGGTCTTCGACTGCGGCGCCACCACCCGCGGGCGGCCATGGTTCGCGATGGAGTACGTCGAGGGCGAGCCGATCACCGCGTATTGCGACCGGCGTCGGCTGTCGATCCCGGCGCGTCTGCAGATCCTGCAGCAGGTCTGCGCCGCGGTGACGCATGCGCACCAGAAGAGTGTCATCCATCGCGACCTGAAGCCAGGCAACGTGCTGGTCGGCGAACGGGACGGTCGACCGTTCGTCAAGGTGATCGACTTCGGGCTCGCCAAGGCTCTGGCGCCGTCGACGGGGGCGACGGCGTATCCAGCGACCGCCGGCCCGGTGGGCACACTCGAGTACATGGCGCCTGAACAGGCCGACCCGCGGGCAGCCGACACCGACACGCGCGCCGACGTGTATGCGCTCGGAGTGATGCTGCAGGAACTGTTGATCGGGGAACGGCCGGTCTCGGTGCCGGCGCGCCAGTTCGACAGTGGCCAATTGGCCGCACTGCTGGCCGAGGCAGTGGTCGAGCCGCCAAGCCAACGGTTCGCCGGCCTCCCGGAGGCCACAGCTGCGGCACGCGCGGTGGCACGCGACACATCGGTTGCGGGGTTGCGCTCCGCGTTGGCGCGCGATCTCGACTGGGTGGTGCTGAAAGCGACGGCGCGCCAGCGCGAGGATCGCTACTCGACACCGGGTGCGCTCGCCGACGAACTGCAGCGCTTCCTCGACCACGAACCTCTGTCAGTCGGGCCGCCGTCGACGCTCCATCGCTTGCGCAAATTCACCCGCCGCTACCGCTACCAGGTCGTGGTGGTTGCGGCGGTGTTGATGACGGCGTTGGTCGGTGCAGTGGTGGCGCTCGATCAGGCTGCGGTAGCGCGGGCCAATCTGGCTGCCCGTCAGCAGCAGATCCTGCTCGGGGAGCTGGCGACGCTCCGCCACGAGGCAGACGAGTCGTTGTGGTGGGAGCATGGTGCGGGCCCGACCGAGGCGGCCCTGCTGGATTGGCTCCGACGTGCCGAATCGATACGGGAGCCGATGCAAGACTGGCGCACCCAGCGCGATAACCTTTTGGCCCGGGCCTTGCCCATGACCGCGGCAGACGAGCGGCAGCGGCGCGACCGGATGGCGGCAAGCGGGGTCATGGAAGCCGCTCGTGCGCGGCTGGCTGCGACGCCTGAAGTGCCGGCGGCAGCCGCCGCTCGCGCGTTTCTGGCCC
>JAEUHP010000193.1 GCA_016795295.1 Planctomycetota bacterium | reverse complement strand
GCTCACCAACCGACTTGCAGCACGAACCCGTTCGAGGCGGACAAGGCGCCTGACGCCACCTCGAGTGCCACGGCCTGGCTGAAGAACTGCAGGCCGGCGAAACCCGCGCTGGCGCCGATCGGGAACGGCAGGTTCGCCGAGCTGCTGGCCATCACGCCGCTCAGGGTGGCCAACTGGTCGGTCAGCAGGGTGCACCCGGTCGCCACCGGGGCCAGGATGCCGGCGTCCATCGGCAGCGGCAGGATGCCGCCGAAGGTGCAGCGGTCGAAGCCGAACAGCAGCGCGTAGACCGACGGGCCGCTGCTGGTGAGGTCGAGGCCGTAGGCGGCATTGCCGAACGACGGGGCGCCGCCGGAACTGCCGAGCACCAGCGTGCCGCACTGCGTGCTGGTGCCGCTCTGGTAGTCGCCGTCGCCGGCCTTCGGGGCGAGCGACAGCAGCAGGATCTCCGCGGGCGTGTAGGCGCGGAAGCTCATCACGAACTCGTCGAGATCGTAGGGTGAACCGCCGGCGGTTGCGGCAGTGCTGTAGGCCCCGAGCATGAACGGTCCGGCGGCATTGATCAGCGCTCCCGGCACCGAGTTGAGGGTCAGCACCGGCTGGCCGTTCGCGTACCAGATCGCCGTTTGCGCGGCGCTGTCGACCACCATGGCGATGTGCACCCAGCCCTGGGCCGCCGCCGCCTGCACGTCGAACACGGTGCCGGGCAGGAAAAAGTCGTTGGCGATCGAGGCGTTGGTGCCGTTGCCGCCGCTGGCCAGGATCACGCGCTGGTAGAGGCCGGTGCCGCCGACGCCGTTGGTGAACAGGCGGAAACCGCCGGTCGGGGCGCCCATCAAGTAGGCGAGCGAGGTGGCGGGCAGGTTGCGCTGGCGCATGAACCAAGCCATGGTCAGGTCGCCAGTGACCGGTTGCGTGCTCGGGTTCCAGCCGGTGGTGACCCGGTTGTGGAACACGGGGCCCACGCTGGTGCTGATGTTGCCGCCGGCCAGCGCGCCGCCGAACACGCCGGTCTGGAACGGGCTCAGGGTGCTGGAGCTGCTGAGCACACCGTTCTGCGGCAGCGCCTGCGGGCCGTTCGCGTAGTTGATCACTTCGTTGCTGCAGTTGCCGTCGAACTTGTAGTGCAGGAAGTCCTGGGCGTGGGCGAAGCTGGTCAGGATCGTGAGCAGGGAGAGCGTGCGCATGAGGAACCTGGGAGTGGTGGTTGGGGCGGCTTTGGTTGTCCAGCGTGCCGCTTGGCCCCGAGGCGTCAACTCCCCGGTCGCATGCACGGCGGTGGTCGGGTATGCGAGGGGCCTGTGGACGCACGTCGCTACGAACTCGGCCCCGGCGAAGCGGGGCAGCGGCTCGACCGCTTGCTGCGGCGGCTGCTGCACGAAGTGCCGCTCGGGGCGATCTTCCGGCTCATGCGGCAGGGCGCGGTGCGGCTCGACGGCGCCCGCGCCAAGCCCGACCAGCGGCTGGCCGCGGGCATGGTGCTGGAGCTGCGCTTGCCGGCGGCCGAGCTCGCGCGCCTGCCGGCGTCGCTGCAGGCGCCGGGAGCGCCGTCGGCATCCCGGGATCCGGCCCCGGGCCGGAACGGGCCTCTGGGCCGGGCAGCGGCGCCGGGGCGGGCTGGGCGTGGTGCTGCGACGGGCCCCGCACCCGCGGCGCGCCTCGTGCCCACCGTGGTGCACCGCGATGCCGACGTTCTGGTGGTCGACAAACCCGCGGGTCTGCCGGTCCAGCCCGGCTCGGGCAGCGACTGGAACCTGTGCGCGTGGCTGGCGACGCAGCCGTTCGGCCAGGCCACGGCGGTGTTCACGCCGGCCCCGGCGCACCGCCTCGACCGCGACACGTCTGGGCTGGTGGCCATTGGCCTTTCGCCCGCCGGCTTGCGCGGCCTCGCCGCAGCGTTCCGCGACGGCACGGCGCAGAAGATCTACTTCGCGCTGGTGGCCGGGCGGCCGCCTGCGGAGCGCGGCACGATCGATGTGCCGCTCCGAGTGCTGGAACGCGTGGCGGCGGACCGGCCGAAGGCGGTGGTGGACGCGGCGGGGTTGCCAGCGCGCACCGACTACGAAGTGGTGGCGTGCGGCCAGCGCCGCACGCTGTTGCGGCTGGTGCTGCACTCCGGACGCACGCACCAGATCCGCGCCCATCTCGCACACCTCGGGTTGCCGATCGTCGGCGATCGTCGCTACGGCGCGTCGGATCGATCGCCCGAGCGGCGGTTGTGCCTGCACGCGGCCGAGCTCGCGCTGGCGCATCCGGTGACGGGCGCGGCCCTGGCCTGCAGTTCGCCGTGGCCAGCCGTCTGGCGGGCTGCGCTCCGGTGAGCGCAGGTGGGCTTCGCCACGGCGGAACGCGTTGTGGGCGGGCCGGCGCAGCGGCTCCGCGTGCGGGGGAGTGCGGCCACACCCCGCCGCCGCAGTGGAATGCGACGGCAGTGGCGGGTACAGGGGTGTGCATCCATGACCAAGCGCGCTCCCTGGCAGCGGACTCACACCTGCGGTGCATTGACCCTGGCGAACCAAGGCCAGGAAGTGGTGTTGAACGGCTGGATCGAGAACCACCGCCACCACGGGCAGATCGTGTTCCTCGACCTGCGCGACCGCTACGGCGTGACCCAGGTGGTGGTCGACCAGGATCTCGCCGGCACCGCGCCCGGCACCTTCGACCTGGTGCGCCGGCTCGGCGCCGAGGACGTGTTGTCGGTGCGCGGCCGCGTGCGCACCCGCGGCGCCAATGCCAACCAGAACCGCAGCACCGGTGCGATCGAGGTCGAAGCCCTGCAGGTCACCGTGCTCAGCGAAGCGGAGACGCCGCCGTTCGAGATCCTCGACCAAGCCGAGGCCAACGAAGAGCTGCGCATGCAGTACCGTTACCTCGACCTGCGCCGTCGGCCGCTGCAGGAAGCCCTGAGCAAGCGCGCGAAGTTCGTCACTGCGGTGCGCACCTACCTGCAGCAGCAGAACTTCATCGACCTCGAGACGCCGATCCTGACCAAGAGCACGCCGGAAGGGGCGCGTGACTACCTGGTGCCGAGCCGGGTGCACCCGGGCAAGTTCTTCGCGTTGCCGCAGAGCCCGCAGATCTTCAAGCAGCTGTGCATGGTCGCGGGCCTCGACCGCTACTACCAGATCGCGCGCTGCTTCCGCGACGAAGACCTGCGCGCCGACCGCCAGCCCGAGTTCACCCAGATCGATCTCGAGATGTCGTTCGTCGAAGAACACGACGTGCTCGACATGGTCGAGGGCATGGTGATCCACGCCATGAAGGAGGGCTTCGGCATCGACCTGCCGCAGCCGTTCCCGCGCTTCGACTTCTTCGAGGCGATGGAACGGTTCGGCTGCGACAAGCCGGACCTGCGTTTCGGCATGGAGCTGATCGACTGCACCGAATTGGCCAAGCGCAGCGACTTCAAGGTGTTCGCCTCGGCCGTGGCCGCGGGCGGCGTGGTCAAGGGCCTGTGTGCGGTGGGCGGTGCCGAGAAGTTCTCGCGCAAGGGCATCGACGAACTGACGGCGTTCGTCGCGGGGCTCGGCGCCAAGGGCCTGGCCTGGGCCAAGGTGACGGCGGCCGGGCTCGAGGGCTCGATCGCCAAGTTCTACGAAGGGGCGAAGGGTGCGGAGCTTTGCGCCCACCTGGGCGCCAAGCCGGGCGACCTGTTGCTGTTCGTCGCCGACCAGAAGAAGGTGGTGCTGAAGGCGCTCGGCGACCTGCGGCTCAAGGTCGGCGGGCAGCTCGGCCTGCGCGATCCCAAGGTGTTCCGCTGCTGCTGGGTGCTCAACTTCCCGATGTTCGAATGGAACGAGGAGAAGAGCCGCTGGCAGTTCGCGCACAATCCGTTCAGCGCGCCGGTCGACTGGAACGTGCAGGACTTCAGCCAGGACACGGCGAATCTGCGCAGCCGGGCCTACGACTTCGTGATGAACGGTTGGGAACTCGGCTCGGGCAGCATCCGCATCCACCGGCCGGAACTGCAGGCCAAGGTGTTCGAGTTCCTGGGCATCTCGAAGGAGCAGCAGCGCGCCAACTTCGGCTTCCTGCTGGATGCGTACAAGTACGGTGGCCCGCCGCATGGCGGCATCGCGCTCGGTGTCGACCGCATGGTGGCGCTGGCGCTCGGGCGCGAGGGCATCCGCGACGTGATCGCGTTCCCGAAGACCTCGATGGCGTTCGACCTGATGGCCGCGGCGCCGAGTGCCGTGGCGGACGAACAGCTCAAGGAACTGTCGATCGCGACCACGGTGAAGCCGAACGCGGGCGGGCCAGCCGGCTGACCCGCTGTTGGGCCCGCTGGCGGACCGGTTGGCGGGCCGGTTGGCCGGCGATCCAGTCGGCCGACCGGCAGCGGGACTCGCGGCGTGCGCCGCGGCCGGCGCTGTGCCGGATGTCCGTCCCACTTCAGGACCACGCGGGCAACGGCCGATGCCATGGGCATGCCGTCATCCCGCTCCGGGTCCCTCTGCGCGCTCGTGTTCCTGGCCGGCTTGCCGTGCTGCATCAGTGGCAACGAGGCGATCGACCTCGCGACCAACTCGCAGCTCTACGTCGACGTGCCGTTCACGACCAAAGTGCCGGGCGACCGGGTGGCATTCGTCGCGCCGCTGGCCGACCGCCGCGACGAACGCACCACGCCACTGCCGACCGCCGACCGCGGGTTCCCGATCACGTATGGCGACGACCGCGCTTGGGAGCGCCCGGTGGCGGTGATGGTCGACGAAGTGCTGCGGCGCCAGCTCCAGGACAGCGGCCTGTTCGCGACCCTGGCCGAGGTGGCGCGGCCGGACGCGCTGGTGGTGGTGCCGAGCCTCGAGCTGTTCCTGGTCGGCGCCGCGGAGTCGATTTCGGGCAGCCGCTCGTTCGCCGAAGTGGCGCTGCGCGTCCAAGTCTACGGCCCGTCCGAAGGGCAGGCGGGGCGGGCGCTGTGGCTCGACCGCGTGTTCCCCGGGGTGCAGCGCACGCCGGTGTCGTTCCAGCCGATCAACGCCTACCGGCTGGCCGGCCCAGCCCTCGCGGCCAGCATCACCGGCCTCTTGCAGGGGCTCGACGGCAGCAACATCGCCCGCAGCGGCGTGCCGATGGCGGTGGCCGTCCCGGCTTCGGCCGAACGTTCGCCGCGCTGAGCGGCTCAGCGGCTGGCAGCGCGGTCCGCCAGCCGATCGCGCAGCCGGCGCAGGGTCGGCGGGTGGAAGTCCTGCTTCTGCTCGCGTTCGGCCAGGTAGGCCTCGGCGGCCTGGTCCGGGCCGAAGCAGAGCAGGCCGAACGCCGCGCCCACGCGCACGTCGGCGGCTTCGGCGATGTTGGTCAACGCCTGCTGCAGGACGGCGCGGCTCTGCGTGTCGCCGAGCAGCCCGAGGCTCTGCGCGACCATCGCGCGCAGTTCGACGTCTCCGCTGACGAGCCGCGGGGTCAAGTGCGGCACGGCCGGCGTGTAACCCACTTCGCCGAGTGCGCGCACGGCGTACGATTCGGTCAGTGGGTCTTGGAGCAGCGGCAGCACGTCGGCGCCGGCGGCGGCGGCGGCCGGGCCAAGGTCGGCGAGCAGCACCAAGGCCACCGAACGCAAATACGGTTCGCTGGCGGCGAGCGCCTGCCGCAGCAGCGGCACGGCCAGCCGGCCACTGCGCGCGCACACGTACTTGGCGTCGTCGATCGGCCGTAGCTGCCAGCCTTCGGTGAACGTGAGGTGGGTGGCGAAGCGCGATTCGAACTGCTGCAGATCCGGCTCCGGCAAGCCTGGTCGCCGGCCCTGGCCGGTGCGGCGGAAGGCCCGGCTCTCCGCGCGCAGGTGCGCTTGCAGTGCGGCGTAGGTCGGTGGGTCGGGCAGTTCGAGCCCGCGCTCCCGGCACACTTCGATGGCGAACGTGCCGGCGCGCTCGGCGGTGTCGGCGCGGTCCATCGCGGTGTCGAGCCAGGACAGGCCGGCGTCGTTGCCCAGGCGCTGCAGAGCGTCGGCGACCCACAGCACCACGTCGGGGTCGAGCTCGTACTTGAGCCGCAGCAGCAGCGGCAGGCTCAGCGGCTGCTGGCCGGTGCGACCGCACAGCCACGCGGCGCGGCGGCGCACCGCCGGGTCTTCGTGGTCGAGCATCGTCTCGAGCACGGCCCCGCCGAGCGGATGTTGCAGCAGGCTCTGTTCGCTGCGCGCCTGGGTGCGCGTGTCGGCGGGCTCGAGGTGCAGGGCCACCAGCGCCAGTTCGCGCGCTTCGGCCAGTGCCTTGGGGTCGGGTTCGGGCCGTTGCGCGGCGATCGCCTTGATCGCGGGCATCATGGGCCGCAATTGCAGCGGCGGCAGCGGGGGCGGCGGTGGTGCGCCGGCCGGGGTTTGGGTGTCGGACCGGCAGGCGAACGCGCACAGCAACAGGGCCGCGGCGGCGGCGGTGGTGGGCAAACGGTGCTTCATTGCAGCTCCAGCCGGCGTTCCTCCAGCAACGTGCTGAGGGGGCTCTGGTCGTCGCAGAACGGCGTGAGGCGATACCACAGACGCGCCTCGACGGCGCGCATGTCCGCCGGAATCGCCACCGTCACCACCTTGGTGGCGCCGGCCGGCAACTGCGTGTTCTCGCTCGGCGCGGCGCCGGGGCCCACCGGGGTGCTCTCGTCGCGGTACGGATTGCGGCAGCGGAACGCCAGGGTCCACGGCCCGGCGGTGCCGTCGCTGCCGACGAAGCGGTAGACGAAGTCGACGGCGCGATGCCGTTCTTCGGTCGGGAAGTTGTGGCCGGCGGTGACGTTGGTCAGCACCAGTTCGACCGCACTGCCGTTGCGGCGCACTTCGAAGCGCCCGGCACGCTTCAACATCTCCGGGTCGTGGGCACCGGGGAACCGATGGTTGCGGCCCATGCGGCTGCTCTTGTCGGGCCGCGTGCGCGCCACCTCGGGCATGTGGCAGGCCGCGCAGTCGGTGCCCTGGGCGGCGAAGTGGCTGCTGCGCCACTGGTCGGTGGTGCCGTGCTGGTTGTGGCACGAGGCGCAGGCGTCGACGGACAGGAACTCTTCACTGCGTTTGGGCTTGCACGGCACTTCGGGCCGGTCGTTGCGACCGACCAAGCCGCCGTCGGTGCCGAGGTGGCAACTGACGCAGCTCACGCCCTCGTCCAGGTGGGTGTTGCGCGGCAGGGTGCGCTTGCCGAAGCCGGTCACGGCCAGCGGGCGCGGCAGGTGGCAGTCCTTGCACTCTTCCCGGCGGAAGTCGTCGCTGAGGGCGCGCACTTCGGGGTTGGTGAAGGAGATCTGGTGGTGCGAGCCTTGCCACTCGGCGAACACGTCGTCGTGGCAGGGCCGGCACTGCTGGGACGATTCCCAGCGGGTGGTGCGTGCCGCGGGGGCCGCACCGGGAGCGCCGGAGGACAAGAACAGCAGCACGGCAAAGCCGGTGCCGAGCACCGCGAGCGACAGGCCGAGGCGGGTGGCGAAGTTCATGGCTTCGAGTTCGTGGCTTCGAGTTCAGGGTGCTTCGAGTCAGGGCGCTTCGAGTCAGGGCGCTTCGAGTTCAGGGCGAGAGACGCGAGGCGGGGCGGAGCGGCTGATCCCAGGCGAGGATCGGCGCGGTGGGGGGAGCCGTGAGTACGACTTCGGCGCCGGCGGACAAAGGGCTGGCTGCAGTGGCGGTCAGCAGGTGCCCGGCCAGGGCGCAGCGCACGGCGAAGCCGTGGGCGGCTGGCACGCAGGACACCACCGTGGCGAGGGCCTGGTGGGGCCCGGGCGCGCCGTGGGCCGAGTGGCTCGAGCTGGCCGAGCCGGCCGCGCGCGGCGCCGCGGTGGCTTCGCCCGGCAGCAGCACCAGCCGCAGGTCGGCGTCGCCCTGGGCCTCGGCGGGCCGCGGCCAGCGGCCGAACGGCGTGTCCAGGGTCGCGCCGGCCGCGGTGGTTGGCAGGCACGCGGCACCCGCCAGGAACGCCGCGGTGAAGGCCGTGCGCGGGGTGCGCAGCAGCTCCAGGGCGGGCCCCTGCTCCACCAGAGCGCCCTGGTGCATGACCGCGATCTGCGTCGCCAGCGCCAGGGCTTCGTCGCGGTCGTGGGTCACCAGCAGCGTGGTCAGTTCGGTCTGATCGGCCAGTTCGCGCAGCAGCAGCACCAAGCCGTCGCGCTGGTGCACGTCGACCGAGCGCAGCGGTTCGTCGAGCAGCAAGAGGTCGGGTGCGGCCGCCAGGGCGCGCACCAAACCCAGGCGTTGTGCTTCGCCGCCCGAGAACGACGGCGGCTTGCGTTCGGCGAGTGCGCCGATGCCGGCCCGGTCGAGCAGCTGCCGGGCAGCCTGCTGCGACAGGCCGGGCGCGGCGAAGCGCAGATGCTGCAGCGCGGTGAGGTGTGGCCACAGCGAGCCGTCCTGGAACACGAGGCCCAGACGGCGCTGGTCGGGTGGCAGGTGCGTGCCCGGACCGGCGACCAGGCGGTCGCCCAAGTGGAGCGTGCCGGCGCTGCTGCGTTCGAAGCCGGCTAGGCAGCGCAGCAAGGTGGTCTTGCCCGAGCCCGACGGCCCGACCACGGCGCAGCGGCCACCGCGTGGCACGGTGAGCGACAGCGGGCCGAGCTGGAACGCGCCGCGCCGGCAGACGAGGCCGTCGATCTGGATCTGTTGGCTCACGACAGGTTGGCCAGCCTGCGGCCGGCGAGCAGAGAAGGCAAGAGGGGCACCAGAACGGCGGTCGCCAACAACAGGAGGGCGATCACGCCGCTCCAGTCCTCGTGCTGGAAGTGCACTGCGTTGGCCAGGCGGCGCACCGCGGTGGCGTTCGCCGCCGGCAGCACCACCGCCAGGTCGAGTTCGCGCAGCGCCAGCACGAAGCTGAGCACCAGGGCGGTCCAGGCCGCGGGCAGCAGCGGTGGCAGGTGGATGCGCAGCGTGCGTTGCCAGGCGGGGCGCGCCACCAGGGCGGCGGCTTCTTCGGCGGCGAGTGGCTGCCGGCGCACCTGCGCGGCGAGCGTGAGTGCGGCGAACGGCAGGAAGCGCGCCGCATACCCGCACACGGCGAAGCCAAAGCCGCTGTAGAGGTCGGTGCCGCCGGGGCGCAGCAGGGGGTTGTCGTGGCCGGCGCGCACCAGCGCGATGCCGAACAGGATCGCCGGCACCGCGGCCGGCAGGGCCGTGGTCAGGTCGAGCCAAGCCCAGCGCCGCGCTGCCTGGCGCGCCAGCGGCAGCGCCAACAGCAGCACCAGCACCGCCGCCAAAGCGGCCAGCGCCACCGAGTTCCAATAGGCGGGCAGGCCCTGGTCGACCGCCTTCTGGAAACTCTGTTGGGCGAACTGCAGCGACATCGGTTCGCGGCGCTGCGCCGAACCGAGTGCCCAGCGCACCAGCACCACCACCGGCAGCAGCACGCCGAGGCCCAAGTACGCGGTGGGCAGCAGCAGCGCGGGCCAGCGCCAAGGGCCGAGCGGGCGCATCGGCAGCGGCTGCCGCACCCCACGGTCTGGGGCGTTGGCGCGCAGGCGCAGTGCCAGCCACAGCAACAGGCCGAGCACGAGCAGGAACGGCAGCGCCGCGACGATCGGGCTCTGCAGGTCGGCGAAGGTGGTGCCCACCGCGCGGCGGTTCCAGCGGCCGAAGATGCCTTCGGCGTAGGTGTGCCAGGTCTTGCCCTTCACGGTCAGGAACTCCGGCACGCCGTGGTCGCTGACCGTGAACAAGAACGCGAGCAGGACGCCGGCGAGCAGTTCGGGCAGGATCGCGCGCAGGAGCCACAGTTCGGCGCGCGTGCGGCCGCGCAAGAGCCACGCCGCCTCGTAGGCGCGGCCGTCGACCGCGCGCAGGCCGCGCGCCACGAGCACCGCGACGAACGGCGCGTGGGCGATGCCGAGCAGCACCGCGCACGGCCAGAAGCCGCTCGGGTCGGCGACGTCGGCGAAGCCCATGGCGACGAAGATCGGTGGCAGCACCAAGGGCGCCACACCCAGTGGCCCGAGCCATGCGCCGCCCGGCAGGTCGCGCCCAACGGTGAGCCACGCATGGCCGCAGCCGAGCACCAGCGACAGGGCCGTGGCCGCAGCGCCAAGGCGCAGCGACGCGAGTGCCTGCTGGCCGAGCTGGGTGTCGCCGGCGAGGTTGCGCCAGGCTTCGAGCGTGAAGCCATCGGGGCCGCGCACCGTGCCGAGCAGCAGGGTCGCGAGCGGCGCCACCACGAACAGTGCCAGGAAGCCGAGCCCCGCGGCGAGCGGCAGGTGGTGGAGCCAGCGGTGCAACAGGGGGGGCATGGCAGCGGGCGGGGCGGCGGAGATTCGGGCCGGAAACCGTGGGCGGGTGCCGTGGTCAGAAGCGTTTGCCGAACTCCGCGCTGCTGCGCGCCAGTTCGCGGCCGACCGCGGTCGGGTCCCAGGCCATGGCCCGGAACTTCCCGACCGACGGGATCGACGGGTCCTTGGGGCCGGCGACGCTGGCCCGCAGCGGAATCTGCGCACCGTCGGCCGCGGCCAGCAAGGCTTCGGTTTCGGCACTGACGATCTTGTCGACCAGCCGCTGGGCGGCAGCGAGGTTCGGCGCGCCGGTGACGATGCCCACCGAGTTCGGGATCAGCATGGTGCCGATCCCGCCTTCGTGCTGGTCGGGGAACACACACGCCACCTTGAAGCCCTTCTGTTTGGCGACGTGGTAGTCGTCGGTGTCGGTGAACGCCCACGGCAGCTTGCCGTCGCGCACTTCGCGCATCGCCGCACCGTTGCCGGACAGCAGCTTGACCTCGTTCTGTTCGATGCCGGTGAGGAACTGGGCGAACTCGGCTTCGCCGAGCAACAGGCGCAGCGCCGCGAAGTGGGTCAGTGTGGTGCCGGTTTTGGGCCGCGCCACGCCGCAGCGGCCGCGCCACTTCGGATCGATCAGGTCGCGGTAGCTGCGCGGCCAGGTGGCCGGGTCGGGCAGCAGTTCGGTGTTGACGATCAGGATGCGGGCGCGCGCGGCGAAGCCGGTCCAGCGGCCCTCCGGGTCGCGGAACGCCGCGGGCAGGTCGGCGGCGGCGGGTGAGACGTACGGCTGCAACAGGCCGGCCTGGGCGAGGCTCACGGTGTTCGCCAGTTCGTTGTTCCAGAACACCGAACAGCGCGGCGCACTGCGCTCTTCCTTGATCGCGCTGACCAGCCCCACGGTTTTGGCGGCTTCGGTGTCGTGCTGCTGCTGGATGGTGATGCCGAGTTCCTTGCCGTAGCGGTCGAGCACCGGGCGGGAGAACTCCTCGTCGAGGGCCACGTAGACCAACACCTTCGAGTCGGCGGCCTGGCTGGGCCCCTGGGCGTCGGCCGACCTGCGGCACGCGGGCAGCAGCAAGGTGGCGGCGAACAGCATGGCGAAGGCGGTGCGGGTCATGGGTTGGGTGGGGGCTTGGCGGTGGGGTGGCGGGTGGCCGCCGGGTGGCGCGGTTGCCGGTGCCTCAGGCATTGTCGCGGTGCGCCTTGTGGCACTCCTTGCAGTTTTTCTGCAGCGCGCCGAACTGGGCATCGGCGGCGTTGCGGTCGTTCGCCTTCACTGCGGCGTCGAGCGCTTGCGCCTGGTCGATGGCCTTCGCCAGCAGGGCCTGGTAGGCAGCGCCGTGCTGCTGGCTGTCGGCGTCGCCGTGCATCTGCACGAACAGGTTGTGCAGCCGGCTCGTTTCCTTGCTCGGCAGAAGGTCCGGGTGGTCGGCCGGTGTGGCCCAGGCGGCCTTTTGCAGGTGGGTGACGTTCTCGAACACCACGTCGACTTCCGACATGATCGCCACCAAGCCCTTCACCTTGGCGACCTTCGGGAACTTGGCCACGTCGGCGCGCAGTGCGCTGGCCGGCAGGGGCGCGGCCTGCTGCACGGCGCGCCACAGACCTTGGTAGTTCTCGCCGGTGCCCGAGACCTTCATGCGCTGGACCGCCGCTTCCGGGGTCAGCGCCCCACACAGCACCAGGGCGCTGCCGAGCGCCGAGGCGCTGCGGTGTTTGCCGTGGTGGCAGTGCACGTAGATCGGCCCGTCGGTGTTGGCGACCGCCTGGGCGAGTTCCTGCTGCCGTTCGGGGGCGATGCCGTTGTACGAGATCGGCAGGTGGATGTAGCGCAGGCCCAGGCTCTCGGCGCTGGCCGCGTCGGGCTCGGCGCCGTCGACCGAGATCACGGTCTTGACGCCCATCGCGGCGAGCGTGTGCAGGCCCTCGCGGCCTTCGGGCACCGAGCCGGACAGCGCCCGGTCGCTGTAGCGCACCACGTTGTGCAGGCCGGGCAGGGTCACGGACTGGCTGGCGGCGAGGTCGGGCAGCGGCACGGTCACCGGCACGCGGGGGTGGTGGCTGTGCTGGTCATGGCCGGCGGCGGTGCCGCAGCCGGCGGCGAGCAGCAGCCAGGCGGTGGACAGGGACGGCAGGGTGCAGCGCGAGGTCATGGCGGCCGGAGAAGCAAGGAGCGTGCCAGATCTGCCGGATTCGGCCCCGGTCACGGCGCCTCGTCGCGGTCCAGATCGTCCAGGTCCTGCACGGCCTTGGCCTGCCGGGCGGCCTCGGCGGAGCAGCCGAGTTCGCGCAGGCGCCGGTGCAGGTGGCCGCGCGACATGCCAGCCTGCTTGGCCGCCTGGGTGATGCTGCCACCGCAACGCATCAACAGCGCGGTGAAGTAGAGGCGGTCGAAGCGCGTTCGAGCCTGCTCGTAGCCGTCGTCCTGGACCGCCTCGTCGGCGCTCGGCCCGCGCACTTCGGGCGGCAGGTCGGCGACCGTGAGTTGCCGCCGGTCGCCGGCCAGCACCACCATGCGTTCGACCACGTTCTCCAGTTCGCGCACGTTGCCGGGCCAGTCGTAGGCGCACAGGGCCCCGAGGGCTGCCGGCTCGATGGTGGTCGCCGGGCGGCCTTTGGGGCTGAGCCGGCGCAGTGCCTGGGCGGCCAGGATCGGCACGTCTTCGCGCCGTTCGCGCAGCGGCGGCACCACGAGGTGCACCACGTCGAGGCGCCACAGCAGTTCGGCGCGGAAGCGGCCTTGGCGCACCAGTTCGGGCAGGTCGCGGTTGGTCGCGGCGACCACGCGCACGTCGACCTGCACCGGTTGGCTGCCGCCCAGAGGCACGAACTCCTTCTCGGTCAGGAAGCGCTCGATCTTGGCCTGGGCGGGCAGGCTCATGTCGGCGATCTCGTCGAGGAACACCGTGCCGCGGTGGGCGCGGTGCAGGAGGCCGGCTTTCTGGGCGCGGGCGCCGGTGAACGCGCCCGGCTCGTGGCCGAACAGTTCGCTCTCGACCAGGGTGTCGGGCAGCGCCGCGCAGTTGAGCGCCACGAACGGCTGCTCCCGGCGCGTGGAGCCAAGATGCAAAGCCTTTGCCACCAATCCTTTGCCGGTGCCGGACTCGCCGGTGAGCAGCACCGTGGCGCTGCTGCCGGAGAGCCGTTCGAGCTGCCCCAGGAGTGTTTGCATGGCCTGGCTCTGCCCGCACAGGCCCGCCCCGCCGTCGGGGCCGTGCACCAGCGTGCGCAGCTGCTGGTTCTCTTGCTGCAAACCACGCTCGCCCAGAGCCTTCTGCAGCCGCAGGTGCAGTTCGTCGAGGGCGAACGGCTTGGTCACGAAGTCGGCTGCGCCCTGCTGCATCGCCTGCACGGCGGTGGCCACCGTGCCGTGCGCAGTCATCAGCACCACCACCGCACCTTCGGTGTGTTCGCGCAGGGCGCGCAGCACCTGCAGGCCGTCGGCGAGCGGCATCATCAGGTCGACCACCGCGAGATCGAAACGCTGCTGCTGCCAGGCGGCGATCGCGGCCTGCCCGTCGCCGACCGCGGTCACGCGGTGCCCGAGCCGGGACAGCCCGCGCTGCACGAAGTGGCGCATGCTCTCTTCGTCGTCGGCGACCAGGATCGCGAGCGGGGCAGGGGTTTTGGTGGGGTCGGCCACGCGGGCATCGTCGGTCATCGCCCCGGCCCTTGGCAATCCCGGGGCCAGACGGCCAGGCGCCGGGGGGGGATGGCCTTGGTGTCACCGATCGGTGACAGGGTGTGGGTGCCGGGTAACACCCGTGCCGGTCAGGCCGGCCCCGCCGGCTGGTCCGGTGCTGGCTCGGCCGCTTGGGGCGGTGGCACCGCGGGCAGGTCGACGCGGAAGGTGCTGCCGGCCCCGGGCTGCGATGCCACCGCGATCGCGCCGCCGTGGGCTTGCACGATGCCGTACGACACCGACAGCCCAAGGCCGGTGCCGCGCCGGGTGTGGTCGCCGCGGTCCTTGGTGGTGAAGAACGGCTCGAACAGGTGCGGCAGGCAGGCCTCGGCGATGCCGACTCCGGTGTCGGCGACCTCGAACTGGCCGCCGCGCTCGGTCGCCGCCGTGCGCACGGTGAGCTGGCCACCCTGCGGCATCGCCTGCAGCGCGTTGGTCAGCAGGTTCACCAGCACTTGGTGCAGCGCGTCCGCGTCGCCTTGCACGACCGCCGGTGCCAACGCGCGCACCACCTGCACCCCCTGGCGGCGCGCCGCTGGCTCGCACAGCCGTAGGGCGTCCTCGGCGAGCTGCGGCAGGTCGACCGGGCCACGGCGGTCCAGCGAGCGGCGGGCGAAGCGCAGCAGCTGCTGCACGATCGAGGTGGCGCGGTCGGCGGCGCGCTGGATCACCTGCAGGGTCTCGGCGCTGGCCGGGTCTTGGGTGTCCTGCAGCAGTTCGCCGGCGCAGCCGCGGATGCCGCCGATCACGTTGTGGAACTCGTGGGCGATGCCGCCGGCCAGAGTGCCGAGCGCGGCGAAGCGTTCGGCGCGGGCCAATTGCTCGTGCGAACTGCGCAGCTCGGCGAGGGCCCGTTCGAGGTGCTGCGTCTTGCGCACCACTTCGGCCTCGAGGCCGTGGGTCAGTCGTTCGACTTCGGCGCGGGCGCGCTGCAGTTCGGCGACCATCGCCGCGAAGTCGGCGGCGAGGTCGCCGAGTTCGTCGCCGCTCGGCGTGGGCAGGGCCACGGCGAGATCGCCCTGCGCGATGCGCTGGGTGGCCGCGCGCAGGCGCTGGGTCGGGGCCAGCACGTGGCGGTGCAGGCCGAGGGCCAGCACCAGCAGCAGCAAGGCGAACAGCAGCGCCGTGACCGTGAGCAGGGTGGTGCGCAGGCTGCTGCCGAACGCCGACAGGGCGTCGCTCTGGCGCGTCTGCAGTTCGGCGAGGCCCTGGTCGATGCGCAGGTCGGCGCGGCGGATCAGTTCGCGGGCCAGCCGGTGCGCGTTCTGCCCCTGCTGCACGGCGCGCGCCGCATCGAGTTCGGCGATCGCCGCGCGGATCGAGGGCAGGTCGTGGTCCAGCAGTTCGAGCGGCAGATCCGCCACGGCGGCGGCGCGCGCCTCGGCCGAACGGCGGATCAGGTCGACCAGCAGGGTCTCCACCGCCACCGTCTGCTGCGCCGCGAGGTCGCGCATCGCCGCCCCGCCGCCGCGCACCAGGTCTTCGCCGTGGCGGTGGAACGCGGCCGCGGAGGCCGGTGCCAGACCCGCGCCGAGGCCGAGCAACACCAGCAGCAGGGCGGTGAGCAGCAGCACCAGAAGCCGCACCGCGAGCGGCCGGCGCGGTGTGGCACTAGCGGGGGACATGGGGCAGGTCCGGGTCCAGCAGTTCGTCGGCCAGCGCCAGCAGCGACAGCGGCAGTTCGAGGCCCTGGCGGCGGGCGGCGAACAGGTTCACCACGATGCGGTGGCTGCGCATGCGGTCGATCGGCAGCCGGCCTGGGGCCGCGCCGCGCAGCACC
>JAEUHP010000222.1 GCA_016795295.1 Planctomycetota bacterium | reverse complement strand
TCCTCACCACCCTCTTCGCGACCCGGCGGTGCCCGGCACCCAATCGGCCCCGGTTCCTCTCCAGACAACCCCAGTGCCCCCAGCACCCGCGCGATCGCCGCCGGGTCGTGGATCGCCGCCAGCACCCGCCGCGGACCGGCGCACTGCGGACAGACCAGCGCCGAAACTCAAAACACCCGCTGTAGCAACGCAGCCCATGGCAGACGACGCCGCGCACCACTTCGCCTGCCGCCACCATGCGGAACGCGCAGACGCTGTCGTCGCTGCCGTTCGACCAACCGGCGCCGCAGATCGACGCCGACGGCCACCACGGCCTCGTCGGACGTGGGCGGCCATTTCGCGTTGTGCAGCGCGCGATGAGCGATTCCGCGGCGTGGCGCTGTCGCGCAACTTCGGCCACCAGCTTGCATTGACCTGCAGTTACGACCTCGCCCGCGGTGACGCGATCATATGCATGGATGCCGACTTGCAGGATCCCCCTGAGGTCGTCCAGAAGATGGTGTAAGCATGGCGTTCTGGTGCGGACATCGTGCTCGCGGTGCGCACCGAGCGACAAGGCGAGACACGGGTGAAGCTGTGGACCGCGATGCTATTCTACCGGATGATCAGTGCGTTGAGTGCGACGCATATCCGGCCCAACTCAGGAGATTTCCGGCTGATGTCGCGGAAAGCGCTCGACGCGCTGAACTCCTTGCGGAAGCAGCATCGTTTTGTGCGCGGCATGGTAGGCTGGCTCGGATTCGAGACCGCGGAAGTGTTGTATGAGCGACAGCCGCGGGTCGCGGGTGAGACGAAGTATCCGTTCCGCAAGATGTTCCGCCTTGGGGTCGATGCGTTGGTTTCGTTCAGCAGCTTCCCACTGCTCATTACTTTCATCTTCGCGCTTGGTCGATCATTCATGGTGTTCGCCTACCTGGCCTTCGTTGCCATTTCGATCGCGTTCGGCGGCGCCGAATTGGTGCCAGGCTGGACGAGCCTGATCCTCGCGATCACGCTGTTTGGTGCCGCGAACCTGATCTGCCTCGGAATCATGGGCGAATACATCGGGCGCACCTACGAGCAGTCCAACGGGCGACCGCTTTACTTCATCCGTGCGATGACCACGGATCGCAGTCCGTCTTCGACGGTAGTAGCGGACATGCATCGAAGCACCAGGGAGCAACAGCCCCCGAGCAGGCCAGCCGGTGGTGCAGACGGCAAGTCAGGCTTGCCCAGCTGACCGAGGGGGGCTGGTCGAAAACGAAAATCGGCTGGGAACACCGGGCCCAACCTGGCGCAAGAAATTGCTGATGGGTAGCCAACGCAATGCCGTAGCTCAGCTGCCGGCCTTCCTCTGCACGGCAGCACTGACCTTGTCCATCGCCAGCCGGAGGGTCCACGCGCGTCCGGTCGGGTCTTGCTGTTGGCAGCCGGTGCGCAGTGCGGTCTCCAAGGTCGCCGCTGCAGACGACGGCAGTGCCGACTTGCCAAGCGTCGTCACTGAGTCGATCGCGACTTCGTAGATGGCGGCGCAGCGCGCATGCCTTGGATGGACAGGATGTGGCACCGACTGAACCCGCACATCCGCGCCAGCCGCAGGCGCGACATCGCGGCGACAGCGTGGGCGCTGCTTCGCCCGGAGCCAGGCGTCCACGCACGAAGCCGGCGGTGTGACGCGCGACGTCGAAGCGGTCGGCGGGCGACCCCGCCCCAACCTCACCGTGGCGCCAGTAGTTCGCCGAGCTTCTTCAGGCGCTTGCCGGTCCACCAGCTCTGCGAGGCCGGCAGACGCGGGCCGATCGCAGCAACGAACGTACGGTCCGCATCGGTCGGCTCCCGAGTCTCCCAGCGCACGTCGCGCAGCGACTCCGCAAGCACCTTGCACGCCACTTCGGGCACGAACCGCTGGGCCACGTTGTCACCGGAGGGGTAGCCGCAGAACGCCGCGTCGAACAGCACGTCGTCACCGACCGTGGCGCGGACTAGCGCCACGAAGTTGCCAGTGCTCATCCACGAGCTGAACTGCTCCTGCCGTGTGTCCATGGGAACCGGCACCCACTCAATGCACGGCAGTACGGCGAGCTGGCGGGCCAGGGCGGACGTTGCTTCGCGCGGCAGCAGCGTCGTCTGCACCACCGCCACAGTGGGTCCGTTGCGCGGCTCGTGCAACGCGACCGACGTCACCTGCAGCCCCTGCTCCGCCTCCACCGCGCGGCAAAGCCAGATACCACTCCCGTGACCGAAGCCGCTGACCCACTCGAGGTCCGGCACCCGCTTGGTCGGAACCGGCGCGCGGGCGAGTTTCGCCTGCAGACGCTGCGATTCCTGCGCGCCGTCGCAGCGATGCAATGCCCCCGCGAACAGCGCGCGCTCCGCCAGTTCGTGCAAACCGGCGCGCTCCAGCTCCGGAACGTCGAGCCAACCCCGGCGCAGCAGCACCGTCGTGGCCACGCCCGCAGCGGGGCCAGTCTTCTGTACTTCGTCGACGAGCACGGACGTGGCACGGTCGCCGAGCCGTTCCAGCGCGTCGACCGCATGGTCGACCACGCCGAAATCGCCGCGCCCGACGGCCGCCAGCAGGTCCTGCACGGCGGTCCGTCGCAGCGTCGCGTAGGCATCCAGGCACTCGGCCCGCAGTGCCGGCACCGACGACGTGGTGATGTGGCGCAGCAGCGCGGCCAACACCTCGACGTCGGGGACGCGGGTCGCCGCCAGTGCGCGTGCACACTCGGCTTGCCGGGTCCAGCTCGTCGCGTGCTGCAGGTCGTGCAGCAGCGTAGCTACGTCGGCGCGCTCCTCGATCTGTGCCCCGGCCGCACCGACGAGCATGGCAAGCACCCCGGCCGCCCTCGCGAGCCAGGGAGCGGGTCGGACAGCCGCGACCTTGAACCTACGCAGGTGCCTTCTGCGGGACATAGCCATGGAATTGTCGCTTGGTAGAGCTTGGCGGCTCCTTGGGCGGGTGTCCACTTTTCTGGGCAAGATCAGTCTGGTTGCTCAACGTCGCGCGCCCCTATAGCTCCGGCGGTACGACCACCGATGCGACCTGCCGTGATCCAGGTCGCACCTGTTCATACGACGGCACCGCCATAGAACCACCGGCCGAGGCCGACGGTGAACACGGAGATCCCGTAGAGGGCGTGCTCGAGCCACGACAGGACGTTCGAGCGATGCCGGAGGAACGTGGCCATGAGGACGATGCCTCCGATGAAGGTGAGCGACGGGGCGACCGCGTTGCGGAAGAGAAGATGCGCTAAGCCGAAGGCGAGGGCGCCGGTGAGCACGAGCGTCGAGCGTCTAGCGAACAGCAAGCCGTAGCGATGGACGAGCAGCGTCCTGTAGAGCAGCGTCTGCGGCGCGACGGACAGGATTGGGTAAAGCGCGGTCACCGTGAGCCAGAGCCCGGGTTGCTCGCGCGGAAGCGCGAACAGGCGGACGGGGACCTCGAGCAGGACGCGCTCGCCGTCCGGAAGCGTGAACGAGGTGGGAGCCGAGGGCACGAGGATAGCCGCCACCGTCAGCGCGGCGAAGACGGCCGCGGATCGGCCGAGGGCCCCGAGGACTCCGGCCCTGAACCCCCGCAGGTCCACGAGCGACCGTCGGTCGAAGGTGGGGTCGAGAAGCAGCGCGGCGAGTCCGATCGAGGATGCGAACCATAGGGCGAGCAGGGGATGAACCCGGAGCGGCATCCACGCGAGGGCCGCCGGAACGGCGAACCAGACAAGCCCAAGCTCTACCCCACGCAGTGTTCGGCGCGAACCGGGAGCGAGCGGTGCGTAATCGAACTGCATCGGCGAGCGCATCAGCGGTGGCGTCGTCGTCGGCCCCCAAACGCAAGGGCTGCGAAGGCGGATGCCAAAGCCAAGGGACACGGGCGCGAACGCCGCGAGAACGGAAACACGCCCCATGGGGAGCGCATCGAATGTTCACACTGCGGTCCTCGACCACCCGGGCCTGACCTACCTGATCCTAACGCCGCCCCGGCCCATCCGGCAAGCCCTCGCGAAAGGCCGAAATCCGCACCCTTGGCCCAGTTTTCGGCCCAGGGATAGACCGCTCCCCCGCCGCAGCCCCCAAGTGCCCGCCGCGCCTTGCCGCCACTCCGGCCAGACGTCCTCACTACCCTCTTCGCGGCCCGGCGCACTTCAGGCAGACCAGCACCGCAACGCCGAACACCCGCTGTAGCAACGCAGCCCATGGCAGACGGCGACGCGCAGATCCGAGGCGCGATCTCGGTCTCGGCCAACGGCAGCAACGACGGCCCTGGTGCCGCAACGCTTGGCGCTGGTGCGTCGGGATCTGGATGCCTCCAAAACCCTTGGTGGGGCATTCCCGCATGGGGCGGCGTGCATGCCGGCTACTACGGAACGGCAGTGCCCTTCTCGCTGGAAGATGGTAGTCCCGGCGGCAGATTCACGATGATGACCGAACTCTGGAACTTCCCACAAATCTTGCCCTGTCAACAGGTGGCTTGGCGCGATCTTGGCGGCGGCGGTTCCGTGTTGCTTGCTGGTCAGCGAGGTGTCACCGTGCACGCGAGCGGCGAGGTTCGCGCGGGGTTTGGGTTCTTGATGGCAGTCGGCATTGTCAGGTTCGAGGCCTATGGGCAGACGCCGGTAGTGTTGGGCACCGTGACGCCGTAGCCCAGCCTCGTTGCGCTGCCTCATCTGCGCGCAGTGAACCTGCCGCAGATCGGCTCGACCTGGCAATTGGCCGTGCACGCACCGGTGGCGGACACCGTCTTCGCGGCGTTGTCGTTGGCTCCCGACCTGGGTACGGCAACTCCGTATGGCCTGCTCGGTATCGATCTGACGACCGCCGCGACGCTGGCCATGGCGAGCATCCCGGTGCAGGCTAGCGATCCCTTTGCGCTGATGCAGCTCGCAGTCCCGCACGTAGATGGGATGAGAAGGCCGGCCTCCAAGCGAGGTACCCTTCGGTCCCCATCAACAACGAGCTCTATTGGCTCAACGGAGGCCAGCCGTGACGAATGCTACCGCGACGACGACGAGTGTGGTGAGCGCGAAAGCAACTC
>JAEUHP010000091.1 GCA_016795295.1 Planctomycetota bacterium | reverse complement strand
TCACGCCTCCCGCAGCGACACCAACGGATCGTGCCGCGCCGCGCGCAGCGCCGGCAGCACCGACACCACCGTGCCCGTCGCCAGCGCCATGCCCGCGACCTGCACCAGCCACCACGGATCGATCCGGCACGGCACCCGGTCGAGGTTGTAGACCTCGATCGGGAACAGATCGATCCCGAACAGCCACAGCAGCGCCTGCCGCACCTCTTCGAGATACACCGCCGTCACCGTGCCCAAGGCCATCCCGAACCCCAGCCCGACCAGCGTGATGCACAGCCCGCAGGCCAGGAACACACTGGTGACCCCGAGCGGCGTGCCCCCGAGTGCCGTCAAGATGCCGATGTCGGCGACCTTCTCCGTCACCATCATCGACAAGGTCGCCAGCATCAAGAACGCGGCGACCACCAGGATCACCACCAGCACGATCTTGAGCAGCGCCCGCTGGTGCTCGACCGAGTGCAGGAACGCCTGGTTCTTCTGCCGCCAGGTGCGCACTGCCCCGTAGCCGCGCCCGTCGCCCGGATCGAGCGCGCGCTGCACCGTGCGCTGCAGCCGTTCGGCGCTGCCCGCGAGATCGGTGGGGTCGGTGAGCCGCACCGCGATCTCGTGCACCAGCGTGGCGCTGCCGTCGAACAGCGCTTCGGCGAGGGCCGCGCGCGGCACGAACACGTTGTTGCCGTCGAAACCGCCGTGCTGCGTTTTGTAGGCCCCTGCGAGCCAGAGCGGCAATTGCACCTGCACCGGCGTGGTCTGCCCGTCGCCTGAGCGCACGAGACGTCCCGAATGCAGCACCAGCCGGTCGCCGCGCTGCCAGCCTTCGGCGCGGCAGCGCTCGAGCCCGACCAGGACCGCGGTGGTGCCTGCGGGGGCGGTGAGCGGGTTTTGTGGGTCGGCGACGCGCAGGTTGGCCGGAATTGCCGAGTCGGTGAGCCAGCGCTGGAAGCCAGTGGCCTCGGCTTCGGCTGCGGCGTCGACGCCGAGTACGAACAGGAACGGCTGGTCGCCGCCGTGCAGGGCAGTGCGGCCGAGCAGCGGCGGCGGTGGCGGCCGGTGGCCCTGCCGGTGCAGCAGGCCGTGGTGCAGGAGCCGCGGCGCGGCAGCCTGCACGTTCGGGTCGGTGCGCAGTTCGCGGACCAGCGCTTGGCCGTCGCTGCCGGGCGGCAGGTCGCCGATGCTGATGTCGGCGCTGGCGTCGTGCACGTGGGCTTCGACCACGGCGATGAAGCCGGTGAACAGTGAGACCACCACCACCAGGGCCCACACCGACAGGGCGATGCCGCCCACGCCGAGCAGGTTGATCGGCCGGGTCAGCAGGTAACGCAGGGCGAGGTAGAGGCGGTACATCGGGGGCGTGCGGAGCGGGTCAGCCGACCACGGCGCCGTCTCTCATGCGCACGATGCGGTGCGCGCGCTGGGCGAGGCCTTCGTCGTGGGTGACCAGCACGAAGGCCAGATTGCGCTCGCGCTGCAGTTCGAACATCAGGCCGAGCACGCTGGCCGCGGTGCTGGAGTCGAGGTTGCCGGTCGGCTCGTCGGCGAGCACCACCTTGGGCTCGGCCAAGAGCGCCCGCGCGATCGCCACGCGCTGGCGTTCGCCGCCGGACAGTTCGCTGGGGCGGTGGTGCAGGCGGCTGCCGAGGCCGACGCGTTCGAGCATGGCGATGGCGGCGCTGCGGGCGGCTTTGCGGCGCTGCCAGTACTGCCACACCGAAGTGCCCATCATCGCCGCGAGCTGGACGTTCTGCAGCGCGGTGAGTTCGGGGATCAGGTGGTAGAACTGGAACACGAAGCCGGTGTGCCGGTGGCGCAGGCGGGCGCGTTCGCGCACCGGGAGCTGGTGCACCGGCTGGCCGTCGTAGAGCACCGCCCCCGAACTCGGCGCATCGAGCAGACCGAGCACGTGCAGCAGCGTCGACTTGCCGGCCCCGGAAGCGCCGAGCAGGGCCACGATCTCGCCGGGGGCCACGGCGAAGTCGACGCCGCGCAGCACCGGGATCTCGGTGCGGCCCAAGTGGTAGTGCTTGTGGACCGCAGCGGCGGCCAGGACGGGGGTGGTCATTCGTGAGCGAGGGCGGCGACCGGGTGCCAGCGCGCGGCGGCGCGGGCAGGCACCAGGGCGACCAGGAGGCAGAGCAGCAGGGCACCGCCGGCTGTGGCGGCGATCCAGTCGTGGGTCAGATGGCAGGGCACCGCGTCGAGGTCGAACAACTGCCGCGGGAACAGTTCGACGCCGAAGTTGGCGGTGAGCCAGTCGTTCACCGGATTGAGCCAGCGTGCCGACAGGACGCCGGCGATGGTGCCGAGGGTGATGCCGCAGAGGCCGACCACCAGCCCGCAGCACAAGAACACCAAGCCGATGCCGAACGGCGCGCCACCGATCGCCGCCATCACACCGATGTCCCGCACCTTCTGCACCACCATCATGTGCAGCACGGCGTAGATCACGAACGCGGCCACTAGCATCACCACGAACAGCACGAACTGCATCAGTTTGTGCTCGTGGGCGACGGCCGAGAGGAACACCCCGTTCTGCTGGCGCCAATCGAGCACGCTGCAGGGTTTGCTGCCCGCGGGCAGCAGCGCCTGCACCGCGGCCTGCAGGCGCGCCTGGCAGCGCTGCAGTTGGGCGTCGGACAGGCCACTCTTCGGCAGCACGGCGATGTCGGTGACCAGATCGATGCTGCCCGGGTCGTCGAGGTCGTGGCCGAGCTGGGTGCGCAGCGTCTCGATCGGCACCATCGCGGTGGCTTCGTCGAACAGGCGGTGGCCGGTGCGGAAGAAGCCGGCGAAGGCGAGGCGCACCTTGGTCGGGCGCAGGCCCTGGTCGGCGCTCTGGGTGGTTGGGAAACCCGCCGACAGCAGGTCGATCGGGTCGCCGTACTGCAGCCAGGGCAGGTAGTAGCGGCGCCGCCAGCTGAACAGCACGCCCGGCCATTCGCTGTGGAAGTCGGCGAGGCTGTCCGGGCGGGGCAGTCCGGCGCGGCGGCGCGCGGCGTACTCGGTGCTGTCCGGCAGCAGAAGGCGCTGCAGGCGCGCCGGATCGCTTTCCTGGAGCACCCGCGGCTCGGGCATCGGTGGTTCGTGGCGCGCGCGGTACTTGTCGTTCGCGGCTGGCAGCCAGTCGGCGAGGGCCGTGACGCGCCGTTCGCGTTCGGGGTCGATGCCGAGCAGCAGCGCAAAGCCGCCGGCCATGTGGTCCCAGTCGACTTCACTGCTGGCGACGCGCAGGCGGCTGTCGCGGCGGCCCTGCAGGATGCCGTAGTGGCGCAGGCGCGGCGCGGTGTGGCCTTCGCCCACGTCGGGATCGGCTTCGAGGGCTTTCTGCAGGCGTTCGTAGCCGGTGTCGTGCGGCAGGTCGGTGACCAGGAGTGGCGAGGTGCTGTTCTGCACGTCGCGGTGGATCTCGGCGACGAAGCCCGAGAACACGGCGTCGACCAACAGCATCGCCCACACGGCGAACGCCACCCCGGCGATGCCGAGCAGCATGATCGGCCGCGTCAGCAGGTACCGCAGCGCCAGGAACGGAGCGAACGCGGGGATCACGGCGCGGTCGGCGGGGCCTCAGGAGGGGCTTCGTCGGCCTGGATCTGCTGCCGCCGCAGCAGCGGGAACAGCACCACGTCGCGGATCGAGTCGTGCCCACCGAGCAGCATGCACAGCCGGTCGATGCCGATGCCGAGCCCGCCGGCCGGCGGCATGCCGAACTCCAGGGCCGCCACGTAGTCGAGGTCGACTTCGCCGGGCGTCTCCTCGTCCTTGTGGGCCACCTGCTCCTGAAAACGCTGCTCCTGGTCTTCGGGGTCGTTGAGTTCGCTGAAGGCGTTGCCGAGTTCCATGCCGGCCACGAACAGTTCGAAGCGCTCGGTGACCCGCGGGTCGCCGGGCAACCGCTTGGCCAGCGGGCTGATCGCCACCGGATAGTCGTAGACGAAGATCGGGCCCCGCAGCGTGTCTTCGACCGTGGCTTCGAACACGTCGTTGGCCAGCTTGGCCGGTTCGATGCCCTGCACTGCCAAGCCAAGTTCCTTGGCGCGGGCGGTGACGCTGCCGTGGTCGAACCAATCGACCCCCGGATTCTGCTGGGCGAACAAATCGAGGTACTTCGCCTTCTGGAACGGCGGCTGCAGGTCGTAGCCGTGGCCACGGAACTCCACCGTGCTGCGGCCGCCGAGCACCTTCGCGCACAGGTGCGCGAACAGGCCCTCGACCCGCGCCATGATGTCGCGGTAGTCGGCCCACGCCTCGTAGCTCTCCAGCATCGTGAACTCCGGATTGTGCCGGGTGCTGATGCCTTCGTTGCGGAACACACGGCCGATCTCGTAGACCCGCTCCATGCCGCCGACCAGGAGGCGCTTCAGGTACAGCTCCGGCGCGATGCGCAAGTAGAGCTGCATGTCGAGCGTGTTGTGGTGGGTGACGAACGGCCGCGCCGCGGCGCCGCCAAAGATCGGCTGCAGGATCGGCGTTTCGACTTCCAGGTAGTCGAGGCTGTCGAAGTAGGCGCGCACTTCGCGCACGATGCGACTGCGGTTGGCGAACGCGTCGCGCACGTCGCGGTTGGCGAACAGGTCGACGTAGCGCATCCGGTAGCGCTGCTCGGTGTCGGTGAGGCCGTGCCACTTCTCGGGGGCCGGCCGCAGCGCCTTGCTGGCGAGCACGACTTCGGTGGCCCACAGGGTGGGTTCGCCCTTCTGGGTCAGACCCAGTTCGCCCGTGACCGAGACCAGGTCGTTGCCCTCGACCAGCTTGCGGTCGGGCCAGAACTCCGGCAGGCGGTCGCGCTGGAAACCGACCTGGATGCTGCCGCTGCGGTCTTCGAGGTGCGCGAAGCGCAGTTTGCCGAAGTCGCGGACCACGCCGAGGCGGCCGCACAGCGTCACCACCTGGCCCTGGCGCGCGGCGAAGTCGGCGAGCAGGCCGGCGATCGGCTGCCCGCGCGGCACCCGCGGCGGGAACGGGTCGCGGCCCTGGCCGCGCAGGTGCTGGAGCTTCTCGTGGCGGTCTTTGGCGATACCGTCGGTCACATCGATCCTTGGCTGGCTTCGGGGGCGAACATGCTAGCGGGTGGCACCGGCCGTGCCGAGAGCCAGTGCCGGTCTACCGCACGTTCGTCCGTGGCGCCGGGAAGCCGCCCGGCTCCCAGAGGGGCGTGCCGAGAGCTCAACCTGGCTCCTGGCCAGCGCCGATGGCATCGAGGCCAGGAAATCCTGACCACCAGCAGGGGTTCCCGGCGTATCCTCCTCCAACTTCCGATGCAGACCCCGACCCGGTCGAAGGTGTGCTTGGCTTCGGCGACGACGCTCGTCCTGGGCGCGTGGCTCGGCGGCAATCCGTTCCTGCCGGGGCCTGGAACGCTGCCGGTGGGTGGGTCCGAGCCGGTCGTTTCCGACGGGTCCGCGGCGATGGCTGCAGACGAACTGGCAGATCAAGAACTGGCGGATCAAAAACTGGCGGATCAAAAACTGGCGGATCAAAAACTGGCCGCCCAAGAACCCTGCCCCGACGCGGCGTTGCGCGATGCCGTGGTGGAGGTGGTCCGCGGCTTGCGAGGGGAGCCGATTTGGGCCCTGCGCGACGGCCGCTTCGTGGTGCGCAACCAAAAGCGCGAAGCCGGGCAGCCCGCGGTGCTGTTCGTCAGTGCTCCGCAGTTCGAAGCGCCGGCTTCTGGCAAACCGGTGTCTGGCAAACCGGTGTCTGGCAAACCGGCCGCTGGCAAACTCCTGCAGGGGGCAACTCCTGCAGTCTGGCAGCGCCCGCCGGCGGTCAAGCCGGAGGGTGAGTAGGCAGCTCGACTTCGAGGCGGCCGGCCACTTCGCGCACGGCGTAGGCGCCGACGTTCCATTCGGGCCCCACATCGCAGGCGCCGGTCTCCAGGTCGAACTCCCAGCAGTGCAGGTAACAGGCCACCTTGCCGTCGAACTGGGTGCCGTCGCACAACGGCGCGCTGGCGTGGGGGCAGCGGTTGTCGATGGCGCGGTAGCCAGCACCGACGCGGAACACCGCCAGCCACGAGTCCCCAACCTTGACCGGAGCCCCGGGCGTGAACTTCAGGTCTTGGACGGCGCCCAGATCGACCCAGCGGCTCATGCGGGCAACCTCGCGAACGCGTAGCGGCGGATGGTCCGCCCCTGCTCGAGATACTTGCGTTCGAAGTTGGTCGGCGAGAACGCGTGCCCAGGCCCGAGAGCCAGCACGCGCTGCTCTTCGGCTGGGTCGCGGACGAACTGCGGCGCGCTGCCCATCACCCGTGCCACCTGGCCACAGTAGGCGGCGTTGTCCGAGGCGAAGTAGAGATGGCCGCCGGGGCGCAGCGCCTGCGCCAGCACCGCGGGCACTTCGTCGGTGAAGAAACGCCGACCCTGGTGGCGGCGTTTGGGCCAGGGATCCGGGAAGTAGACGTGCACGGCGTCGAGGCTGCCGGGATCGACGCGGTCTTGCAGGTAGAGCTTGCCGTTGTCGACCAGCAACAGACCGTTGCGGCGCCCCTGGCCGTGCAGCTTGGCGGCGGCGACCTGGGCATAGGCTTCGGCTGCTTCGATGCCGAGCAGGAACACGTCCGGCTTCACTGCGGTGGCGGCGAGGAGGAACGCACCCTTGCCCGAACCGATTTCGATCTCGCAGCGCGGCAGCTCGCGTGGCCACAGCTCGTCGAGCGGCGGCGGATTGCGGCCGCCGCGCACCAACAACGGCCCCGGGTCCTCGGCGCCGTCGTGCTGGCGGCCGCGGAACGACAGCTTGCCCCCCTGGTGCATGCGGGGGTTGAACGTGGCGGGTGCGTCCGCAGACTCGGACTCGGGCCTCGGCATCGCCCCAGCATACGCCGCCGCCGCGTCAACTGACCAGCGGCCCGCCGTAGACTTCGTGGTAGTCCTGCAGAGCGGCCGCGATCACTTGGTGCGCGTGCTGCTTGGCGTAGGGCGTGATCTGCACCGGCGTGGCGCCAGGCACCAGCTTGTAGGTCGAGAAATAGTGGCGAAGGCGCTCCACCAACACCCCGGGCAGCTGCGCCAGGTCCTCGACTTCGCCCCAGACGAAGTCGCCGTGCAGCACGGCCAAGATCTTGTCGTCGGCTTCGCCGCCGTCCAGCATGGTCAGGCCGCCGATCACCTTGGCCTTGACCAGGATCTCGCGTGCCGAGATCGGCCGTTCGCTGAGCACGCAGATGTCCAGCGGATCGCCGTCGCCCTTGCTGGCGCCCTGGGTGAGCGCACCGACCCGCCGACCGCACAGGGTGCGCGGGATGAAGCCGTAGAGACTCGGCGGCTGCGAACTGGTGCGCTGCGGGCGATCGACGCGTAGGAAGCCATTGACCTTGTCGATCTCGTACTTCACGAGGTCGAACGGGGTGATCTCGATGTAGGCCTGCACCAGCTCCGGCGGCTTCGGCCCTGGAGAAATGCCGTGCCAGGGATGCGGGCGCCAGCTGTAGAACGGTTCGGGGAAGGACATCGTGGCGGCGCAGGGTAGCGGCTGTGCGGCCGGAAAGCCCGCGCAGCTCGGGGGCCGGTGACCACCACGGCCACCGGTCCGGGGTCAAGGCGATGGCGCGCCATGGCCGATGCCATCGGCAGAACCATGATGCTCGCCACCGCCTTCGTCTGGCTCGCGCTGTCGCCGTCGCCCCAGGAACCGACCGCCGGCCGGGTGGTGGTGGAGCTGCGCTCCGGAGAGTCCCTGACCGGGCACCTGCGAGCGCGCAGTGCGGCCTTGGTCGAGCTCGAAATCGAAGCCGGAGCGGTGGTCGGCCTGGCGGCGCACCAGGTGCGTTCGATCCACGCCGTGGCCCACGCCGCAGCGACCACCACGGCGGTGCCGGCCGGTGCCGGGCCCTGCCCGCCCCCAGCCCCCCGCAGCGAGTGGTTTTTGCTGCACGACGCCACCGGCCTCGCCGTGGGCTGGCTGCGCAGCGGCGTGCTGCAGCGCGCCGACGGCAGCCTGGACCTCAGTGAAGAGTACGAGTTCGTCACCGGTGCGTTCCGCTACCAGGTGACGCTGCAGAGCCGCGCCACCGCAGCCCTGGTCCCGCTCGAGTGTTACTTCCGCGAACGCATCAGCGAGCCGAGTCCGGCCTTCGCCCTGCCCGCGGGCACCGTCGGGGGCGGCGAACGCCTGCGCCAAGAGCGCATCGTCCGCGCCATGGTGGTCGGCGACGAGCTGCTGGTGCAGCGGCTCGACGAACGCGGCCGCGCCGAACGGCGGCTGGCGCGGCCGGCAGCCGCCACCTTGCCCTTGCTGGCGGCCTACGCCCAGCAGCAGGGCCGGTTGCTCGGGGTGGCCCCGGTGTTCGACCCAGCGGGCGAACAGTTCGTGCGCCACGAATTCCGCGCCGGCCGGACGCGCACCGTCCTGCAGACCGGCACGCCACAGCCCGTCACCGAATGGGTGACGGCCCTGGCCGAGGCCAGCGCCGCCGCCGCGACCGCGCCGCTCGGCGATGCCCGTTGGTGCAATGCGGCAGGCTACACGGTCCATCGGGAACTCGCGGGACCGGGTCTGGTGGCCGCGCCGAGTGGCGCCGACAGCGTGCCGTTCGCGGTGGGGGCCGCGCAGACTGGCGCAGCCCTGGTCGTGGCGGGCAACCAGCAACTCGGCCTGTGGCGTCCGAATCCCGCGTGGCGCACCGGGGCAGTGTCGGCAGCCGCGGTGCAACTGGAGTGCCCGGTGCACGGTGCCACCGCGCAGCTGCAGGAGCTCGGTGCGGCGGTGCTGCCGCGCGAGCTGCCGCCCGAAACCGCAGTCCTCGCCTGGTGGCAGCTGCTGCATGCCGGAGCCCCCTTGGGCGAACGGCAGCGCTGGCAGTGGCGCGGGCAACCGGCCACGCGTTGGTTCGGCAGCGATCCCGGTGCCGGCGGCCGCCGCTACCAGGTCGACCTGCTCCCCGCGGCCGGGCGCTGGCTGCTGCTGGTGCAGGAAGCGCCAGCGCTCGCGTTCGACGAGCTGGCCGAGGACTTCGCGTTCGTGGCGGCCCATGTCGAGGGCCACCCCGCAGCGTTGCAGCCGAAAGCCCAGGGACCGCTGGCGGACGGGCCTCTGCCACCTTTGCGCGGCCGGTGGCCGAGCGCGGCTGCGGCGCCGCGCTGAACCTGCGGCCGCCGGCCGGCCGCGCGGCTGCCTACTCCTCTTCGGCCGCCGTGCGGCGCCGGCGCCGGCGCGGCGGTGCCGCCTGGGCGCCGCGTTGCGCTTCGCGGCTCGGCGGCTCGAGGTCGAGCAGGGCACCCGCGGCGGTCCGGCACAGCATGCGCGGCTGGCCCTCGATCGCCACCGGCCGCAGGCTGATGCCGCGGAACAGCAATTCGCGCACCTGCTCGGGCTGCAGCGCCACGCCGCGGTAGAGCTTCGGCAGGCGGAACGCACAGCCTTCGCGCCAGCGCGAACAGCCGTAGGCAGCGCGGCCCTCGACGACCTCGGCCCGGCAGAGTGGGCAGCGGCCGAGCCCCGGATGGTCGTTGCGCGGCGCCAAGCCCTCGGCGAGCAGGCGCCGCAACTGGGTCGCCACGTCGTGCATGAACGCACTGCGATCCTGCCGGCCGCGCTCGATCTCGCCGAGGCGGAACTCCCACTCGCCGGTGAGTTCGGGGGACTTCAGCAGCGGGTCGGCGATGATCGCCACGAGGTAGCGGCCGAGGTCGGTGATGCGCAGCGCCTTCTGCTCGCGGCGCACGTAGCGCCGCGCGATCAAGGTCTCCAGGATCGACGCGCGGGTCGCCGGCGTGCCGAGACCGCGCTGCCGCATCGCCTGCCGCAGCGCTTCGTCCTCGATCGTCTTGCCGGCGGTCTCCATCGCCGCCAGCAAGGTGTTCTCGGTGTAGGGGCGGGGCGGCTTGGTCTGCCCGGCGTGCAGTTCCGGCTGGTGCGGTCCGGACTCGCCTGCCTGGAACGCCGGCAGCTCCTGGGCGTCGTCCTCCAAGTCCCCAGCGGGATCGGCATCGACAGCCGCCTTGGTCTTGCGCTGGCTGCGCGGCTTCTGCGCCTTCGGTTCGAGCACGCTCCAGCCCGGGTCGGTGACCACCACGCCGCGGGCGCGGAACGGCACCTCCCCGCTCTGGGCGTGCACCGTCGTGACGTCCTGGACCCGGTCGCCGAGGAACGCCTGCACGAAGCGCGTCGCCACCGCGTCGAACAGCCACTTGGCTTCGCCGGACAGGGGCTCGACCTTGCCGGTCGGCACGATCGCATGGTGGTCGGTGACCTTGGTGTCGTCGAACACGCGCGGCTTCTGCGCCTTCGGCCCGCGGCTGCCGTCCGGTGCGCCGGCGATCCACTCGGCCAGCACCCCGAGCTGCGCCGGGTCCCAGGCGCGCAGTTGCGTCAACGTGCTGCGCACCGTGTCGACCATGGTGCGCGGCAGGTGGCGGCTGTCGGTGCGCGGGTAGGTGAGCAGCTTCTTCTCGTAGAGTTCCTGGGCCAGGGTGAGCGTGCGCTGCGCCGACAGGCCGTGGCGCAGGTTCATGTCGCGCTGCAACTGGGTCAGGTCGTAGAGCAGTGGCGGCGGCAGGGCTTCGGTGCGGCGCTCGAGTCGTTGGACGGTGAGTGGTTGGCCTTGCACCTGCGCCAGCGCGGCCTGGGCCTCGGCTTCGACCCGGAAGCGGTCGCTGGCACAGCGAAACCTGGCGCCGCGGTAGCGCGTGCGCAGCTCCCAGAACGGCCTGGCGTCGAAACAGCGGATCTCGTCGTCGCGCTGGGCGATCAACGCCAACACCGGGGTCTGCACCCGGCCGATGCTCCACAGCACCGCGCCGCCGCCGTAGCGCACGGTGTAGGCGCGGGTGCCGTTCAGGCCGACCAGCCAATCGGCCTCGCTGCGGCTGCGTGCGGCAGCGTGCAGCCGGTCGTATTCGCGGCCCGGCTTGCGCTCGGCGAACGCCCGTTCGATCGCGGCATCGGTCAGCGAGCTGAGCCACAGGCGGGTGTGGGGGCGGTCGGCGCACCCGGCCCATTCGAGGATGTAGCGGAAGATCAATTCGCCTTCGCGGCCGGCGTCCGTGGCGCAGACCAGTTCGTCCGCGGCGCGGCACAAAGCGACCACGGTCTCGAGCTGGCGCCGGGTGTCGCCGTCGGCGGGGCGCAGTTCGAAGCGTTCGGGCACGAACGGCAGCCGGTCGAGCGACCAGCGTTTGAGTGCCGGATCGTACTCGTCGGGCGTCTTGAGCTGGACCAGGTGGCCGATCGCCCAGGTGACCTGCCAGCCATTGCCTTCGAGGTAGCCGTCGTGGCGCTGCCGCGCCCCGAGCACGCGCGCCAGATCGCGCGCGACGGAGGGCTTTTCGGCGACGACGACGCGCATGGCAGGTGCTGCGGACGCTAGGTGTTGCCCGGCCGGGGAGCAACCCGGATTCAGCGGCCGTCGGGCATGGCGGCGAGCCAATGGCGCAGCGCCGGCCCCAGCAGGCTGCCTGCGTCCGAGTCGCTCGGCATGGCCGAGCAATCGAGCTCGGTGGCGGCAGGCCATGCGAACTGGCGATGCCGCAGCGCCGTCACCGCGGCGTCTGCATCGCTGGCTTGCCAGGGCCCGGGTCGGCGCTGCGCGGCGCGCCGGCACGCTGCCGCCGCGTCGAGCTGCAGCACCAGGAACCGCAGCCCCACGCCCGCCGCCCGCGCGACCCCGCGCAGGGCCTCGCGTTGTGCCTGCTGGGCGAAGTTGCCGTCGAGCAGCACCACCGCCGCCCCCGCAGCCGTGCTGCGCTGCGCGGCTTCGGCCAACGCCGCATAGGTGCGTTCGGTCCACTCGGCTTGGTAGCACGCCGCGGGTGCCGTGGCGTGCTCGGGCAAACCGGCGAGCTGCTTGCGCAGCAGGTCGGTGCGATGGTGTGGCCAACCGAACCGTTCGTGGAGCGCCCGGCACAGCGTCGACTTGCCGGTGGCTGGTGGGCCGGCCACCACCAACCAGCACGGCGCCCGACTCTCCAGCAGCAGGCCTGCCGCCAGTTGCAGATGCTGCTGCACCGAGGCCGCGGCGGCCGCGCGGTCGGCCGCCGGCAGTTCCGGCTCGTCGTGGGCCAAGGCGGCGACCTTGGCGCGCACCAGCGCCCGGTAGGCGCAGAGCCAGGGCAGCAGCCCAGCTTGCTCGAAGTCGCCGCTCGCGGCCGCGTAGGCATCGAGGTACGCCTGGGCGAGCTCTGGCGCCCGCCGGTAGCGCAGGTCCATCACCAGGAATGCATTCTCGGTCGCCACGTCGCCGCAGCGAAACGCCGGTGCGAACTCGATGCAGTCGTAGATCGTGGCCGGCGTGGTGAGGCAGATGTTGCGGCAGTGCAGGTCGCCATGGCCGTCGACGATGCAGCCGCGCGCGGCCCGCGCGCGCAGGGCGGACAAGACCCTGGGGAAGCCGCGAGCGCTCGCTTGCGCAACCGGGGCCAACAGCGGTGCGCAGGGACCGAGTGCCGGGTGCCCGGCGAGCGCCTTGAAGTTCTCGGCCGCGAACTCGCCGAGTTGGTCCGGAGCGCCGAGCCGAGCCACGGCCGGCGAACGATCGGCACGGGCGTGGAACTGCGCCACGCGACGCCCGAGTTCGGCGAGCTCGTGGCCGTTGGCCGAGCCCTCGGCGACCAGCCGGTCGAGCATGCGCGCCTCGGGCAGCCGCTGCATCACCACGGCGAAGTCGAGCGCATCCGGGTCGGCGTCGGGGCCGCCTGCGTCCCAGCTCGCGGCGAACTGCAAGGCGCCAGCTGCGGTGCGGCGCAGCGCCGCGGTGCCCAGGTAGACTTCGGGGCACAGCCGGCGATTCAGCCGCACCTCTTCGTGGCAGAACTGGCGGCGGTTGGCCGGCGAGGTGCAGTCGACGAACGACAGCGCGCGGGCCTTCTTCAGTTTGTAGACCAGCTCGCCGGCGAGACAGACGACCGACAGGTGCGTTTGCAGCACCCGGACCTGGTCCGGCCGATGCGGATAGGTCGCGGGCTCGGCCAGGGCCGCGAGGTGCTGCTCGGCGTGGAACGGCGGGTTCATGGCCACAGCGCCATGGCCAGGTAGGCGAGGTAGAGCACGCCGCCGAGCACGAGCCCGAGCGCGGTGAGCCGCAGCGCGTGTCGTAGCGTCTGCTGCCAGGGCATCATGAGTGGGGCCGCGGGATCACCGCGAGGAAGTTCGCCAGCAGCCGCGGGCCGTCCGGGGTGCGGAACGACTCGGGATGGAACTGCACGCCGAAGGTCGGGGCGTGACGATGCCGCAACGCCATCAACCGGCCCTCCGCAGTGTGTGCCACCGGCTGCAGTTCGGCCGGCAGGGGGGTGCCGACGTAGAGCGAGTGGTAGCGCGCCACCGACAGCGGATTGGGCAGGCCTTGGAACAAGCCCCTGCCGTCGTGGTACACCGGCGTCGCGACCCCGTGCACCGGGGGGCCGGGGTCGACCGGCGCGCCGAACACGGCGCCGATCGCCTGGTGGCCGAGACAAACGCCCAGAATCGGGATCCGATCGTGGTGACGACGGATCGCCGCCATCGAGATGCCGGCTTGCTCGGGCCGCCCCGGACCGGGTGACACGACCAGCGCCGTGGCCCGGTCCAGCTGGTCGAGCCGGCACCGGTCGCTGCGCAGCACGACCGGTTCGGCGCCGAGCCCGGCGAACGCCTGGGCCAGGTTCCAGACGAACGAATCCCGGTTGTCGAGCAGGATGAGCAAGGCCAGGAGAGTATCCTGGTCCCCCGCGATGAACATCCTGATCGTCGGCCTCGGCGAAGTCGGTTCGTACCTGGCCAAGGTGTTGTCCACCGAAGGCCATGCGATCACCGTGGTCGATCCCGACCTGCAACGGCTGCGGCGGCTGGCCGATCTGCTCGACGTGCAGGCCGTGCACGGCGACGGCAGCCGCCCCGACGTGCTGGACAAGGCCGAGGCGCACGGCGCCGATTTGTTGCTCGCGGTGTCCAACGACGACAAGGTGAACATGCTGACCTGCCTGTTCGGCAAGCGCATGGGCGCCAAGAAAACCGTGCTGCGCCTGCGCGATACCTCGGCGGTGCGGCGCTCGAAGACCTTCTTCCGCCGCAACCTGCAGTACGACCTACTGCTGTCCCTCGACGACCTGGCAGCGGCCGAAGTCACCAAAACCGTGCGCCAGAGCAATGCCTTCGGCATCGACGACTTCGCCGAGGGCAAGGTGCAGCTGCGGCGCTTCCGCCTCACGGCGGGGGGGCCGTTCACCGGGCAGCAGCTCAAGGACGTGAAGCTGCCGGCCGGGGTGTTGATCGCCGCGATCGACCGCGCGCACGAAGTGGTGGTGCCCGGCGGTGGCGACGAACTGCGCGCCGAGGACGAAGTGTTCGCCATCGGCGAGCCGAAGGCGCTGGCCCAGTTCGAGAAGAAGCTCGGGCAACCCAAGGCCGCGGCGCGCAACGTGGTGGTGTTCGGCGGCAGCCGGATCAGTGCGCAGGTGTGCCAGAGCCTGCAGCGCGAGCACCTCGCGGTGCGGGTGATCGTCGAAGACCGCAGTGAGGCCGAGCGGCTCTCCGAGCTGCTGAAGGGTGTGACGGTGCTGCACGCGGACGCCACGGACCTCAATTTCCTGCAGGAGGAGCACGTGGGGGACGTCGATGCGTTCCTCGGGGTGTCCGACGAGGACGAGCGCAACCTGATGTCGTGCCAGCTGGCGCGCACCCTCGGTGTGCCGCGCACCTTGGCACTGGTGCAGAAGCCGGACTACGTGTCCCTCTACCAGAAGCTCGGCATCGACGTCGCCGTCTCGCCGCGCCTCTTGTGCGCGAACCGCATCCTGGCGTTCGTGCGCAGCCGCAGCATCTCGACCATCGCCAGCATCGAGGAGGGCAAGGCCGAGGTGCTGGAGCTCGAGGTCGCCCCTGGCAGTCCGCTGGTCGACCAGCCCTTGCGCACCGCTGGCTTCCCGCGCGGTTCGGTGGTGGCCGCGATCACCCGCGACGACGGCACGGTGTTGATTCCCCGCGGCGACGACACCATCCGCGCCCACGACCAATTGGTGCTGTTCGCCCTGCAGCAGGTGGTCGACGAAGTGCTGGCACTGGCGGGCGTGGTCCGCGAGTGACGCGTCGGCCGCGGGCCACACAGCCGCGGGCCACACGGCAGCGGGGCCGCCCCAGGCCTCGCCGCGCCCCAAGCCCTCGCTGCGCAAGGACCGCGGGGGGGTCAGCGGGGCGTCGGTTCGCCAGACGGTGCTGGCGGCGCAAACGGAACCTTCTGCACGGACACGTCGTCGACCCGGTAGTGGGTCTGTGGCGTCTCGGGCAACGGCCGCGGCTTGGCGAGGAGTTCGCGCACCCGGTCCGGCCCGGCGAACACGTAGCCGGTGCGGGTGCCTCCGGCGCCGCTGAGTGTCGCGCGGCCAGCCACCAGCCCGACGAACTGCACGGTTTCGCTGTCGACCACGCGCAGCACCGAGGCCCCGCACGGCAGTTCCCGGCCCGGATCCTGCAACACGTCGCCTTGCACCGCCGGGTCGCTCCACGTGCGCACGGCGATCTGCTCCCGGCGCTGTCCGTCCGGCGTCCAAGCCACCACCAGGGTGTCCTCGGCACCCACCGGCCGGTCCAGAACCCGGACCCGCGGCGTCTTCAGGTCGATCTCGGCGAACGTGAAGGTGCTGCCCGAGGCGTGCAGCTGGCCCGCTTCGACCAGGGGGGTGGTCCCCAAAAAGTAGTGCACGAGGCACGGCCCGGTGGTGGCCGTGCGGCCGAGGGTCAGCACGCCGAACTCGGTCGCGCAGCCGTGTTCGATGCCACCCGTGGTCTCGACCAGCACCGCCGGGTTGGTGCGGTCCATGTAGAACTCCCCGGAGAAGAACCAGGCGCTGCAGGCCGGGAGAGTGCCGAGCAGCAGCGCGCAGGCGAACCGTGGTCGCATGCCGGTAGGCTAGACGTGCGAGCCGGCGGCGGCCACCCCGGAACCAGTTCCCCAGCGTGGTAGGTGGATCGAGGCGCCTGCGCCAAGGGCACAGGTGTGCCGCTGCCGGCGCCCGGTTAGCCTCCCAGCGTGCTCGGCGACACCATCGTGGCCCTGGCTTCGGCGGCGGGAAGCAGTGCCCGCGCCGTGCTGCGTTTGTCGGGGCCGGCGGCCCGCGCCGCCGCCGGGTTGGTGTTCGCGCCGCCGCTGCCCGCCGCGCGCGCGGTGCAGCAGGGCCAGATCCAGATTCGCGGCCGGTCGGTGGCGGCGCTGGCCCTGTGCTTTGCTGCACCGGCCTCCTTCACCGGCGAAGAGGTGGTCGAGCTGCATGTTCCCGGCAGCCCGTTGCTGGTGCAGTGCCTGCTCGAGGATCTCCTGGGTCGGGGGGCGGGACTGGGCCTGCGCCAGGCACTGCCTGGGGAGTTCACGGCGCGTGCCTACCAGAACGGCAAGTTGAGTGCACTGGCCGTGGAGGGCCTGCTCGGGCTGCTGCATGCGCAAGACGCCCGCGCCGCAGCGCAGGCGATCCCGTGGCTGGCCGGTGGGCGCGCCGCTGCCGTGGCCGAACTCAGGGCGGGCCTGCAGGCCGTGCTGGCCGAGATCGAAGCCGGCCTCGACTTCACCGAGGACGAAACCGGCACCGCGCCGCCCGCCACGCTGGCGCGGGACCTCGCCGGCTTGCACGCGGCTTGCTCCCAACTGCAGGACGCCGTGCCGCGTGCCGTACCCGGAGGTGGCGTGCTGCTGCTCGGCGCCAGCAACATCGGCAAATCGGCGCTGGCCAATGCGCTCGCCGAACGCCGTGCTGCCCTGGTCGCCGACCAACCGGGCACCACGCGGGACGTGGTCGCCATCCCCCTCGAGGGGGGCGCGATGTTGTGGGACGGACCGGGGGATCTCGCGGCGGCCACGGGCATCGACGCGGCGGCCTTGGCGCTGCGCGACCGGCTCGCCGCGGGGGCTGCGTCGCTGCTCTTGGTGCTCGATGCCGCGGCCCCGGTGGTTCCCGCCTACCAGAACCTCCACGCCCCGGTCTTGGCAGTCGTCTGGTCGCGGGTCGATCGAGTCCCCGTCCTACCCCCGCTGCCCGCCGAACTGGCCCAGCGCTTGCCGCCCGACACGCCGGTCCTGGCGACGAGTGCCAACCAGGGCCTGGGGATCGCCGCTCTACGGGACTTGCTGCGCCAGCATGCCGTCCCAGGCGGCAGCCAGGTCGGGTTGCCCCTGCGCACCGCGTTCGCTGCCGTGCGCGAGCAGCTCGAGCTCGCCCAGGCGAGCCTCGGCGCGACCCCGGAGCTCGCAGCGGCCGCGGTGCAGGCTGGACTGCGGTTCCTGGAGGAGGTGGACGGCCAGCGGCATTCGCCGGAACAGGTGCTGGGCCGGATCTACGCGCGCTTTTGCCTTGGGAAGTGACACCTGGGCAAGGGACACCTTGGCAAGGGACCGCGCCCGACGCCCGCCCCTGCGCCGCGGCTGGTGGTCAGGCGCGCCCCATGAATTCGCCGGTCTCGGTGCTGATCTTGACCCTCTCGCCCTGCTTGATGTGCGCCGGCACCTTGATCACCAAACCGGTGCTGCACTTGGCGGGCTTCTGCACACTGCTGACCGTGTCGCCGCGCACCGCCTCTTCGGCTTCGACGATCTCGAGCACCACGATCGGCGGCAGCTGCACGGTCAGCGCCTCGCTTTCGCAGAACACCACGGTGACGTTGCTGTTGTCGGTGATGAACTGCATGGCCTCTCCGATGACGTCGGCGCTCAGCACGAACTGCTCGAACGTCTCGTTGTCCATGAAGGTGTAGCCGAGCGAATCCTTGAACAAGTACTGCGCGTCCCGCGAGTCCAGGTAGACCGGCTCGATCTGGTCGCTGGTGTTCATGCGCACCTCTTTCTGCCGACCACTCTTCAGGCTCTTCAGGTAGAGATGGTGGATGGCGCGCCAGTTGCCCGGCGTCACGTGGTCGTACTTGGTGATCTGGTAGAGGTCGCCTTCGTAGCGGATGACCATGCCCTTCTTGGCTTCGGAAACGCGGATCGCCATGGCTGTGATGGGGGGGCTGTGCTTGGGGATGGGAGCAGGAGCCTGCGCACGCCGCGGCTCGGCGCACACCGGGGGCGAGCAGGATAGCGAAGGCCAGGGCGGTGGGCGAGGGTTGCCTTGGCCGGGGGCGGCTTGTCCAATCCGCGCATGAACGAGCGACTGCGCGCGCTGCCACCCCATCCTCGCGAGCTGTTGGCTGGTTGGCGTGCCGAGGTGGAGGCGCGCGGCCAGTGCGTCCACGACTTCGGCAGCGTCGGCATGGCGGCCACGGCGCCGCAGGCGGTGCGCGACGCTCTGGTGGCGGCGCTGGCGCCTGCCCCGGTCTGGCCGGGCCCTGGCTTGGCCGGCGCCGCGGCCCTGCGGCGCGCCATCGCCGGGTATCTGTACCGACGGTTCCAGGTGGCGGTCGACGCCGAACTCGAGGTGCTGCCGACCCTGGGCAGCCGGGAAGCCCTGTTCCACCTGCCGCAGATCTTCGTGCAGGTGCCCAGCGATCGCGATCTGGTCCTCTACGGCGAACCCGCGCACCCGGTGTTCGAGTTGGGCGCGTTGTTCGCCGAGGCCTGGACCTACGCGGTGCCGCTCCAGCCCAGCGCGGGATTCGCCCTCGATCCCGAGGTGGTGCCCGAAGCGGTCCTCCGGCGCGCCAAGGTGGTGTTTCTCGATTCGCCGCACCATCCCACGGGCGCCTGCCTGCCCGACCACCTCTACCGAAGGTGGGTGGAAGTGCGTGAGCAGTATGGCTTCCTGCTGGTCGCCGACGAATCGCAGGCCGACCTCGATGGCGGCGGCCAACGGCCGCGCAGTCTGTTGGAGTTCGGCCGGCGCGGTTGCCTCGTCGCCCACTCGCTCACCGAGCGTTCCGGCCTCGCCTCGTACCGATCCGGCTTCCTGGCCGGCGACCCCGAAGCGATCGCTCAGTGCCGCCGGTTCCGCGCCGGCATGGGCCTGCAGCCAGCGGATTTCGTGCAAGCGGCAGCGACAGTGGCCTGGGCCGACGCCCGCCACGTCGAAGCGCGCGCCGCCGAACTGGCCGAGCAGCGGGCGCTGCTGCAGGGTTTGTGCCGGGCCCGTGGCCTGCGCGTGCACGGTGGGCCGGCCGGAGCCTACCTGTGGGTCGAAGTGCCCGCGGGCACGACCGGAGACGAGTATGCGGCCCACCTCCGGGAACATGGCATCCTGGTGCTGCCCGGCACCTGCTTCGGCCGCGGCCAGGACCGGTTCGTGCGCATGACGCTCGGGGCGTCCACGGCGGCCTGCCGCGCGCTCGCCGAAGCCTGGCCGACCTGACGCGCGCGGCGGTGCGTCGGTGGCGCGTCGCCGACCGCAGCGAGCGACGGAGTGGCCGAACCGGCCTCAAGATGGGAGCTTTCGCGGACCGAGATCCTTGACAGGTCGTTCCCGATGCCCCTAACAAGGGCGCCCCAACCCCCTCCGCATGGCACAGAAGCAGGGCACCCCCCTCGTGATCGTCGAGTCGCCGGCCAAGGCTCGAACGATCGGCAAATTCCTCGGCTCCGCCTACCGGATCGAGGCCAGCATCGGCCACATCCGCGATCTGCCCTCCGATGCCAGCGAGGTGCCCGAGCGCCTGAAGAAGGAGAAGTGGGCCAAACTCGGCATCGACGTCGAGCAGGGGTTCAAGGCGCTGTACGTGGTGCCGGCCGACAAGCGCGACCACCTGAAGAAGCTGCGGGCGATGGTGCAAGACGCGCCAGTGCTGTACCTGGCGACCGACGAAGACCGCGAGGGCGAGTCGATCTCCTGGCATCTGGTCCAGGAGCTGCAACCGAAGTGCGAGACCAAGCGCCTCGTGTTCCACGAGATCACCAAGAGCGCGATCCTGGAGGCACTCGAGAGCCCACGGCAGATCGACATGGACCTGGTCGAAGCCCAGGAGACTCGCCGCCTGGTGGATCGGCTCTACGGCTACACGGTGTCGCCGCTGTTGTGGAAGAAGGTGCGGCCCAAGCTGTCCGCCGGGCGCGTGCAGAGCGTCGCGGTGCGGCTGATCGTCGAACGGGAACGCGAACGCATGCGCTTCCGGGCCGCCGACTACTGGAGCGTCGACGCGGTGCTCGCGGGGGCGGTGGGTGCCCCGTTCCAGGCGCCGTTGCAGTTCCTCGGCACCGAGCGGGTCGCCACCAGCCGCGACTTCGACCCCGACACCGGCCAACTGAAGGCCGGCGGCAAGGGTTTGGTGCGACTCGGCCAGCCCGAGGCGCTCGCTCTGGCCACCGAACTGGCCGGGCAGGCGGCCACCGTGCTGGACGTCGAGCACAAACCCTATGTCGAGCGGCCGTACCCGCCGTTCACCACCTCGACCCTGCAGCAGGAGGCCGCGCGCAAGTTGCGCTTCGGGGCGCAACGCACCATGCGCGCCGCGCAGCGGCTCTACGAGAACGGCTTCATCACCTACATGCGCACCGACTCGACCACGCTGAGTGGCCAGGCGATCAGCGCCGCGCGCGGTCTGATCGCGCGCGACTTCGGCGCCGAGTACCTGCCCGACGCCCCGCGGCAGTATGCGACCAAGGTGAAGAACGCCCAGGAAGCCCACGAGGCGATCCGGCCCGCCGGCAGCGAGTTCGTCGCCCCGCAGGCCCTGCCGGGCGACATGGGTCAGGACGAGCGGCAGGTCTACGAACTGATCTGGCGGCGCACCGTCGCCAGCCAGATGAAGGACGCGCGCGGCCAGCGCACCACCATGACCCTGGGCATGGCGACCCGGTCGCAGGGCCAGGCCAAGTTCGTCGCCACCGGCAAGACCATCGAGTTCGCCGGCTACCGGCTCGCCTACGTCGAGGACCTCGAAGACGCCGACAGCGAACTCGCCGAGCAAGAGCGCGTGCTGCCGGGGCTGCAGCCGGGCCAGCAGGCCACGGCGCGCGAGCTGAAGCCCGCCGGCCACACCACCGAACCGCCGGGGCGAGTCACCGAGGCCGGCCTGATCAAGGAACTCGAAGCGCGCGGCATCGGCCGACCGTCGACCTATGCGGCGATCATCGAAACGATCGTGCGCCGCGAATACGTGTGGAAGAAGGGCACCGCCTTGGTGCCAACCTTCACCGCGTTCGCAGTCGTGGATCTACTGGCGCAGTACCTCGGCTGGTTGGTGGACTACCAGTTCACCGCCAAGATGGAGGACGATCTCGACGAGATCAGCAACGGCAAGGCGCGCCGGCTCGACTACCTGCAGCACTTCTTCCTCGGCGATGGCGCCACGAATGGCCAGCCGGGCCTGCGCGACCGGGTTGCGGGCGTCGAGGAGCACATCGATCCGCGCAAGGTCTGCTCGATCCCGCTCGGCAACAACGAGGCCGGCGAACTGGTCGAGGTGCGGGTCGGCCGCTACGGGCCGTTCCTGTCCTGCGGCGACAAGAAGGCGCCGGTGCCCGAGGCGATGGCGCCGGACGAGATGACCTTGGCCAAGGCGATCGAGCTGCTGCAGAAGGGCGGCGACGGGCCGAAGCAGCTCGGCACCGATCCGGCCACGGGCCTGCCCGTGTTCGTCAAGGTGGGGCGGTTCGGGCCGTACTTCCAGCTCGGCGAGGCCACCGAAGGCGGCAAGAAGAAGGCGGCGAAGCCGAAGATGGCTTCGCTGCTGCCCGGCATGGCGCCGGAGACCGCGACCCTCGACGAAGCGCTGGCCACGCTGGCGTTGCCGCGCGTGGTCGGCACAGCCAAGACCGCCGAAGGCGCCGACGAGCCGGTGCTGGCCGCCAACGGCCGGTTCGGGCCCTACCTGAAGTGGGGCAAGGAAACGCGCAGCCTGCCGGCGGGCCGTTCGCCGCTCGAGGTGACCCTGGACGAGGCGAAGGCGCTGTTCGCCCAGCCGAAGACCGGAGGTCGCGGCCGGCCGGGGCGGGCGCCGGCCAAGGCGCGCCGGGAGCTGGGGGAGCACCCGCAGAGCAAGGCCGCGATCAAGCTGCTGGATGGGCGCTACGGCCCGTACGTCACCGACGGCACCACCAATGCGTCGTTGGGCAAGGACGAGAACCCCGACGAGCTGACTCTGGCGCGCGCCGTGGAACTGCTGGCGGAACGCGCCGCCAAGGGGCCGGCGAAGAAGCGGCCGGCGCGGCGTTCGGCAGCCAAGAGCCGGTGATTCCGGGCGGCGCGCAACGCGCCGCCGGAAGGACCCACCGGGAACGGCGCATGGCGCCGCGGCCCCAGCCCCCGCCAGCTCGGTTCAGGACGATGGCACGGGGGGCGGGCCGACGCGCCGCCGGGATCGCAGCGACCAGAGTGCCTCCCCGGTGATCCACAGGGCGAGACCGAGCAACACCACCGCCACGGTGCGCAACACCGGATCCCTGGCCGCTTGGATCTGCAGCACCAGGGCACTCGTGGTGATGCCCATCATCCAGACCATCGGCACCCCGACCAGCCAACGCAGGAGCCGCGGCTTCTGCGTGTGCGCGAGCCACAGCGACAGCCCGACCAGAGTCAGCCCGGCCAACAGCTGGTTGGTCGAGCCGAACAGCGGCCAGATCACCTGGTAGGCCGGCACCACGCGCCCGGTGGCGTCGGTGGCGGTGGCAGCGACGAACCAAGCCGGCAGGGCCAGTGACACCACCGTGCCGATGGCATCGCCAGCGCGGCTCTGCCAGCCGGTGAACTCGCGGAACAGGTAGCGGGCCAACCGAGTGCACACGTCCAGCGTGTCGTAGACGAACGTGGCGAACGCCAGCATGCCGAACGTCACCGCGAACGCGAGTGGCACGCCGAGCTGGTGCAAGAACGTGCCGATGCCGACCCCGAACACCTTGTCCGGACCCGCTCCGACCAGGGGCGAACCGGGCCGCAGCACCATCACGGTGGCCAGCGCCAGCAGCGCCACCACGCCTTCGAGCAGCATGCCGCCGTAGCCGACCAGATGCGCATCGGGCTCGCGGTCGAGCTGCTTGCTGGTGGTGCCCGAACAGACCAGCCCGTGGAAACCACTCACCGCACCGCAGGCGATGGTGATGCACAGAAACGGCAGCAGCGGCTGGCCGTTCGCCGCCGTCCAGGCGGTGAAAGCTGGCCAAGCGATCGGCGGGTCGAGCAGCAACAGCCCGAGCAGGCCGCCGCCCAGCGTGGCGTAGAGGAAGAAGCCGCCGAGGTAGCCACGCGGCTGCAGCAGGAGCCACATCGGCAGCACCGAAGCGATGCCGCAGTAGGCCAGGATGCCGAGCGCCCAGTACTTCGAGGGCACCGGTCCGTCGGCACGCCAGTCGATCGGCAGCTCGGGACCGAGCCAGATCGCCACGCCGACCAGCGGCACGAACACCAGCGTCGTCAACCAGAGCGGGGGCCGCAGCCAGCGCACCACCACGCCCATCAGCAGGCTGATGCCGAGGTAGAGCATCGAACTGGCGGCCACGCCAGCGCCGGCGATCGGCAGGGGTTGCTCCTGGCCCGGCACCGGCACTTCGAGTGCTTCGACGAAGGCGCGGGCCGTGACGTCGGTGAACGCCACGATCACGTAGATCAGCGCCAGCCAGATGTAGAGCGTGAACACCCGGTAGCTGCGCGGATTCAAATGGGCGCGCAGCACCTGCGCCACCGACCCGGCACCGTGGCGCACCGAAGCGACCAGCGCGCCGAAGTCGTGCATCGCACCGAGGAACACGCAGCCGATCACGATCCACCAGAACGCCGGCTGCCAGCCGAACAGCGAAGCGGCGACGATCGGGCCGACGATCGGTCCAGCCGCCGAGATCGCCGAGAAGTGCTGCGACAGCAGATAGAACCGCGGCACAGGCTCGAAGTCCTGGCCGTCGCGGTGGCAGTGGGCCGGGGTCTTGGCCGCCGGGTCCAGGCCGAACAGAGCGACCAGCAGTCGGCCGTAGAGGCGGTGCGCCAGCGCGAACACGCCGAGGCAGCCGAGCAGCAACAGCGCCAGCGACACGGCCCGAACGCCTACTTGGCGATGCGTTCCTTGAACTCCATGGTCTCGGTGTCGATGCGCACCTTGTCGCCGACGTCACAGAGCTGGTTGACCTTGGCCTTCATGCCGTTCTCCAACACGGCGTCCTTCATGCCGCTGCCAGCGCCGCGGATCGGCGGGGCGGTCTCGGTGATGGTCAGCACCGAGTGCTTGGGCGGGAACACCGCCACCAGCGCGCCATCGACGAAGAAGCCCTTGTACAGCTCCGCCGGCCACTGCAGCGCGTCCTCGGCGGCCGCGACCGGGCAGCGCACTTCGTCGCCGGTCTCGGTGAAGAACACCTCGTCGATGCCATCGCGGTAGGAGTGGCTGAGGTCCTTGTCCTCCTTGTCGAGCACTTCCCACTTCGAGTCGGTGTGCTCCTTGAGTTCGGTGGTGCGACCGTTCTGCAGATCCTTGATGCGCATCTGCACGAACGCGCGGCGATCGTTGCGCAGGATGTTCCACCAGACCACGGTGCACATGCGGCCCTCGTACTTGACGATGGTGCCGGGACGGAGTTCGAGCGCGCTGACTTGCATGGGGGCAGCAGGGTAGCGATCGACCTGGGCGCTGAAAACACCTTCTCGGTGGCTTGGTCGGGCGTCGGGCGGTGGTGCAAACTTGGGCGGCACCCCCCGAACTGCCGATGCCACCGTGCCCATGAGTCGTTCGCTCCGCAACTGCACCACCGCCCTCGGCCTCTGGCTGGGCGCCCTCCGCGGCGCCGTGGCCCAGGAACTGCCTCTGCAGGTGCCCAAGGGCAGCCCCTTTGCGGTGCAACACTGGACCGCCAGTGGCGCCCTGCCCCAGAACTCGGTGTCGGCGCTGCTCCGCTCCCGGGACGGGTTCCTGTGGGTGGGCACCTTCGGTGGCTTGTGCCGCTTCGACGGCACCCAGTGGCGCAACCACGACACCGCGGCCGCGCCCGAACTGGGCAGCAACCGGGTGCTGGCGCTCGCCGAGGACCCGGACGGCACCCTGTGGGTCGGCACCGACCGGGGGGGCGTGGTGCAGTGGGTCCACGGCCGGTTCCGCAGCACGCCGAACTGGCCGGCCAGTTGGCTCGGTGCGATCGCCCGCCTGCCGGACGGGCGGCTGGTCGCCACCAGCGAGCGGGACGTGCTCGAGGTGCTGCCGGGCCAGGGCTACCGACCAGCGTTCCAGCAGCCCGTGGCCGGGGTGCGGCGGATCCTGGTGCTGGGCGAACGCATCCTGCTGGCCGGGGCTGCAGGCCTGCACGAAGTGCGCGACGGCACCCCCCATTCGCTGCGGGCCGGCAACCTCAACGATGCGGTACTGGGCGCCGAAGGCGAGCTCTGGCTCGCCTCCAACCGCGGCCTGCTGCGTTGGCACGGCGGCACCCAGGAGCTGGTCGCCGACACCGTCGGGCAGTGTGTGCACGCCGTGCACCGGACTGCCAGCGGTTCCTTGTGGTACGCCACGACCAGCCACCTGGTGCGTTTCGAGCCGGAACGCGGCCGAGCGCGCTGCGCGATGGCGCTGGCGGGCACGGTGCGCACGCTCGGCAGCGATCCAGCGGGCGGGTTGTGGGTCGGGTTCCTCAACAGCGGCCTGCTCCGGCTGCGCCATTCCGAAGTGGCGGTGCACGGCCCGGAGCACGGCATCCCCAGTGCCGGGCAGAATGCCGTGGCGCCTGACGGACAGGGCGGCGTCTGGGTCGCCAACCATCGGGGCCTGTTCCGCGGCAACGCCACCGGCTTCACCCCGGTGCCGTGGGTCGAGGGCCCGGTCACCGCGCTGCTGGCCGAGGGCCAGGAGCTCTGGTTCGCCACCGAAGGCCGCGTCGGCCGCTGGTCGGACGGCCATGTCGCAACGGTCGTCGAGGCGCCCGAAGTGGGCATGGTGCGGGTGCTCCGGCAGGTCGGCGACGAACTCTGGCTGGGCACCGGCAACGGCCTGTTCGCGGCGGCCAACGGCTCGCTGCGGCCGATCAACCTGCCTCCCGAACTGCAACGCGAAGTGCGGCTCTTGGAGCCGGGGCCGGGCCAGGAGCTCTGGGTCGCCACCGAGCAGGCCCTGCTGCGCCTGGACGGCGAACGCCGGGTGCTCGGCACCTGGCGGCTCGGCATCGACTTGCCAGCCGGCGAGCTGCGCGCGGTGCTGCCAAGGCCCTCCGGACGCACCTGGGTCGCCATCTACGGCGGCGGCTTCGCCGCCGTGGCCACCGAGCGCGCCGCTCCGGTGCTCGCGGTGGGGCGGCAGCACGGTTTGCACGACCAAGGCATCTGTGCCGTGGTGCCGTTCGGCGGGCAGTGGGTGGTCGGCAGCAACCGCGGCACGTTCGTGGTCGATCCAGCGAGCCTGGACGCGATCGCCGACGGTCGCCAGAGCACCCTGGCCTGCCGGCCCCTGGCCGGGCCGCTCGATGCGCGTGGCGAGGCGAACGGCAACTTCCAGCCGGCCGGCTGCGCCGTGGCGGATCGCGTCTACCTGTGTGGCATCGACGGCCTGCTCTCCGTGGCCGCCCGCGACCTCGACGGCGCGCTGCCCGCGCCGCCGGTGTTCGTCGATCGCCTGCTGGTGGGTGCCCACAGTGTGCCGGCGTTCGGCAAGCTGGCGCTGCCCGCGGGGGATCGCACGTTCGTGGTGGGCCTCGGCACCGCGGAGTTCGACCAGCCCGGCCAGATCCGCTTCCGCTGGCGCTTGTTGCCCGACCATCCGGAATGGCGCCTGCCGAGCTTCGACCGCGAAGCCAAGTTCGCCGTCGACCGGGCCGGCACCTACACCTTCGAGGCGGAAGCCGTCACGCTGGCCGGCCGGGCGAGCGCCACGCCCGTACGCCTCGTGCTGCAGGTGCCGGAACTGTGGACCGAAGCGCTGTGGGTGCGGCTGTTGGCCGGCGGCTTGCTGCTCGGCGGGGCTTGGTTGGCGTTCCGCGGTGGCGCCACGCGCGCCGCCGGCCAGCAACTGCGCCTGCAACGTCTGGTCGAAGAGCGCACGGCAGCCCTGCAGCTCGCCCAGGTGGGGCTCGAAGACCGCGTGCGTGAACGCACCGCCGAACTCGAACGGGCCCTGGCGCAGATCGAGGCCGACCATGCCCGGCGCCACAAGCTCGAACGCGAACTCGAACTGCTGCGGCGCATGGAGAGCCTCGGCCAGCTCGCCGGCGGCGTGGCCCACGACTTCAACAACCTGCTGACCATCGTTCTGGGCAATGCCTCCCTGCTGGCCCAAGACCTGCACGACCAGCCCGAGCCCGCCGAGTTGGTGGCGCGCATCCGCGAAGCCGGTGAGCGCGGGCGCCGCATGACCCGCCACCTGCTGGCGCTGGCGAGCCGCGAGGCGGTGGCACCCGCCGTGCACGACTTGAACCAGTTGCTCGCCGGCATGGCCGGCATGCTCCAGGACCTGCTGGGGCCACGGTGCCACCTGGAGTTGGCCCTGGCCAGCCAGCCGGCCCCGCTGCGCTGCGCGCCGAGCCAGATCGAGCAGATCCTCATCAACCTGGCGGTGAACGCCCGTGATGCGATGCCGACGGGGGGCACTCTGCACGTCGCCGTGAGCTGCGCCGAAGGTCGCGTCGGGCTCGAAGTGCGCGACACCGGGGTGGGCATGGCCGCCGAGGTGCGCGACCGCGCCTTCGAACCGTTCTTCACCACCAAGGACCGGCATCGTGGTACCGGGCTCGGGCTCGCCACCGTCTATGGCATCACGAAGCAGCTCCAGGGCGAGGTGCAGCTCGTCACTGCCGAGGGCCAGGGCACCAGCTTCCGCTTTCGCTGGCCCCAGGCCGAAGGGAGCCCGGAGCGCACGGTGCTGGTCCCGGTGCCGGCTGACGAACGGCGGCTGCGCACCGTGCTGCTGGTCGAGGACGAAGCCGACGTACGTTCGGCGCTGCGCACCCTGCTCGAGCGCGCGGGCCTCCAGGTGCAGGAGGCCGAGTCCGGTGCCCAGGCCACTGCCGCGCTGGCCGCGGCCGTGGCGCAGGTCGACGCCGTGCTCAGCGACGTGCAGATGCCGGGCCCGGTGGGCGCGGCGCTGGTGGCCGAACTGCGCCACCTGCGCCCCGACTTGCCGTTCGTCTTCGTCACCGGGCACGCGCACGATCCCGAGATCCTGCAGGGTCTCGACCAACTCGGCATCGAGGTGCTCGACAAGCCACCGCAGGAGGCCGTTCTCCTGGCGGCCCTGCGCCGCGCCCTGCGGCGCACCCAGCCGGATGCCAGCACCGAGGGGCCGGAATTGCCCGAAGCGGCTGCACCGGGCCCGGCTCGTCCGTAGACTGCGGCGAGACCGATCATGACCACGACTCCCTTCGCCGCCCTGCGGCGCTCGTTGTTCTCCCCGGCCCTGGCGGTAGCCGCCCTGGCCCTCGCCACCCAGCCGCTCACCGCCCAGGCGCACAAGGAGCTGGGCCGCATGTGGACGTTCGAGGCGGCGCCACTCGGCTGGTTCCAGCAGGCTTACGACTGGCAGCCGAGCCCGCAGTGGCTCGAACACGCCCGCCTGTCGTCCCTGCGTCTGGGCCGCGTCGACGCCTCCCGTCCGGACGGCTACGCGTGGTTCTGCTCGGCGTCGTTCGTCACGCCCCATGGCCTGGTGATGACCAACCACCACTGCGCCCGCGACTTCCTGGTCGCGATCCAGGGGGAACGCGACCTGCTGAAAGACGGCTTCTACGCCGGCTCGTACGACGGCGAGATCAAGATCCCGGGTGCCGTGGTGTCGCAGCTCGTGCAACAGAAGGACGTGACCGCCGAGGTGGCTGCGGGTTCGGCCGATGCGGTGCTGGCGAAGGCCAAGGCCGCGGCTCCCGACCTGCTGCACCAGGTGATCGGGCTCTACCAGGGCGGCAACTACCAGCTCTACAGCTTCCAGATCTACGACGACCTGCGCATGGTCTGCGCGCCCCACGGCCAGAGCGCCCACTTCGGCGGCGACCCGGACAACTTCTGCTTCCCGCGTTGGGGGCTGGACTTCACGTTCCTGCGCGCCTACCGAGGCGGGCAGCCGGCCGACACCAAGAGCCACTGCTTCGAGTGGCGCACCGAAGGGGCGAAGGAAGGGGAAGTGGTGTTCGTCACCGGCAATCCGGGGCGGACCGGCCGCTTGCAGACCATGGCGCAGTGTGAGTACCTGCGCGACCACTTCTACCCGCAGCAGCTCGCCGGCATCCATCGCATGCTCGAGCAACTGAATGCCGACGCCGCGCAGAGCCCGGCCAAGGAGAAGGAGCTGCGGGCGCGCATCCTGCAGATCGAGAACCAGCGCAAGGCGTTCCAGGGCTACCTGGACGGCTTGAAGAACCCACGCATCCTGGCGATCAAGCAGAAGGCCGAAGGCGCCCTGCGCGCCGCCGTGGCCGCGCAGCCGGAGCTGCAGCAGAAGTACGGGGACGCCTGGGACAAACTCGCCGAGCTGCAGGCCGCCAAGGTGGCGGCCAAGGGCCAGCGCGACAAGCTCAATGAGCTGACCAAGGAAGAGGCGGCGCAGAACAAGCGGGTCGGCGAAGCGTGCTTCGCGGTGTACGGCACTTCGATCCCGCCGGACGCGACCATGTCGCTGCGCCTGTCGGACGGCAAGGTCCAGGGGTATGCCATGAACGGCACTCTGGCGCCGCATTTCTCCTCGCTCTACGGTCTGTTCGCGCGGCACCACGAATTCGGCGGCGTGCATCCATTCGATCTGCCGCAGGCGTGGCTCGACAAGGAGAAGGAGCTCGACCTCAAGACGCCGTTCAACTTCGTCGCCACCTGCGACATCATCGGCGGCAACTCGGGCTCGCCGATGATCGACCGGGAACAACGCGTGGTCGGCCTCGTGTTCGACGGCAACATCGAGATGCTGGGCAACAACTACGTGTTCGACGACGAAGTGTCGCGCACCGTGTCGGTGCACCCGGCGATCATCATCGAGTCGCTGCGCAAGGTCTACGGCGCGGCGCGCCTCGCCGACGAGTTGGAGCGCAAGGTCGCGCGTTGAGCCGCCGCGCGCCAGTCCGGTCGCGCGGCGCGGCCGTCCTGGCCGGCTGCGCCGCGCTGTGCGGGTGCGCGGGTGTGGTGCGCTACACCGACGCCTTGGTCGAGCCGCGGTACGGCCGCACCTGGTGCACTCGCGTTCCCGCGGCGGTGGGGGGCACGCTCGGTTTCACGCTGGGGCTGCCGCTGGACCTGCTCGGGGTGCCGGTGAGCGCCGTCGTGTATGCGAACCAGCCGCCCGCCACGCGGGAACCGCTGTCGGTGTTCTTGCTGCCGTCGTGGGTCTTGTGGAAAGTCGGCTTGCTGCTGGGAGCGCCGTTCGACGCCCTGGAGTGGGCGGTGTATCGCGCCTACCGCAGTGATCCAGGGCTCGGCAGCGTGGAACGGGAGGCGATCGAGCGCGCCTACGACGAAGCCGGCTGGCGGCAGTACCCGGTGACGCCGATCCACCCGCTGGTGCCGCGCTGAGGCGCGCCTCGGTGTGGTAGGGCATGGGCGCGCGTGAGCCAACCGCGGAACGGCGCGCGGCGGTCGTTGTTCTGCCACCGGCCTCGGCCTAGTCTGGCCACGGTTCCATGGCCAAGTCCCATCCACCGCCGCCGCGCAAACTGACGGAACGGGTCCTGGCCGGTGCCGGCCAGTTGCCGTTGGCGTCCCTGCTGGAGTGGTTGGTGCCCGTGGCCGCATTGCGCGGTCTGGCGCGGCGTTTCGGACTCACGCCGAAGGGTGGTTTCCGTCTGGAGAAGGCGCCAGCCCACGTGCTGGCACCGCTGCTCGCCGAACTACGGGATCCGGAACAGCTGGACGCGGTGTTCGCGCTGCTGGTGCCCGAGGCGCCCGCGAATCCCCCTGCCCCGGTGGCGGCCGAAGCCCCGGCCGAGACCCTGGCGTTGCTCGCCCTGCGCGAAGCGGAGTTGGCCCGCACGCACGCCGACCTGGCAGCCGCGCGCGAGGCCGCGCAGCGCGCCCGCGAGCGGGAAGCCGACCTCGCGCGGCGCTTGGCCGCAGCCGAAGAAGACCTGGCGCGCGGCGCCCAAGGTGCGAGGCCCATGCCGGTGCTCCGGGCCGAGCCGGAAACGGCGGCGCTGGCGCATCGGCTGCACGAGCTGGAAGCCGAGCGCGATGGCTGGCAGGCGGCGGATGCGGCCCTGCGGCGCCAGTTGGCCCACAACCAGAGCCGCATGCGCGAACTGGAGCAGCAAGCCGCCGAACTGGAAGCACTGCTGCCGAAGGGCCGTCGCCGCCGCCCGCCCCCGCCGGAGCCAGAGCCGGACCGGCGCTTCCGCGTGCCCTACTTCGAGCCCTCGTTCTACAAGTCGCTGGTCGGCAAGGAGCGCAAGGCGGTCGAACGCGCCGTGCAGGCGGTGCTGCTGTTCTGCACCGAGGGCCACGCCTACCCGGGTCTCGAAGTGAAGCAGCTCGGGGGCCAGGACACCTGGAGCCTGCGCGCTTCGTTGGGCCTGCGCGTCTACTTCCGCCAGCGCGACGACGGCGACATCGAAGTGCTCGAGATCGCCGACCGCGAGGACCAGCACACCACGTTGCGCCGTTTGAAAGAGCGCCAATGAGGCCATCCCGATGAGGCCATCCCGATGACTGGGGCACGGCCGGTGCCTCTGCATCTGCCGCGGCAGCGCGTGGTGCCGTTCCCCGACCCACGCCCATACGACCACGAAGGCCTGCTGGCGTTCGGCGGCGACCTGTCGGTGGCCCGACTCCAACTCGCCTACCGCAGCGGCGTGTTCCCGTGGTACGGCGAAGGCCTGGTGCCGCTGTGGTGGAGTCCCGACCCGCGCGGGGTGATCGACCCGACCCGCCTGCACGTGCCGCGCCGGCTCCAGCGCGTCCTGCGCGCTGGAGCGTTCACTCTCACCTGGAACCAGTGTTTCCGCGTGGTGATGGAGGAATGCGGCCGACAACGCGCCGAAGGCACCTGGGTCCTGCCCGAGATGGTCACGGCGTACACCGCGCTGCACGCCGCGGGGGGCGCGCACAGTCTGGAGGTGTGGCACGACGCCGCCCTGGTCGGCGGCGTCTACGGCGTCCAGGTCGGGGCCCTGTTCGCGGCCGAGTCCATGTTCCACCGCCGCACCGACATGTCCAAAGTGGCCTTGGTGGCGTTGGTACGGTCGCTGGCCCAGGCCGGCGTGGAACTGTTCGACGTGCAGTTCGTCACGCCGCACCTGCAGCGGCTCGGTGCGCAACCGTTGCCGCGCACGACCTACCTGGACCGGCTGCTGCAGCTCCGCGATCGGCAGGTCGACTTGCGCGCTCCCGAGTTGCGGGTCGACTGACGGCGGCGGCCCTGGCCCGGCTGCCGATGCAGCCGCCGGGTGTTGCCGGCGTCAACGCGACGGCGGTGCCACGTCGCGAATCAAGGCGCCACGCTGGTCGTCCAAGACCAACACCGCGTAGCGGGTGGCATTGGCATTCGGGTCGTCACTGACCGAGGCGTAGTCGAAGCGCCCGCGCAGGTCGGTGTACCCGTCCTTGTGGAAGCGCACTTGGCCGTTCGCCAGCCTGGCGAACACCTTGACGTAGGCCTTGGGCACCGGGCGGTCGGTGCCGCGTTCGGCCACGGCGACCTGGCCGTAACTCTCCAGGAAGCGCACCGACAGGTCGTTGCGGAACCACGTCTGGCTGCGCAGCAGGCCGCCCCCGCGAACTTCGATGCGCACGCTCTGCCGGCGCAGGCTTTCCGGCACCTCGAAGCGGACCTCACCCTTGGTGCCGAGTTCCAGCAGATCGCGCCGGGCCGGTTGCACGAACGCCGCACCACCGGTGCCGGTGCTGCCGAAGGGCTGCGCGGAGAAGGCGAACTCGACGTCGAGCGCGTAGTAGCAGACTTCGCAGCGCTCCAGGTTGCGGCTGCGCACGGTCAGTTGCTGCTCGACCAATTCGAGCTCGAGCGACGGCGCGCTCGCGGCGAGCTGGTCTTGGCCCGGCGCCGCAACGCCCGGCCGTGCTTTGCCTTCGGCCTCGTCGAGTTGCGCCAGCACGTCGGCGAAGCGCTGCCGCCAGTGCGGCACCGGGTGCTCTCGGTACGGTTCGGCGAGCTGCCGGGCACGGGCACCGTCGAGCGTGAAGAACGCCAAGTAGGCGGCCAAGTAGTCGTACTGCAGCGTCTCTCGGACCGACGCTCGGTCGACCTTGGCGAAGCTGGCGAGGGCTTCCTCGACCCGATCCTGCAGCAGCAGGTAGTACGTCACCAAGAGCCAGCTCTCGGCGTCGAGCTTGGACAGGTAGCCGAGGCGGGTCAGCAGACTGCGGTACTGCGCGGCCAGCTGGGCGTTGCCGAGCCGCCGTTGCCCGCCGAGCTGGTGGGCGCGGCTCTGCACCAACGGATCCAGTTCGAGGTGGTGGTAGGTGCCGCGCGCGACCGGCTCGATGTCGAGCAGGGGCGAGTCCAGGACCATGCCACACTGCGCGACGAAACCGTCCTGGTGGCGCAGGAATTCGCGCACCGCCGCGGCGTCGCCATGCCACAGGGCATGGCTCCAAACCGTGGCGTCGAAGGCCTGGCGGGTGCGCAGGTGGGCGAGCAGGGCCTCGTAGAAACTGCGTTCGCGCAGCCGCCAAGCGACCTTGCCGAGGTCGATCTGCTGCAGGTTGTGCTCGGCGACGAACCGCAGCACATCGGCCGTGGTGCCCTGCTGGGAGACGTGCTCCCAGGACGTGGTGTCGAGCTGGCTCGGCGTCGCGACCACGCGGAGTTGGCGTGCCGCGGCGTGGGCCACCAGGCGTCCCTGCTCGGTGGCGTGTACCGGATAGTGGTCGAAAGTGCCGGTGCCTGGGAAGTAGAAGGCGTACTCGATCGCCTGGGTGGCGTACGGTTCGAGCCGCAACGACCGCCCTTTGGTCCAGAAGCCCTTCTGCACCGGAATCGCACCGGCCGGCACTTGCAGCAGCAGCTCCGCGGTGCGGGGCTGCGAACTCGGATTGGTGACCACCACCTGGCAGCCGTAGGCCACACCGGCCAGGAACTCCTCACCGACGAACGCGTCGCGGCGTTCGCCCCGCTCGAATCGGTAGCGGTCGTCGAGGCGGAAGAAGTTCTCGCCGAGCAGCAGGGGCGCAGCCGTGCCGGCAGGGGCGTCGGCTGGCGCCAGGTCCTTCTGCGCCAGGAGCAGGGGCGTTGCGGGCCGCAGGGACCGTTGGCCGTTCTGCACCACCAGCTCGTGGTCACCTGCGGTGAACGGCAGATCGAGCACCGCGAGCGCCAAGAGTGCCTCGAGCACCGAACCGCTGGCTTCGACGATGTGCGCGGAAGCAAACGGCTTGCCGGCGGGCGCCAGGGCGAAGTCGAGCCAGAAGCGATTCGCGGCCACCGCTTGGGCCAAGGGCATGTCGGGCTGCCGGTGCCAGTAATCGTGCTCGACCAGCATTCGAGTCGGCCCAACGGCGCGGTAGAGCTGCCGGACCTGCGCCCGCAGTTTGGCGTCTTCGGCGAGTTCCTTGCTGCGCGGCTGTCCGCCCAGGAAGAAGTCTTCGGCGCCGGTAGCCGCACCGTCTTTGGCCTTCTGCGCAGTGTTCCACTGGTTGCTGTCGAACGCCGCTTCCTGATCGGCCTTCTCGGCGGCGTCCGCCGGCGCCTGCCGTCGTGCCAGCCGCTCTGCATCCGTGGCGGCAGCCACGGTGGCGGGTGCACCCGGACCCGCTGGCCCGGCCGTCGCAGGACCACCCGTGGTGGGGCCAGCGGGGCCACCGCCGGCGCTCGGTTTCCCCCGCAGCTCGGACAGCCGTTGCCCGCGGCCCCCCGGGGCGTTGCCCGGCTCGACGGTTTGCAACGCAGGCAGGCCGGCCGCAGTCTCGTCGAGTGCCTGGCTCTGGAACGCCAGATCGAGCCACCGTTCGAGCCGTTCCCGGGGCTGCGGCGAGGCCTCCAGGGACTCTCGCAACAGCCGCGCCACCGCCTGCTGCTCGGCCGCGCCGAGGCGCTGTGCCAGCAGGATCTTCTCGACCAAGTGCAGACGGCCGAACTGCCACGGCTCGGTGAACGCGCGCAGGTCGTGGCCCAGCAGCCAATGGTCGAGGAAGGTCGGCGCGAGCTTCTGCTGCAACAACGGCCGCACCACGGCGTCGAAGAACGGTCGGTCTTTGTGGTAGAGGAAGAAGTGCAGTTCGTGGCAGGCGTGTTGGCCGTAACGCTCCTGTTTCTCGGCCATGGTGAGCTTCGGCCAGCCGAGCAAGAACGCGAACTCGCGGAACTGCGGATCCGGTACCGCGGCGGCGAGCAGGCGGAACACCGACTCGAGCGAATCGAACCATTCGACCTGGGCGCTGCGCGGGTCGCCGAGCGGCACCAGCTCTCCCGCAGCCGCGAAGGTGATGCCGCGGCGTTCGACGCGGTGCTGGTCGAGCGGCAAAGCAGCCACAAGGGTCCGGGAGCGCGGTGTCCACGGCTGCTCCTGGCGCAGCAGTTCGCCGCGCAGGGTCTGGTGGCCGTCCACGGCCACGAACTGCACCCAATGACCGCCGCCGAGCTGGGCCGCCGGGATGCGCAGCACCCCATCCGCTCCTGGCTGCAAGTTGGCCAGCACCACCGCACCGGACGGCAAGGCATCGAGGTTGGCAAACGTGCCAGGATGGCCCTCGGCAGCCTGGGCGTCCGCGGCGCTTGGCGCGGCCCCACGTCCGGGTTTGCCGCCAGCCCGGCCGCCGTACTTGCCGCCGGCACCACCACCCAGGCCCACGGCGGCATTCCAGGAGTGCTCGTCCAGCGCGAAGGGGTGCAGCAGCAGGCTGGGGCGGCGCAGCATGTTGCCGGCGAACTTCGGCTGCAGGCGGCGTTCGAGCACGTAGCGGTACTCGTCGCCGAGCTGCCGGCCCGAATGGAACGAACTCTCCACCGGCGGTGTGTCGCTGGCGGCCAAGGGCAGGGGCAAGCGGCTCGCCAGCGCCTCGCTGAGATCGACGCCAGGGTGGTAACGCAAGGCCACCACGTGCACCCGTGTCTCGGGGGAGTGGTTGCCGAGCTGCAGCCGCAGCTCTTCCCCCGCAAAGCCCTGCTCGCGCACCACCAAGGGCCGGTTCGGGCTCGCCGCCAGCACGCGTTCGCCGCCGACCAGCCACTCGCCTTGCTGGGGGCCGTCGGTGATCCGCACGGCGACGCGCTCCCCGGTGCGGAAACAGCGCAACTCGTAGTCGCCGGCAGCGAGGTCGCGGAGCTCGAGACAGCCGTCGGCGATCGCCAGGTGGGCGAACTCGTCCTGGGCTTGGCCGAGCAGCGCGAACCACTCACGCCGCAGTTCGCGCTGGTCCATCGGCAAGGGCAACCGCAGCACGCTGCCGACCCGGCCGTGCAGCACCTGCGGCACGCGCAGTCGCGGCGGATCGAGGCGGAACGTGCCGCGGTACTCGCCGTGTTGGCAGCGGATGGCGGTGATGCCCGGCACCGCGCCGAGTTCGATGCGGCCGGTCCGGTCGCTCTGCAGCACGGCCGGAATCTCGGCGGTGTAGTCGCGATGTTGCAGAGCCAGCTGCACCACGGCACCGACCAGCGGTTCGCCGTTCTTGCCGCGCAACTCCAGGACGTAGCCATCCTGGGTGCGCACCAGCATCGGACTGCCGGTGGCAGCCGTCGCATCGATGCCGTTGACGGTGAAGGTGGTGGAGCTGGTGGTCAGGCGCTGTTCGGCACCGGCCAGGGTCGGCAGCGTGCCGCGCAGTTCGGCGCGCAACGACTGCAGACGCTCCGGCACGGTGAACGGCACGACGAGCTCCCGGTCGTTGGCCAGCGCCAGGCCGCGGAACTCCTTTTGCGTGGTGGTGCCGTCCAGGTCCGTGGCGAACAGGGTCACCACCGGTTCGCGCAGCAGGGCGAGGTCGATCGGGACCGCACCCAGGCGCAGTTCGGGCCGCAGCAGCAGTTGCGCCTTCGCCCCGGCGACCAACGCCTCGCGTTCGACGTGCATGCCGGCGGCCAACGTGTAGGACTCCGCCGCGTGCTGGAACGCGACCAGCGCGGAGCGGTTGCCGTGGCGCACCACGGCCACGCGCGGGCTGGGATCGGTGCTGTAGGGCAACAGGATCCGGCCCCCGGCGTCGGGCAGGTACTCGCGGCCGCCGAACCACAGCAGCGCGGTGGGCACCGGGGTGCCGGCTTCGTCGAACACGGTGAACCGATGCCCGGCCGCGCTCGGCCGTTCCACCGCGCGCAGCCAACCCTTGTGCACCACGGCGCGGCTGCTGATGCCGTTGCCGACCAGTTCGACCACGTAGGTGCCTGGCTCGCGCAACTGCGGCAGATCGAAGGTGCGGCGCACACGGCGCACCGGCGGCTCGGGATAGGCGAAGCTCGCCTCGTGGTTGGGCACCACGCCGTCGAGGTCGATGCTGGCGTCGATTTCGCGCAGCTTCTCGGTGTGGTAGCGGAACGTGTCGATGGCGAACACCTTGACCAGCAGGGTCGGCACGTTCTTCACGTCGACCTGCAGAGCCACCGCCTCGTCGGGCCCGAACCGGGTGCGCTGCGCCGGCGCAAAATCGAGTTCGACCCGGTTCTGCAGCGCCTCGACCGCAGCGCGGTCGCCGAGTTTGGCGAACCAGCGCTCGGCGTCGCCCTGGCCAGCCAGCAGCTTGGTCTCGGCGAACACGCGATCCAGCCACTGGCCTTCCAAGCACTCGCCGAACGGTTCCTGGGTGTCGGCGGCGACGAACAGCTGTTCCAGGCAGCGCCGCACCACGGTGCGCTCGTCGCCGACCGGCGGCAACCCGGAGGCGAACGTTGCCGTCAGATCGGCGGCGAACTTGCCCGGCTCGGGGCTGCGCAGCGGCTCGACGGCGATCGAGCTGCGCCGCGGCAGGCGCAGGTAGCTCAACAATCGCTCGCGGTCGACGCGGCCCTGGGCGAGGTCGTGTTGCAGTTGGTGGAACCGGACGTGCGCCTTGAGCGAGTTCCAGGTGTTCGGCAGGCGCTGGGCGAAGTTCCAGAGCCGCTCCAACTGGGCACCGAGCAGCATCGGGTCGCGTTGCCAGTCACGGTCGACCGACGGCGCCAAGCGCTGCAGGTACGCCGTGACGAAGCCATTCTGCTGCGCGAGCGCCGGCAGCAGGCGGAGGCAGGCCTCGAGTTGCTCGAGGCGCAGTTCCCGATGGATCGGCAGGGAGCCGAAGCCGCGGCTGTTGCGCGTCTGCAGGTCGCGCACCACCAAGTCCGGCAGGTTCGCCACGTCCGGGCGGTCGAGGCGCTCCAGGAGGCTGCGCAGGAGCGGCTCGTCGAGGGGCTGGGTGGCGAGCCCGGGCAAGGCGGCGTCGGTGAAGCCATCGAGCCGGTTGGGGTGGGCGCGCAGGGCGGCGAGCGCTAGGCTGCTGCTCTCCAGCAGCTCCGGCGCCAGCTTCGTCGGCAGGTCGCGCGGTGCGCCGGGCACCTGCCGCTGCTGGTCGAAGGTGAGTCCGAGGCGCTGCCGCAAGAACAGCAACGTGCCCGTCGGGTCCTGGTCGAACCCGAGCAGGGCGCGCCGGTTTTCGATCTCGACCATGCGTTCGGAGCGACCGTGCTGACCGAGCCATCCGGGCAGCAGGCGGTCGACGCTGGCGAAGTCACGCGCGTCGAGGCGTTCGCGGCAGGAGTAGTAGTACCAATCGTCACTGCCGGGCAGGAGTTGGGCCACGGCCGCTCGGCGGTCTGCGGCGAGAGCCCACGTCTCTTCGAACCCGACCGGGCTGCCGGAGTTCGGGGCTTGGGCGGGCAGCGCCGCCAGCAGGGCGGCCGCAGCGAGCAGGGCAGTGGGGAGGGAACGGCGCAGCGGGCTCGAGGACATGGGTGGGTGGCGGGTCAACGCACGGAACCGCCGTGCGGATCACAGCATTGTGCCAGCGGCGAGGGACGCGCGCCCATCGGCACGGCGCCGCCAACCGCGGGCGGGAAGAGGGGCCGAAACGCCGTGGTTCGCGCCCAGTTCCCAGAATCCAGTTCCCAGATTCCAGTTCCAGTTCCCAGCTGCCCAATCCCCGGTTCTTGGCCCCAACCCCGGGCCCTGCCCCAGGTCGCGCTGCCGACCCCCTCGGTCTCAGCGTCAGCGGCGCCGCTTCACAGGAGGCCGGCGATGCGCGCGTCGAGGGCCGCCTGGTCGGCGGTGAAACTCGCCAGCGCTGCCGCGGTCAGCAAGCCGTCCCAGCTGGCCGTGCCGGCCTGAACCCGGTCTTGCCAGCTGCCGAGCACCGGAATCTTGCCCTCGGCGGCGATCCTGCGCAGCCCCGCTGCGTCGAACTGCGGGAACAGGTCGCCCGCGCCGTGCTGGGCCAGAGTGCGCACCACGTCGGCGCCGGTGTGGCTCCGGGGATCGAGAGCCGCCACCGCCGCGGTGGCCTTGCCGAACGCCGCGTCGGCCTGCCAGAAACAGTCGAGCCGCAGACGCTGCGGATCGACGCCCGGTGCGAAGACCACCGTCGGATCGTCGCCCGTGCGGTCGCGCAGGGTGCCCGGGGCCGGGTTCGCCTGCACGAACTCCGCCGCCGCCGCAGTCGGGATGGTGAACACATCGAGCCCGAGCAGGTCGGCGACCTGCTGGCCAGAGCGCATCGAAGCACCGATCTGGCGCACCCGCGGCCCGTCCTTGGCCAAGCGCCGCAGCAGGCGCTGGCTGGCCAAGGTCGCCTTCTCCCCGGCGTTCTTGCCGTCGCCGAGCCGGTTGTCGGCCAGGAAGGCATTGACCCGGCCCATGAACACGTTCACCCAGGTCGGCCGCGCCACGGCGGCGATCAACCAGTTCTGTCGGGCCGAGAACCCGAGGGTGAAGTTCAAGCGCACCCCGTCGTCGGCCAACCGGCGCGCGGCCAGGAGGCCAGCCGGAGTCAGCGGCACCTTGACGATGAAGCGCTGCGGGTTGATCGCGTGGAAGCGCCTGCCGTACTGGTAACTCGCCTCGGCGTCGTCGGCGATGGCCGTGTGCAGCTCCACGGACACGTCCGCGTCGAAGGTGCGCACCAGCTTCTGGCCGTGCACGGCATTCAGCACGAACGCAATCTCCTGCACCATCTGCTGGCGGTCGGTCACGCCCTGCGCGGTCAAGAGCCGCCGGCAGTCGGGCACCAGGGCGTCGTAGAGGCCCTTCTGGACCTCCTTGTTGAGCAGCGTGTTGTTGGTGGTGAGGGCCGTGAACTCCCGGGTCCACAGCTTGCGCGCCGCGTCCACGTCGCCGGTGTCCAGCCACAGGCTGGTGCCGGTGGCTGCGGCGGCGGCCCACAACGGCGACGAGGGAAACGACGCGCGGCTCGACTGCTCGACCTGGGTGTGGCGCTGGCAGAACTGCGCGAGTTCATGGGCGAGACGGGAATCGTGGCGGGGAGTCTCGGGCATGGTGGTGGGCGCGTACATGGCAGAATTCTGGGCACGGCCATCGTACGGCGTCGCCCAAGGCGCGCCACGGCCAATTCCCCGGACCACGCGGGAAGTCCAAGAAGATGTGGTGAAGGGCTGCCGCGGGCGCCCCCTGCACCGGGGTACAAGGCGCGCAACGAACGCGCGCCAGCGGAGTGCGCGGGCGCACTGCAGTGGCGTCACCGCTGCAGGGTCACCGCTGCAGGGTCACCGCTGCAGGGTCACCGCTGCAGGGTCACCGCTGCAGGGTCACCGAACGAGTGCGTGGTATTCCTGCAGGGGCCGGACTTCGAGCGGCTTGCGCAGCCAGCTCTCCATGCCCTGGATGGTGGCCGCCGCGGCCGCCATGGTGGTGATGCATGGAATGCGGTTGGTGGCCGCGGCGCTGCGGATCAGACGGTCGTCGTTGCGCTCGCGGCGGCCGCTCGGCGTGTTCACGATCAGGCGCACTTCGCGGTTGACGACCATGTCGAGCACGTTCGGCCGGCCTTCGTGCACCTTGAACACGCGTTGCACCGGGATGCCGGCGTTCTGCAGCGCTTTCGCGGTGCCGGCGGTGGCGACGATCTCCAGGCCGAGCTGGTGCAGACGGTCGACCAGCGGCAGCACCATGCGTTTGTCCTCGTCGCGCACCGAGACGAACACCTTGCCCTCGCGCGGCAGCGTGTTGCCGGCCCCGACCATCGCCTTGGCGAACGCCGCACCGAAGCGCTCGCCGATGCCCATCACTTCGCCGGTCGACTTCATCTCCGGGCCGAGCAACGTGTCGACGCCCTGGAACTTGTTGAACGGGAACACCGGCGCCTTGACCGAGAAGTAGGGCGGTTCCAGGCGCTCGACCACGCCGACCTGCTGCAGGGTCTCGCCCAGCATCACCCGCGCCGCCAGTTTGGCCAGCGGCTGCGCGATCGCCTTGCTGACGAACGGCACGGTGCGCGAGGCGCGCGGATTGGCTTCCAGGATGTAGACCTGGGCGCCGCGCACCGCCCACTGCACGTTCATCAGGCCAACCACGCGCAGCGCCTTGGCCAATTGCCGGGTCTTGTTGGCGATCTCCGCGATCAGGCCCTCGGACAGGGAGTAGGGCGGCAGCGAACAACTCGAGTCGCCGGAGTGGATGCCGGCCTCCTCGATGTGCTCCATGATGCCGCCGATCGCCACGTGCTCGCCGTCGGCGATCGCGTCGACGTCGACTTCGATCGCGGCGTCGAGGAACTTGTCGACCAGCAGCGGCCGGTCCTCGGAGAACGACCGATGCCGCTCCATGTAGGACTCGAGGCCGGCGCGGTCGTAGACCACCTCCATGGCCCGCCCGCCGAGCACGAAACTCGGGCGCACCAGCACCGGGTAGCCGATGCGTTCGGCCACGGCGAGGGCCTGCTCGGCGGACGCGGCCATGCCGTTCGGCGGTTGGTCGATGCCGAGCTTGGTGATCAGCTTGCTGAACAGCTCGCGGTCCTCGGCGGCATCGATCGAGTCGACGCTGGTGCCGACCAGTGGCGCACCATGGTCCTGCAGGCCACGCGCCAAGTTCAGCGGCGTCTGTCCACCGAACTGTACGATCACGCCGCGTGGCTGGATGCGGTCCACGACGTTCATCACGTCTTCGTGGGTCAGCGGCTCGAAGAACAGCATGTCCGAGGTGTCGAAGTCGGTCGACACGGTCTCGGGGTTGCTGTTCAGCATCACCGTCTGGTAGCCGAGTTCGCGCAAGGCGAGTGCTGCGTGCACACAGCAGTAGTCGAACTCGATGCCCTGGCCGATGCGGTTCGGCCCGCCGCCGAGCACCAACACGCGCTGCCGATCGCCACCGACGTCGGCTTCGTCCTCGCCCGGGCCCTGCGCGGAGAGGCCGTCGTAGGTCGAGTAGAGGTACGGGGTGAAGCTCGGATACTCCGCTGCACAGGTGTCGACCCGCTTGTACACCGGCACCACGCCCAGGTGCTTGCGGTGCTCGCGCACCTGCCACTCGGAGACCTTGCCGGGGCAGGCCGCCGCGATCTGGCGGTCGCTGAAGCCGAGACGTTTGGTCTTGCGCAACAGTTCGGCCGGCAGCTTGGCCAAGCCTTGCCGGCACGCAGCCACCAACTCGATCTCGTGCGCGACCAGCTCCTGAAGCTGGTCGAGGAACCATGGGTCGATCTTGCTGTAGTCGTGGATCTCGGCCACCGACATGCCGGAGAGCATGGCGGCGCGCACCCAGTCGATGCGGTCGGCGCGCGGCGTCGCGAGATGCGGCCGGATCGCCTCAGGGTTGCATTCTTCGGGACGGCAGTGGGGAACGCCCGGCACGTTGCCGAAGCCGTTGCGGCCGGTCTCCAGGCCGCGCAGCGCCTTCTGCATCGCCTCCTTGAAGGTGCGGCCGATCGCCATCACCTCGCCGACCGACTTCATCTGCGTGGTCAGCACCGAGTCCGCGGTCGGGAACTTCTCGAACGCCCAGCGCGGGAACTTCACCACGCAGTAGTCGATGGTCGGTTCGAAGCAAGCCTTGGTGACCTTGGTGATGTCGTTGTCGAGCTCGTCGAGCGTGTACCCGACCGCCAGCTTGGCGGCGATCTTGGCGATCGGGAACCCCGTGGCTTTGCTGGCCAGCGCCGAACTGCGGCTCACACGCGGATTCATCTCGATCACGATCATGCGCCCGTCGCGCGGATTGATCGCGAACTGCACGTTGCTGCCGCCGGTGTCGACGCCGATCTCGCGGATGCAGGCGATCGCCGCATCGCGCATCAGCTGGTACTCGCGGTCGGTCAGCGTCTGGGCCGGCGCCACCGTGATCGAATCGCCGGTGTGCACGCCCATCGGATCGAAGTTTTCGATCGAGCAGACGATGATCACGTTGTCGTGCTTGTCGCGCACGACCTCGAGCTCGTACTCCTTCCAGCCGGCGATCGACTCCTCGACCAGCACTTCGCTGTTCAGCGACATCTGCAGACCGCGGGCGCAGATGTCCTCGAACTCCTGGAGGTTGTAGGCGATGCCGCCCCCCGACCCGCCCATGGTGAAGCCAGGCCGGATCACACACGGCAAGCCGATCACGTCGAGCGCCTGCCGGGCCTCGGCCATCGAGTAGGCGAGCTGGCTCTTCGCGCACGCCAGCCCGATCTTGGTCATCGCGTCGCGGAACTCGAGGCGCCCTTCGGCTTTGGCGATCGAAGCCGGCTTGGCCCCGATCATCTCGACGCCGAACTTCTCCAGCACGCCCATGTCGTGCAGTTGGATCGCACAGTTCAACGCGGTCTGGCCACCCAGGGTCGGCAGGATCGCGTCGGGACGCTCCTGTTCGATGATCTTGGCGACCACCTCCGGGGTGATCGGCTCGATGTAGGTCCGATCCGCCATCTCGGGATCGGTCATGATCGTCGCCGGGTTGCTGTTGATCAGCACGATCCGGTAGCCGTCGGCGCGCAGCGCCTTGCAGGCCTGGACCCCCGAATAGTCGAACTCACAGGCTTGCCCGATGACGATCGGGCCCGAGCCCAGAATCAGGATCGAACGCAGGTCGGTGCGGCGTGGCATCGGGGGGTAGGACTACAGCGGCGGTGGGCGGCCAGCGCGAGCAGAAAGTCCACCTTTCCCAGGGACCCGGCGCGGCGCATTTCGACAACGCGCCGCGGCGCGCGGCGGGGCCGTGGTTATGCTCTGCCGCCGACCGATGACCCGTCGCTTCGACCCCCTCGCTCGCCTCGACCAATTCGCCATCCTGCGGCTCCTGCGTGAGCGGGTACTGGTGTTCGACGGCGGCATGGGCACCCAGCTGCAGGCCGCCAACCTGACCCTGGCGGACTTCGCCGGGGCCGAAGGCTGCAACGAACTGCTGGTGGAGACCCGCCCCGACGTGGTCGAGGCGATCCACGACCGCTACTTCGCCGCCGGCGCCGACGTGGTCGAGACCAACTCGTTCGGCGGACTGCCCTACGTGCTGGCCGAATTCGACCTGGCCGACCGCGCCTTCGAGCTGAACCGGCGCGCCGCCGAGCTGGCCTGCCGCTCGGCCAAGCGGTACGCCACGCCCGAACGGCCGCGCTTCGTCGCCGGCTCGATGGGGCCGGGCACCAAGCTGGTGACCCTGGGCCACGTCGGCGGCGACGAGCTCTACGCCGCCTACCGCGTCTACGCCAAAGGCCTTCTGGCGGGGGGGGTCGACTGCCTCAACCTCGAGACCTGCCAGGACCTGCTGCAGGTCAAGCTGGCGATCCTGGCGGCCCGCGACGCGATGGCCGAGCTGGGCCGCGAAGTGCCGATTTTCTGCACGGTGACCATCGAAACCACCGGCACCATGCTGGTCGGCAGCGACATCGCTGCCGCACTCACCACGCTGGAGGCACTGCCCGTGGACGTGGTCGGCCTGAATTGCGCCACCGGTCCAGACCTGATGCAGGAGTCGGTGCGGCACCTGGGACGCTTTTCGACCCGCCAGGTGATGGTGATGCCCAACGCCGGCTTGCCGCGCAACGTCGGCGGACGGGCGGTCTACGACCTCACGCCCGCCGAACTGGCGCGGTTCCAGGCGCGCTTCGTCCAGGAGTTCGGCATCGGTGTGGTCGGTGGCTGCTGCGGCACCACGCCCGAGCACGTGGCCGCGCTGGCCGCGGCCGTGCGCGGCCTGGTGCCTTCGGCGCGACCGCGCGACTTCACGCCGCAGCTCGCGTCCCTGTTCCACGCCGTGCCCCTCGACCAGGACGCTGGCCCGCTGATCGTGGGCGAACGGACCAATGCCAACGGCAGCAAGAAGTTCCGCGAGCTGATGCTGGCCGGCGACGTGCCGGGCATGGTGCAGATGGCCAAGGAACAGCAGCACGAAGGCGCGCACCTGCTCGACGTGTGCACCGCCTACGTCGGCCGCGACGAATCCGGCGACATGCTGCGTTTCCTGCGGCCCCTGGTGCAGCAGGCCACGGCGCCGATCATGGTCGACAGCACCCAGATCGACGTGGTGGAACACGCGCTCGCCGCGATCCCGGGCCGCGCCATCGTCAATTCGATCAACCTGGAGGACGGCGAGGAGAAAGCCGACCGGCTGTGCGAACTGGCGCGGCGCTACGGGGCGATGTTCGTCGCGCTGACCATCGACGAAGAGGGCATGGCCAAGACCGCGGAGCGCAAGCTGGCGGTGGCACAGCGGCTCTACGACATCGTCGTGAACCGGCACGGCCTGGCCCCGGGCGACCTGATCTTCGACCCGTTGACCTTCACCATCGGCTCGGGCGACGAAGCTTCGCGCGACGCCGGGGTGCAGACCTTGCGCGGCATCGAACTGATCAAGCGGCACATCCCCGGCGTGCGCACCATCCTGGGACTGTCCAACATCAGCTTCGGCCTCGATCCCTACCCGCGCCAAGTGCTCAACTCGGTGTACTTGGCCGAAGCGCGCCGCCACGGCCTCGACGCCGCGATCGTGCACGCCAGCAAGATCCTGCCGATGCACACCCTGGACGAGCGCGACCGCGAGGTCACACTCGACCTGATCCACGACCGCCGTCGCCCGGACTACGATCCACTGTTCGCCTTCCTGGAGCGGTTCGCCGGCAAGAAGCGGGTCGACACCGGCAATGCCAACGACGAGAACCGCTTGCCGGTCGAAGAGCGCCTGAAGAAGCGGATCGTCGACGGCAACAAGCTCGGCATCGGCAAACACCTCGACGAGGCGATGGCCAAGTACGCGCCGCTCGAGATCATCAACGACATCTTGCTGGACGGCATGAAAACCGTCGGCGAGCTGTTCGGCAGCGGCGAGATGCAGTTGCCGTTCGTGCTGCAGAGCGCCGAGACCATGAAGGCCGCCGTGGCACACCTCGAGCCACACATGACCAAGGTCGACGGCGAAGCCAAGGGCACGCTGGTGCTGGCCACGGTGCGCGGCGACGTGCACGACATCGGCAAGAACCTGGTCGACATCGTGGTCGGCAACAACGGTTACCGGGTGGTCAACCTCGGCATCAAGGTGCCGATCGAGCAGATCCTGGAGGCCGCCCGGGAACACCGAGCCGACGCCATCGGCATGAGCGGACTCCTGGTCAAGTCGACCGTGGTGATGAAGGAGAACCTGGAGCTGATGAGCGCGCGCGGCGTGACCACGCCGGTGATCTGCGGTGGTGCGGCGCTGAACCGCCACTACGTCGAGCACGACCTGCGCGCGGCCTACAGCACCGGCCCGGTCTACTACGGCGCCGATGCGTTCGCCGGGCTGCACGTGATGGACGAGCTGACCGGACGCGCCAAGGCCAAGCCGATCACGCAGAGCCCGACCCCACAACAGCGGGTGAGCAGCCACCGGCGCATGACGCGCGCCGAAAAGGAACAGTTGTTGGCCCATGCGTTCACCGAGTACGCCGACAGCGGCGTGGCCGCGGCCGAACGCATCCCGACACCGCCGTTCTGGGGACCGGCGGTGGTGGGGCCCGACGAGCTCGACCTCGGCACCGTCCTGCAATACGTCAACAAGAAGGCGCTCTACCGCTTGCAGTGGCAGTACCGCCAAGGCAAGCGCAGCGAAGAAGAGTACACGCGCTTCGTCGCCGAGACCGTCGAGCCGCGCTTCCGCCAGCTGGTGAAGCAGGTCAGGGAGCAGCGCACGCTCGAGCCACGCGTCGTCTACGGCTACTGGCCGGCCGTGGCGGAGCGCAATTCGCTCCTGGTGCTCGACCCGCGGGACCACGGCCGCGAGTTGGCTCGGTTCGACTTCCCACGCCAGCCGGGTGGCCGGCGCCTGTGCCTCGCCGATTTCTTCGCCACGCGCGAGAGCGGTCGGGTCGACGTGGTCGGCTTCTCCTTGGTGACGATGGGGGCGGTGGCGACCTCGGCCAGCGAACGGCTGTTCAAGGAGAACCGCTACGACGAGTACCTGCACTTCCACGGGCTGTCGGTGGAAGGGGCCGAAGCGCTCGCCGAGTACTGGCACAAACGCATGCGCCAGCAGCTCGGCATCGCCCACGAAGACGCGCCAGAGATCGAGGCGCTGTTCAAGCAGAAGTACCAGGGCAGCCGCTACTCGTTCGGCTATCCAGCGTGTCCCAACCTCGAGGACCAGCAGAAGCTGCTCGAGTTGCTGGAAGCGTCCCGCATCGGCGTGCAGCTCAGCGAGGAGTTCCAGCTGGTGCCCGAGCAGAGCACCTCGGCCGTGATCTGCCACCACCCGGCGGCGAAGTACTTCAACGTCAGCGTCACCGACTAGGTCGGCAACCGACTGGCGGGCGCCGGCGCGGTGGCGTGCCGGTTCAGGCTTGGTGGTCGATCTTGATCACCTCGACCGGACAGTCCCGCGCCGCCTGCTCGATGTCCTCGGCCTTCGCGGCGAAGTGGCGCGCCGCCTCGGGGCGGACCACACAGTCTTGGCCGTTCTCGACCAAGAACACCTCCGGAGCGATGTCCTGGCAGAGCTGGCAACTGATACAGCCGGTTTCGATCCAGACCTTGCGGATGGCGGGCGCGTTCACGTGGGGGCAATCGTGGGCCGCAACGGCGCAGGAGACAAGGCTGGACTGTTGCACCCGAACGAGGCCGAGCCCAACATCGCGCCCATGCCGCCCACCCTGCCGTTCTGGCTCGCCTTCGTCACCACGGTCTTGCTGTTGGTGGGGTCACTGGCCACCGGTTGGCTGCGCCGACGCCGGCTGCACCTGTGGCTGGGGCCGCTCACCATGGTGTCGCTCGCGATCGCGATCCTGCTCACGGAGCAGCTGCTGCGCCGCTACGAGTTCCCGCAGGAGGTCCTGCGGGTGCACCTGTGGTTCGCCAAGGCCGGCGGCTTGCTGGCCCTGCCCGTGATCGCCACCGGTGTCTGGCTGTGGCGCAGCGAACGGGCGCGGCTCTGGCACCAGATCG
>JAEUHP010000090.1 GCA_016795295.1 Planctomycetota bacterium | reverse complement strand
TGGGGCATGAGGAGTCCGCACCCGTTCAGCAGGGATGGTGGGCGGAGTGTAGCTATGCCGTGGGATCAGAATGCGCGCCACCGAAAGTCGGCAAGGTACGCCTCTGCGTGAGCATGGAGCGTGCCACGCAAAGCAGCAGCTGCCTCAGCCTGCAGCGCGGCGGGCGATGAACATGCTGTCCACGTAGCGCTGGTCGAGCCAATGCGGGTCTCCCGCGAGCTGTTCCTGCACCACCGCGGCTGGGCCCCGGTGTACCGGGTGCACCACGTCGTGCAGCACCAGGTAGCCGCCGGGCCGCACCTTGGGCGCCCAGTCGGCGACGTCCCGGCGCACTGCGGCTTCGCTGTGGTCGCCGTCGACGAACAACAGGTCGATCGGGGTCTGGAACTCGGGCGCCCGTTCGTGGCTGAATCCTGGTGCAACGGCGACCACTTCGCGCACCCCAGCGGCTGCCACGTTGCGTTCGAACTGGGCGCGTAGGGTGCCGCCCAGGGCCCCGGCCTTGCCTTGGTAGGTGCCGACACTCGCCGTGTCCCCGGAGGCGTCGAACGGGTCGATGCAGACCAGCTTCGGCTCGAACTTGCCCTGCAGGCCGCGTGCCAGGCAGATGCTGCTCTTGCCTTGCCAGCAGCCGATTTCGACTGCCACCGGGCGTTCGTGGGGTAGGCCGCGCGCCAGTTCGTAGAGCGCGATGGCTTCGTCGACGGTGAGCCAGCCGTCGACCGAGATGTAGGGCCAGAGGCGGGCGTAGCGCAGGCCGCGCAGCAGCAGCTTGGCGCGGGTGGCGAACCGGAACGGGCGGCGGGCGCTCATGCGCCTGGATATCGGCGCGGTGCCACCGCGGGTTGAGGGGCGACCGGGCGAACCGCCGCGTGCTCTCTCCACCTACCGCTCGTCGGTCTCTCAGCCTTCTGGCTTCTCGAACAGGCCGCCGAGGTGGAAGTTGGCGATGTCCGAGCGGTCGACAATGGTGGCGGCGTTGACGCCCAGGGTGATCGCGATCACCTCGGCGATCTCGTCGCTGGTGGCGCCCTCGCGCTTGGCCTTCTTCAGGTGGCCTTCGAGGCAGCCCTTGCAACCAGAAGTCAGCGCCGCGGCGATGGCGATGAACTCCTTGGTCTTCAGGTCGATCTTCGACTTGCCGTAAGTCGCCTTGTAGAAGCCCATGTAGAGCTGCTTCAGGTCGGGCGTCAGCAGCGCGTAGCTGCGCATCGTCGAACTCGGCAGGCGGCCGTCGGCGAGAGGTTCGGAGCCAGCGGGCTTCTTGGAATCGTCGGTCATGGCGGGAAAGCGAAGCGGCACCGGCGGCGGCCGGCAACCAGGAGACTGGGTGTATACGACGGAGCCCCTGGAGGCGATGCAGATTGTTGCAGTTCAGCACGAGCCGGTTTGGCCGCGTGGCTCTGCCAGCACCCATGCGCTCAGGGGCTGGTGGGCCAGCGCGCTCGATCGTCCGGACCGGTGCCGGCCGGGCTCACTGCAGTTCGAGCTGCAGCCGCACCAGTGCGTCACGGTCGTTCGGCAGTTCGAGCTCGCGGTAGGCGGCGTCGAACGGCAGCCACTGCAGTTCGCCGACCTGCGGGCCCGGGTGCAGGTCGAGCACTGGCTGGCTCGGGGTGCCGGCCTGCCAGGCGAACGGCCACTCCACCAAGCCGAGGTCGCCGAACAGCTCCTTTTGCGGGTCGCGCAGATCGAGCAGGTGCACGGGCCGGCGCAGGCCGGTCTCGGCGTGCACTTCGCGGCGGATCGCCTGTTCGAACTGTTCGCCTGGCGTGACCACACCAACTACCGGCCCCAGCGGCCACTCGGCGCGGGGCTTCTGCCGCAGCAGCAAGTACTCGACGCGGCGGTCGAGGACCTGGAACACGAAGACGCGGACGCGGTGCTCGAGTGAGAACATGCGACGTTGGCGACCGCGGTACTACGGACCAGGGCCGCTACGGCTCCCTAGTCCCGTGCATCGGCAGGGATGCAGGAAGGCTGGCGAAAAATCGCGGCGGCAAAGAGGCTGTCGAGGCCATCCACTGCTGGCCGTACGCCGCTCCGACTCAGCCTTTGGTCGGGCCTGGGCCCTTGCCATCGGCACCAGGAGACCTGCCATCGGCACCAGGAGACCTGCCATCGGCGCCAGGAGACTTGCCCGGCTCAGGTTTGCCGGAATCGCCCTTGCCCGCCTTCTCGTCCTTGGCGCCCTTCGCCTCCTTGCCCGCACCATCGAGCAGGCCTTCGAGCGCAGCGCCCCGGGCCGCGGCCAACGCGAACGCCTCGCCGACGAACTCCAGCGACTGGCGCAGCGACGACTCGCGGAAGCCCGAACCCCAGGCATGGCCGCCGCCCTGCACCAGTTCGAAGGTGTGAGGGACCTTCTTCTTGTCGAGTGTTTGGTGCAGCAGTTCGTTGGTGCGGCCGAATTGGTAACGGTCCTCGGTGCCGGCGTCGAAGTAGAGGCGCAGGCCCTGCAGGGTCTTGGGCTCCAGGGCTTCGGCGAGGCCGAGTGGGTTGGTGGCGCGCCACAGGGTCTCGTCGATCGGGTTGCCGAACACTTCGTCGAGGCCGAACTGCGATGCGCGCTGCACCAGGCTCGGCGGCAGGTCCTTCGGGTTGGTCGGGAACACCGCGGAACTGTGCACCGCCACGGTGCCGAACAGCTCGGGGTGGGTGAAGCCGATGCGCAGTGCGGCCATGCCGCCCATGCTGATGCCCATCAGGGCGCGCTGGTTGCGGTCGTCGCTGATGCGGTAGGTCTTGGCCAAGTGCGCGAGCAGGTCCACCTGCACGAGCTGCTGGTAGTTCTTGCCAGGGCCGGCGTCGATGTACATCGAAGTGCGGCCGCCGTTCGCCAGCACGAACACGCAGGGTGGCAGCAGGCGGTCGGTCACCGCCTGGTCGAGCACTGGAGCGCCGCCGCGGGTGTGGAAGCGGTCGTGGTCTTCCCACATGCCGTGCAGCCAGACCACCAGCGGCCACTTGGTGTCCTTCTGGGCTTCGGCGTCGTAGTCCTTCGGCAGGTAGATGGCGTAGGGCACGTCCTTGCCGACCGCCTCACTCTTGAAGGAAGCGGTGCGGTGGGTGAACTGAGCCAGAGCGGCCGGGGCGCCCCGCTGCGGGCCGCGGCGTTCGCCGTTTTGCGCCGTGGCGGCGGTGCTGGAGGCGAGGGCGGCGGACAGGAGCAGCCAGGGCAGTGGGCGGATCGGCATGCGGACCTCGGGGCGGGGGGGTGGGTAGTGTGGCCCAGCGGGGCCCGGCTGCCAGGGGGTGCCGGCAAATCCGGACCCAGGTGGGCGGCGTTCCTTGGAGCAGGGGGCTTGATGACTTCGGAGGGGCGGTATTCTGGGGCTCTTGCCTCCATCTTGGCTGCCCCATGAACCGAATCTCTCGTTCCCGGCTCCTGCGCGTTGGCTGCGTCATGGCAATGTGGGGTTCGCTCCTTGCATCGGGGGTGGCTCAGTGCGCAACAGCAGCGGTGCCCGGCGAAGGGGCGTGCGGATTCGATGGTCCGGTGGCAGGCAGTGTTCTTTGGGATCCTGACGGCGCGGGACCCGAGTTGCCTCGGATTGCCGTGGCCGGAGGGTTCTCCCTGGCGGGGACTGCGACTGCTCGCCAGGTGGCGGTCAGGGACCCTGTGACTGGAGCTTGGCAGGGGCTCGGTTCCGGGTTGGGTGGTGTTTCGAGCGGGAACGGTACTGCACTGACGCCTGGTGGCAACGGTGACTTGTTCGTCGGCGGTTTCTTCTCCGTTGCGGGAGGCAACCCCGCCAACAACATCGCGCGCTGGGATGGATCCGCGTGGCATGCGTTGGGCTCCGGCCTGAACTCGGGGGTGCTGGCATTGGCCACGCTGCCGAACGGTGACATCGTCGCTGGCGGCACCTTCACGGCGACGGGCTCCACCCCCATGAACCGGCTGGCGCGTTGGGATGGGACCCGGTGGTGGCCGTTCGGCTCGGGGGCGAACGACTCCGTTCAATCCCTTCTCGTCATGCCCAACGGGGACCTCCTCGCAGGCGGTCGTTTCACCGCCATCGATGGCGTTGCCGCGAATCGCATCGCTCGCTGGGACGGCCAGCAGTGGTCGCCACTCGGTTCCGGAGCGGACGACGCGGTGCGCGGCCTTGCTGTCCAGCCCAATGGTGATGTCGTCGCGGTAGGTTCTTTCACCATGGTTGGCGGCGTTTCTGCCAATCGTGTCGCCCGCTGGAGCGGCGGCTCCTGGTCCGCGCTTGGATCTGGATTGAACGACAGTGCCACCACCGTTGCCGTCTTGACCAACGGTGATTTGGTCGTAGGTGGATACCATACAAGTGCCGGTGGCAGTCCCGCAGTCTACCTGGCGAAGTGGAATGGGTTGGCATGGTCGGCCTTTGGATCAGGATGCAATTCTTGGGTCTTGACGATCACGGCCATGGCAAATGGAGCTGCTTTTGTCGGCGGCGCATTCACGCGTGTCGGTGGCATCGGCGCGAGGTGTGGTGCGCAATGGACCGGTAGCCGATGGGATCCTGTGTCCTCGGGATTCGACGAGACGGTCTCGGTCGTCTGCGCGTTGCCGAATGGAGATGTCCTGGCGGGTGGGCGCTTCACGAATGCTGGGGCGAGCCCGGCGAATTACATAGCGCGCTGGAACGGTGCTTCCTGGGTGCCAATTGGGGGCGGCTTGGGCGACGTCGTCTACTGCATTGTTCCCCTGGGCAGCGGCGACCTTCTGGTCGGAAGCAGCGCCTTGGGCGGTGCTCCGGGCGTGTTTCGCTGGAGCGCCGGCACTTGGTCTCCGGTTGGTTCAGGGATGAACGGGGCGGTGCTTGCGCTGGCGTCCCTGCCCAGCGGGGATCTCGTGGCCGGCGGAACGTTCTCCGTGTCCGGGGGTCCTGCGGCCAGCTATGTGGCGCGGTGGGACGGGACCAACTGGGTTCCCATGGGTGCCGGATTGAACGGAATTGTGCGAGCGCTGCACGTCTCCGCCAATGGCGACTTGATTGCAGGGGGCGAATTCTCCCGGTCCGGAACCACAACCGTTTCCTGCATTGCGCGATGGAATGGCGTGGCCTGGGTGGGCGTCGGCGGCGGTGTCGGTGCCCCGGTTTACACGCTGGCCAGCGCTGGGAACGGCGACTTGCTGGCAGGAGGGCTGTTCCGCTCTGCGGGTGGGGTCACTGCGGAGCGCGTGGCCCGTTGGAATGGAAATGCATGGTCGGCGCTGGGGGCCGGTACCACGGATCGGGTTTCGACCTTGGTCGTGCTGCCGAACCAGGACATCGTTGTTGGCGGGCTGTTCACGGTCGCTGGGGGACTCTTAGCCAATCGCTTGGCCCGCTGGAACGGTACTTCGTGGTCGCCCCTGGGATCAGGCGCCAATGAGCGAGTGACCTCGATCGCGGTCTTGCCGAACGGCGATCTTTCCCTGGGCGGATGGTTCACGACCGTGGGAGGTAATGCATCTGCCTATTTTGCGCGACTGACAACGAACTGCCCCGCCACGGCGATTTCGGTCTCAACAGCGTGCTCCGGAGCAGCGGGTCCACTCTCGCTCGTCGCCGAAACTCTGCCTTGGATCGGGTCCGGGTATGTGCAGCGCTGCAGTGGCTTTGCCACCAACTCGATTGCGACCGCAGTCACGGGCCTTGCGCTGCAGAACGTTCCCTTGGCGCTGCTCCACCCCGCTGGCTTGCCGAACTGCGATCTGATGGCAACGACCGAATCCGCCCTCTTCCTGCTGCCGGCTGCCGGTGTCTGTGCCACCCAGTTGACGATTCCGCGGGCTTTGGCACTGGCTGGTGTGCAATTGAAGCACCAGTTTCTTCAGGCCGAAGTTGATGCAGGAGGGCAGCTTGCAGAGTTGACGAGCTCGAATGCGCTGGTGACGACCATCGGCGCATTCTGACGCGAATTCAGGCTTCGCTCACGGTGCGTCGGGGCTGTTGCCAGGGCGCTTGCTCGATCCCTTGTGCGACTTGAGAGCCGAGGTTGTCGCCATCAGCCGCCGCCGGACCCGCACCCGCGACCGTTCGCGCTCCCTTGGGTCGACGAGCCGCCACGGCGTGCCCAGCAGAACCCACAGATCGCCGCGCCGAGTGCGCCGCGCGAGCAGCCGCCGGTCGAGGCGGACCTTCCAAGGCACCAGCACGCGGCGGTAGACCGCCACCGGATCGGCGCAACCGGCCAGCACTTCGTCTTCGCCGGCGAACGCGAGCTGCACCGGCCCGGTGAGTCCCGGCCGCACGCTCTGCACGGCCGCCAGGTCCTCCGGCGCCACCTCGGCCAGGTTCGCCGGCACCTCCGGCCGCGGCCCGACCAGGGCCAGATCGCCGCGCAGCACGTGCAGCAGTTGCGGCAGTTCGTCCAGTCGCCAGTGGCGCAGCCAACGCCGCAGGCGCGGCACCCGCGGGTCGGCGCTGGTGGTCACCGAGGCGCCGGCGGTCGTGGTGTGGGTGGCGAACTTCACCATCGCGAACGGACGGCCGGCGCGCCCGAGTCGCGTCTGCACGAACCACACCGGCCCACCTCGGCAGCGCAGCACCAGCGCGATGCCCAGCAGCAGCGGCAGGGCGACCAGCAGCAGGAGCGCGGCCAGCCCCGCGTCGACGGCGCGCGGCAGTGGCGAACCCTTCGGCCGCCTGCTTGCATGGGGGGGCATGACCACTCCGGCGATACCGGGTCGCAGCAAGGTCTGGCAAGGCTTCTGGCGCCTCGCCGACCCGAAAATCAGCATCACCTCGCTCGCGTGCCTGGCCGTCGGCGCAGCCTGGGTGGCGCGCGGCGGCGACTTGCATTGGGGTTGGCTCGCGGTGACGGCGGCGGCGATGTTCGCCATGGAAGTCGCCAAGAACGCCTGGGGCGACGTGATCGACTTCGACTCCGGCACCGACCTCGCGGTGCGGCCCGAAGACCGCACCGACTTCTCCGGGGGCAAGCGGGTGTTGGTGGACCAGCTGCTGAGCCGCGGGCAGACCTGGGCGATCGCGTTCGGGTTCGGCGGCGTCGGCGTCGCGCTCGGTGTCTGGCTGGTGCTCGCGCGCGCTCCCGAGGCGTTGTGGTTGGGCGTGGTCGGTCTGGCGCTGGGCTGGTCGTACCATGGGCCGCCTCTGCGCCTCTGCTACCGCGGCCTCGGCGAACTCGACGTGGCGTTGTGTTACGGGCCGCTCTTGGTGTTGGCGACCACCGTGGTGCAGACGAACCGCTACGAAGCCGGCGCGGTGTGGCTGGCGCTGCCGCTCGGCCTGTTCACGGCGGCGTTCCTGCTGTGCAACGAGTTTCCCGACCGGCGCGCCGATGCGCCGGCCGGCAAGCGCAATCTGGTGGTGCGGCTCGGTCTGCGCGGTGCCAGCCGCCTGTTGGTCGGTGTCTATGTGCTGGGCTTCGCGTGGCTCGCGCTGCTGCCGGCGTTCGGTTTGCCGCGGCTGGTCTGGCTCGGGCTCGCCCCCGCACCGCTCGCTGGGTGGGTGTGCTGGCAGGTGTGGCGCGCTCCGGACGGGTTCTGGCGGGTGGCGCCGGTGCAGCCGATGGCGCTCTTGGTGTTCGTGCTCTACGCCGCGCTGGCGGCGGTGGGCACGCTGTGGGGCTGACGGCGCACCGCGGCGCGATACCCAGACCGGCACGGGCACGTTAGTGTGCGCGCAAACGGCCCGGCCCGAACGGGCGGCCGCCCCTGCCCCGTGGACCGCGACGCCCTGCACCTCGCCCCGCTGCTCGACCAACTGGTCAACTACGAACGCAGCCGCCCCGACCGGCGCTTGTGGGACCTCACCACCATGCGCGGTCTCGTCGAAGCGCCGTGGAGTCCCGAACCGCCGCGGCCAGCGGTCCAGATCGGCGGCAGCAAGGGCAAGGGCACCACGGCCGCTCTGCTGGCCGCGCTGTGCCGCGCCGCCGGCCGCCGGCCGGGCCTCTACACTTCGCCGCACCTGCACAGCCTGCGCGAGCGCATCCGCGTCGACGGTGCGGACATTGCCCTCCACGACCTCGAACCACTCTTGCGCACCCTGCTGGCGCGTGCCACGGGGCCGCGGACGCCGACGTTCTTCGAGGCGATGACCTGGGCGGCGCTGGCGCACTTCGCCGAACAGCGCGTCGACTTGGCCATCTACGAAGTCGGCCTCGGCGGCCGGCACGATGCGACCAGCGCCTTGCCAGTCGATGCCGGCATCGTCACCCACATCGAACTCGAACACACCGACGTGCTCGGCGACACCATCGCCCAGATCGCCGGCGAGAAGGCCCCCGTGATCCGCCCGGGCGGGCTCGGGTTCACCGCCACGCACGGCGAAGCGCTCGCGGTGGTGCGCGCGCACGCGGCGGCGGTGGGGGCGCGGCTCCTGGTCGCCGGTGAGCACTTCGGCCTCGCCGACGCGCGTTGGGCCGCGGACGGCTTGCACGGCCGGCTGTGGCTGCCCGACGGCCGCGAACTGCCGGTGCACCTGCCCGACGCGCGGACCCACGAGGCCACGGCCCTGGTGCTCGCCGCGGCCGCGTTCTCGCAGCTGCTGCCGGGTGCGCCGTTGGTGCTCGACCCAGCGCCGCGCCCCGATCTGCCGTGCCGCTTCGAAGTCCATGTGGCACCCGACGGCGTGCCGTGGGTGCTCGACGGTGCCCACACCGAACAGTCGCTGGGCCTCTTGGCGGCCGAACTGCAGCGGCGCTGGCCGGGTCAGTCGGTGGCGGTGTTGTTCGCCAGCGCCACCGGCAAACGCTGGCGGGAAGGCTTGAGTCGACTGCTGCCGATTGCCGATCGGTTCGTTGTCACCGAACTCTCGGGCACGACGAGTGAGGACCCGGCGCTGCTCGCCGCCCATCTGGCGGCGGCCGGCGCCCGGTGCGAACGCGCCGCCGACGTCGAGGCCGGGCTCGCCGCGCTGCGGCGGCACCCCGGGCCGCGCGTCGTCACCGGCTCGTTCTACCTCGCTGCCGCAGCCCGGGCGTTGCTCGGCCACGCACCGCGATGAACCAACCTCAACCCGACGGCAGGACTGCCGCCCCGGCCTTCGTCGAGGATCTGTTCCTCACCGACGTGTTCCTGATCAAGGGCCGGTTGCCGAACAAGGCCAAGCGGCTGTCCAGCCTGCTCGAAGACTGGAGCCGCGCGTTCCTGCCGGTGCACGACGCGACTCTGGTCGCCCTGCGCAGCGGCGAAGTGATCCGCACTCCGACCGTGATGGTGGCCCTGCGCGAAGTGCTGTTCGCCCACGAGTTGATCGAGGTCGCTGGTGATGCCGGCATGCAGAAGCTGGGTGCGGGGGCCGTGAAGAGCTCGCGCATTCGCGCCTTCTACAACGGTCCGGTGCAGTTCGAGTTGGCGGGCCGGATCGAGCCGGGCGCCTACGAGTCGCAGCCGCTGACCGGCCGCAAGTTCTTCATCATGGACCAGCCGGAGTTGCGCGGGCTCGACCTGCAGCATCCGGACCTCGCGGTGCTGCGCGGGCTCGAGTACGCGATCGTGCGCAAAGATCGCATGGCGTACGTCTACGATTTCCGCTGAACTGGGCGGCATGCCGCCGCCCGTCGCCGTGCCACGCTGGATCCCCCGCTCCGAGGGGCCGGTGGCGGCGTGGCTCGATGCGCTGGTGGCCGCGCTGGTGGCCGCCGTGGCGGTGGCGGTGGTGGTGTGGCTGCGCGCGGTGGCGCCCGACGGCCGCGGCTACGACACCCACGTGCAGCTCGGGCTCGACCCGTGTTCGTGGCCGGTGACCCACGGTGGGCCGTGCCCGCTGTGTGGGTGCACCACGGCGGCTTGCCACCTGGTGCACGGCGAACCCCTGCGCGCGCTGCAAGTGCAGCCGTTCGGCGCGCTGGTGGCCGCGGCGGGTCTGCTGCTCGGCGGAGCGGCCGGGTGGAGCCTGTTGCGCGGCCGTTCGTTCGTCGATTTCTGGCTGCACCTGCCGCGCGCTCGCCTGTTCGTGCTGGGCATCGTTCTGCTGCTGCTCGCCTGGTGCTACAAGTGGGGCACGTTCGCCCGATGACCCCGCCAGCCCTCCCTGCTCCGTTGCCGTCCTGGCGCTGGCCGCTGGTGCTGGGAGTTCTGTGCACCGTGCTGCTGCACCTGCCGGTGCTGCACGAGCATCTGTTGTGGGTCTCGCTGCCGGCGTCGTTCGGGGTCACGGGTGTGCTGTGCGGCGTCTTGCCGGCGTGGCTCGTGCTGCGCCGCGAAGCGGAGCCGTCGCTGCGCACCGGCTTCGCGGCGGGCTTCACAGCGGTCGGTGCGGGCATCCTGGCGCTGGCGATCGGCACGCTCTGGCAGGGCTTCACGATCTCGGTCGACCAGACCGAGCCGTGGCGCGAGGAACTGCTGCGCAACGAACTGTCGCCGGCGATGGTCGACGAGTTTTTCGCCCGGTTGCGCGGTGGTGAAGGCGAGGTGTGGGTGGTTCTGGCGGCGGCGTTCGTGGCGTTCGGCGGCGGCATGGGCGGCGCTTTGGTCGCCGCGCTGCGGGTGCGGCGGCAGCGCCGCGCCGCGCGCCGGGCGGGGGGCTGAAAGCCGGAGCGAGCGCCGCAGGGCTGCCGCGGGTATGTTTTCGCCGCATGGCGATCGACAAGACCAAACGCGGCACCGCGATCAGCGCCAACGTCCCGTTCGCGCTGGCTCAGGCCGTCTACGCCGAGGTCAAGAACGGCCGCCACGACTCCGCGGGTGGTGTGGTGCGCGCGGCGCTGCGCCTGTACCTCGGCTTGGACGAGAACGACGAGCCGCTGCCCGCCCCCGCCGCGGCGACTGACACGGCCGAGGCCGACGACTCCGAGCACCGCGGGCGCCGCCGCCGCGGTCACTTCAATCCGTAGCGCTCCAGCTTCTTGTAGAGGTTGCTGCGCTGCAGGTCGATGCGCTCTGCGGTGCGCTTGATGTTGCCGTGGTTCTCCATCAGCTTGCGGCGCAGGAATTCCTTCTCGCTCGCCGCCTGGAAGTCCTCGAGTTTGTCGAAGGCGAACCAATCCGTGCCGCCGCTCGCCCCGGCACCCTGGCCGCCGGCCGGTGCCGCTGCCTGGCGCAGATCGGCCGCGGCCACCTGCGGCCCCTCGGCCAGGATCGCCGCAGCTTCGACCACGTTGCGCAGCTGCCGCACGTTGCCGGGCCAGCTCTGCGCTGCGAGCCAATCGACGGCCTCGGCCGCGAGGGTGCGCTTCGGCAGGCGGTGGCGGGTGCAGGCCTGCACCAGGAAGTGCTGGGCCAGGAAGGCCGCGTCCCCTGGGCGGTCGCGCAGTGCCGGCAGCGCCAGGTGCACCACCAGCAGCCGGTAGTACAGGTCCTCGCGGAACGCCTTGCCTGCCACCATCGCCACCAGATCCTGGTTGGTGGCTGCCACGATCCGCACGTCGACCTCGATCGGCTTGGCGGCGCCGAGCCGTTGCACGGTCCGCTCCTGCAGTGCCCGCAGCAACTTGGCCTGGATCGGCAGCGGCATGTCGCCGACTTCGTCGAGGAACAAGGTGCCGCCGTGGGCTTGTTCGAAGGCGCCTTCGCGGGCGCTGGTGGCGCCCGTGAAGGCCCCCTGGGTGTGGCCGAACAACTCGCTCTCGACCAGGTCGGCCGGCAGGGCGGCGCAGTTCAGCGCGACGAACGGCCCGCGCTGCCGGCGGCTCTGCGCGTGCAGTTGTCGGGCGACCAGTTCCTTGCCGGTGCCGTTCTCGCCGGTGACCAGCACGGCGGCGTCGGTCGGGGCGACCTTGGCGATCAGGCTGCGCACGGCGGCGATCGCCGGGCTCTGGCCGCGCAGTTCGTGGTCGGCGGCCAGGGCGGCGCGCAGGTCGGTGTTCTCCCGGTGCAGAGCGGCGGAGGCCAACGCGTTCTTGATCGACAGCAGTACGCGGTCGTTGGCGAACGGCTTCTGCAGGAAGTCGTAGGCGCCCTTCTTGACCGCCAGGATCGCGGTGTCGAGGTCACCGTGGCCCGAGATCATCACCACCGGAAGGCCGGGGCGCAGTTCGAGCAGGCGCGGCAGGACCTCCAAGCCGTCCAGCCCAGGCAGCTTGACGTCCAGCAGGACCAGGGCGACCTCGGGGTGGCGCTGGGCCAGCTCCAGGGCGCCGGGGCCGTCGCCCGCTTCCAGGGTCTGCCAGCCGTCGTATTGCAGGGCGAAAGCGAGCTCTTCGCGCACCGCGCGATGGTCGTCGACGATCAGGATCGGTCCAGAGCCGGGCATTGCGGCCCAGGCTAGCGCCAGTTCGGATCCGCCGCAGCGGGTCCAGAGCCCAGCTTCCCCCGGGGCCTGCGAAAAAATTCTGCGGGGGTTCGTCCGGTGCCATCGGGGGGCTGTCCAGGGGTGGATGGGAGGGCCGCAGCAGGCGCGCTGGGCCGGGTATCCTTCCGCCGAATGCCTGCTGCCGGGCCGTCACCCTTGACGGTCGGGCGCTGGAACATAGGATTCGCCTCCCCGGTTGCCCTTCGGGTCAGCCGGTGTTCCTGCGCCAGTTCGTCCCAACGCCCCCGGTGCAGCGCGGTTCGGTTTCGACGCCCTCCCTACAGACCCCAAACGCCCTCGCGATCCAAGGAGTCCAGTTTCATGGCCCGCTCGTTCATCCACTCTCTCCTGGCGGCCGCTGTTGCAGCCGTCGTCGGTGGCGCCGTCATGGCGCAGGAACCGCTCAAGGAAGCTGTTCAGTTGCTGCGGTTCGGCAAGCAGGACGAGGCCAAGGCCAAGCTGCGGGAGATCCTGACCGCCGACCCGTCGAATGCGGACGCACTGGCGATGTACCAGTCCGTCGAGCAGGACGAGTATCTGATGCTGCTGAGCGAGAAGGACGACGAGATCCGCAAGATCGCGATGACGATCCTCGAGCGCGCCAAGGTCGAGCGCCGCGAGCGGTCCCGCGACGACGCGGCGATCCGCGACCTGGTCGGCCAGGCGCTCTCGCCGGACAGCGAGTTCGCTGCGCGCCGCACGGCGCTCAACGCGCTGGTCGCCAAGCACGGTGAGTTCGCCGTGCCGGCCCTGCTCGAGAGCCTGGGCAACGCCGACGACTCGCCCCGCCAGATCCTGGCCATCTACGCGCTGAGCGAACTGCACGGCGCCGCGGTGCTGCCGCTGATCGAGGCCCTGAAGAGCAGCAAGGAGCTGGTGGTGCAGAACGCCGCCGCCGCCCTGGCGCAGATCGGCGACGACCGGGCGATCCCGGCGATGGCCCACCTCGCCGGGGATGCGCGCGTCGGCATCGCGTCGATCGCGCAGCGGTTCCTGGCCAAGAAGGGCGTGGCCAAGCCGGCCGGCGGCGCCGCCGAACTCCTGGTGCGCCAGGCGCGCAACTACCTGAAGGGCATCGTGCCTCCGGGCGGCCACAGCGACGTGGTCTGGCACCTGGTGGACGAGAAGCTGGTGGCCATGGACGTGGCCCCGGTGCTCTACCCGGCCGAGCTGGCCAAGTCGTGCGCTGCTGACGCCGTGGCGATCGCGCCCCAGAGCGTCGAAGCTGCCACCGCGTTGGCCGCGGCCAACCTCGCCCAGGCGAACCTCATCAGCAAGTCCGGTGACGAGTCGCTGAAGGCGCTCGAACCCGTGGTCGCCGACCTGCACATCGCCGCACTGGCCACTGGCCTGCCGGCGCTGCGCGCGGCCCTCGACCTCGGCATCCAGGACGGCATGGCGCCGGTCGCGCTGGGTTCGATCGCGGCGCTCGCTTCGGCCGAGAGCTCCGACACCGTCGGCCAGAGCTCCCTGGTCAAGGCGCTGGACAGCACCGACAAGCGGGTGCAATACGCCGCCGCGGCGGCGCTGGTGCAGGCGACTGGTGGTGTCAACCTGCCGGCCCAGGACAAGGTGGTGGCCGTGCTCGCCGAGGCCGTCGCCGAAGAGCATGTGCGCACGATCCACGTGATCGATCCGTCGCAAGACACCCGCGTCGCGGTGGTGGCGGCGAGCAGCGTGCGCGGCAACGCCGTGGCTCGTGACGCGAGCGCGGTCAGCGGCCTCGGCGCCCTGCTGAAGAGCCCGCAGGTCGACGTGGTGGTGCTCAACGAAGTGCTGCCCGACGCGATGCCGGAAGTGGTGATCGGCAACCTGAAGAAGGACAGCCGCTTCGCCAACACCAAGGTGGTCGTGATCGCTCGCGACGTCGAGGCTGCCAAGACCCGGTTCGGCGATTCGATCCATGGTGCCGTGCAGGCGCCGCTGGGTGGTGAAGCGCTGATCGCCGAGGTCAACCGCGTGCTGGACGGTGTCGCCAGCGCCGGCGGCGAGCGCGCCGAAGCGTTCGCCAAGGCGGCGAGCGAATCGCTCCTCGCCCTCGCGGCGAAGAAGGCCAAGATCGACTCCGCCGTCGACAGCCTCGCCAAGCAGCTGAACCGCGGTGACGCGGTGGCCGTCCCGGCCGCCCGCGCTCTGGGCCACAGCGGCACGGCAGCGCAGTTCGATGCCTTGCTGGCCGCCCTCAAGGGCGGTAGCGCCGAGGTGAAGAAGGCGGCTGCCGAAGCGCTCGGCGGCATCATGGCGCGCGGCGCGGCTTGCACCCCCGAGGTGTTCGAGGGCTTGCTCGGCGCGGTCGCAGCCGATGCCGAAGTTGGTTTGCGCACGGCCGCCGCGGTGGCCCTGGGCAAGGCCAAGCTCGAGCCGGCGAAGGCCGCGGAGCTGCACCACAAGCTGATGAAGGTGGCGGCCGCCGGCGGCGAAGCGCCGAAGGCTGAAGGCTGAAGGCTGGAAGGCTGGAAGGCTGGAAGGCTGAGGGCCTGAGGGCCTGAAGGCCTGAAGCATGCGGCCCCGATGGGCTGCGCACGCTGCGGGGCGCCGGAAGGCGCCCCGCAGCGTTTCCAGGTGACCCACGAGGTGCTGTTCGGGTGGGGATTGGGCGCCGTGAGGGTGGGCACGCGCTGGCGTCGCAACCAGTTCGACTGCCTCTGTCACCACCCTGCCAGGGGCGGTTCGCAGCTTGCCTCTGGAACCGCGGCGGCAGGCCCGATACCCTGTTCGCCCCGACGACTGCCGATGTAGCTCAGTGGTAGAGCAACGCTTTCGTAAAGCGTAGGTCGTGGGTTCGAGTCCCACCATCGGCTCCACTTCGCGGCGGCCCTGCGCTGCTGCGGTGTCTCGAGCCAGCCGCGTCCTCCGACTCTGGGTCCCGACTCGTGGCAGCTGGCACGTGTGGTCGGTGCTTGGGACCAGGGGCTTGGCCCCGCTGCACGTCCATGCCGACTGCCGTCCTGTGGACCTTCGATTCGCCGTGGCAGTTGGCTGCGGTGCTGTTCGCGGCACTCGGCGAAGTGCTGGCGCTGGTCTTCGTCTACCGCGTGCTCGTCCGTGGCGGGTCGCCGGCGAGCACCATGCTGTGGATGGCGGTCATCCTGCTGGCGCCTTGGCTCGGCTTGCTGCTCTACTACCTGCTGCCGCGGCGGCTGCAACTACGCCGGCTGAAGCGTTTGCGCGGCCGCGGTCCCGAGCTGCGCCAGCGGCGTTCGAAAGCTGGCGGCGGCCCTGCCGCGACGTCTTTCGGCCTGCGCGCCCTGTTGGGCAGTGACGGCATCGGCCTCGAGGTCGGCAACGAGGTCGATTGGTTGCCGGGCGGCGACGATTTCTTGAGCGCGGCGGCGGCGGCGATCGAGGCGGCGCGCGATTCGGTCTGTTGCGTCGTCTACATCTTCCGACCCGACCCGGCTGGCCTGCGGTTCCTGGCGATGCTCACTGCGGCGGCGCGCCGCGGGGTGGCGGTGCGCCTGCTCTACGATTCCTTGGGCAGCTTCGGCCTCAAGGCCGCGCATTTGGCGGAACTGCGGGCTGCCGGCGGTCGCGCCGAGGCTTTCCTGCCCTTGCTGTGGAAGCGGCGGCCGTTCACCGTGAACCTGCGCAACCACCGCAAGTTGCTGGTGGTCGATGCGGCGGTGGCGTTCGTCGGCGGGCGCAACGTCGGCGACGAGTACTTCACCGACCGTCTGGGGCGTGCCCGGCAGTGGCTCGACGCGATGGTCGCCGTGCGTGGGCCGGTGGTGGCGCGGTTGCACGAGGTGTTCGTCGAGGACTGGTACACGGCCACCGACGAGGTGTTGCCCGAGCTGGTGCCGGCGCCGCCAGTGGGGCGGGCTGCAGCGGCCGTGGTGTGCAGTGGCCCCGACCGCGAGGTTTCGGGGCTGTGGTATGCCTTGATCCAGGCGATCGGTGAAGCCAGGCGGTCGATCGAGCTGTGCTCGCCCTACCTGGTGCCGCCGCCGATGCTGCTGTTCGCCTTGCAGTTGGCCGCAGCGCGCGGGGTGCGGGTACGCATCCACACCAACGGCCCGAAGACCGAAGCGGCCGTGCTCTACCACGCCCAGCGCAGCTACTACCGGCGCATGCTCGACTGCGGCATCGCGATCCACGAGACGGTGGACGACTACAGCCACAGCAAGCTGCTGCTGGTCGACGACCGCGTGGTGATGGTCGGCAGTGCCAACCTGGACCTGCGCTCGGCCAGCTTGAACTTCGAGTTGGGAGTGGTGGTGGTCGATGCGGCGCCGCTGGTGGCCCAGATCCGCAGCACGCTCGAACAGCGCGCGGCGCGCTTCCGCAGGATCACCGTCGCCGATCTGCCGCAGTCGCCGTTCTGGCGCGCGGTCGACGGCTTCTGCGCGCTCTGGTCGCCGTTGTTGTGAGGCGCGACTGCCACTGCGCCTGCCGCGGTGGCCAGCCTGGCGTCGAGGCGGCGCTTCGGAGTGCCCCGCCAGGCTCTCGCGTCAGCGCGTCAGAGCACCTGGCGCAGGCACGGACTGGCGCGCAGCAGCGTACCGTTGGTCAGCGCCACCCCTTGGTAGAGCAAGGGCAGGCCCCGCAGCCACGTGCGTTGGCCGGTGTTCAACGGAACCTGGATCGCGGCCGTGCCGTTCGCGGCGAAGCCGAGGCTGGCCACCAGGGTGGACGGTGGTTTGAGGCAGGAGACGCCCACCGACCCTGGCACGAACGCGGCGAGCGGCTGTTCCGTGCCGAAGGCGCCGATGTCGAGCAGGAAGAACACTGGCGTGCCGTTCGGCAGCGCGGGGTCGAGCAGGGCGAACCCCGGCGTGTCGGCGCGTCCGGCCTGCCGGGCCGGCGTCGTGGCGTCGGGGTGCGCGGCCGACAGGTAACCACCGCTGCCCGGCGCGGTGCTGCCGAGTGGGTAGCTGGGTTGGTTGGTGATCGCCGTGCACGAGCCCCCTGGGGCGTCGGTGAGCAGGTCGATCAGCAGTTGCCGGGTCGAGTTGTAGAAGCGTTGGCCGTTGGCGTCGATCGCCAAGCCATAGCTGCCGTGCTGGATCGGTGCGGTCCCGGGCTGGTCGTAGATGGGCCACTGCGAGGGTGCCCCCAGCACACACTGCACCGCCAGGCCGTCGGACGGCCAGGTCGGGGCCGCTGCGAGCACCACGCCCACGAACAGGTCGCGGTCGGCGGGGACTTCGAGGGGGGCTGGCAGCACCAGGGTTTCGGTCCAGCGCGCCAAACCCGTGGGGCGTTGCCCGGTGCTGAACGGGCCGGCCACCCGGAGCGGCGTTCCGGTGGCGGGAAAACCGGGCGCGGCCGGATCCTCTCCGTACACCACCAGGGTCCAGGTTTCCGGCGATGCGCCGTTCTTGTCTTCGAGCTGCACCGTGGCCCCTCGCACCACCCGCCGGTTTGGCGTGCTGGTGGTGGCGCCCCAGCCGACACAGTCGTCGAGGTCGAAGCGGGCGACCAGGGTGCCGCGCGCGGACACCAGCGCGCCCCGCGATGCGGTGCTGGCCTGGGTGCGGAACGTCGCCCCGAGCGGCTGCTGGCTGACGAGGGCTGGGGCCAGGATCAGGCACGCGAGTGCGGCCAACCAACCTCGACCCTTCGCTCTGCGGTCCGGACGAAGCGACGCAGCCGGCGCAGGCCACCAGGCCACGGCCTGTTCGTCGCATGTTTCCGGGTTCCGGTGCATCGCAGTCGCCGAGTTGCGTGGTGGTCGTTTTGGGCCGGTTCGATTCCTGCTCGCCCCGTTCCGGTCAGCCCTTCACCACGGTCCAGATGTCCGCGCCGAGGAAGTCCCAGGGCAACCGGCCCTCGTCGCATTCGCCGGGGGTCGGGGAGAACTGCACGTCCACCATGTAGAGGATGCGGCCGCGCTGTTGCCCGATGTTCGCCGTGCCGTGGGCGACGCCGGGCGGGATGCGCACCAGGCGATCCTTGCCGTCGCCGAGCACGAAGCGCATGGTCTTGCCCACCGTTGGTGAGCCGTCGCGGCAGTCGTGCAGGACCAGCAGCAGCTTGTCGCACGGCGGCACGTACCAGACGTCGGTCTGGCGCAGGTGCAAGTGGTAGGCCTTCACCGCGCCCGGCTCCACCTCGGAGTAGTTGACCTGGCGGACCTGGAAGCCCGGCAGCTGCGCGTGCAGGCCCTCGGTCAGGCGGCCGAGCTCGGTGATCGAGCCGCCGTCGTCGTTGAAGCGGCGCAACTCGACGATCTGCACCCCGTCGATGGCGGGGGCCTTGCCGTAGTCCTGCACCGAGTAAGCGGCGCGGGCTTCGGCCGTGATGCGGATCGATCCAGGGGTGGGCTGGGGCGCGGTCACCCCAGCATCTTACTTCTCGCCGGGGGGCTGCGTCGCCGGCTTTTCGGCGCCGGCGTTCGCCGCGCCAGGAGCTGGCGCGGAACTGGCGTTGGCATTGCCCGGCAGCCGCCAAGCGGAGCTCGCCGAGGGGGCTGGACAGGCGAGCGGCAGGTGCAGGCGGAACTCGCCGACCGACTTGGCGTCGGTGCCGCGGATCGGCACACCGAAGCGCAACTTGGCCAGGGCTTTGTCCGCGGGGCCCTTCTCGATGGTCAGCTCGTTCGTGAACGCCTTGCTGGAGGCCGGGCGATGGTTGGTCGACGGCACCACGCCGACGATCTTGCCTTCGGTGCTGTCCATCAGCAGGAACACGTCGTCGTCGGTAGGCACCTGCGTGCCGTCGATGCGCACGAACTTCAGGACGCCGTTCTCGGCTTGGTCGACATCGGCCTCGGTGAGCCCGGCGCGCACGATGTGTTCGCGCCAGCTCGGCTTCTTGGCCTCGTCTTGCTTCTTGCTGTCCTTTTCGTCGCCACCACCCTTGTCGTCCGCCTTGGGCTTGGCCTTGCGCGCGGCCACCAAGTCCTTGTGCCCTTGCTTGATCGCTTCGACCAGTTCCTTGGGCATGCCGGCCTTGCGGTAGAGCACCGTGTAGAGGCCGGGCTCGAGTTCCTTGGCCAACAGCAGCTTCTCGGTGGTCGCCAGGGTGCCGAGCAGTAGGGGCGTGCCCTGGCTCTTCTCCACCAACTTGGCGAGTTCGGCGTTCTTGTCCGGGGCCAGCCAGCCGACGGGCATGAACGAGACGGCGTGGTAGGCGGTCGGGAAACCCTGGTCGTTGAGCTCGTAGCGCTCGGCGCCGACCTGGTTCGCTTCGTCGAGCTTCTGGTCGATGGCGAACGCGGTACGGTTGTAGATGCCGCGGATCAGCGAATAGAGCATGTCGAAGCCGGGGCGCTGGCTCTTGCACAGCCGCATCCCGACGCCGTTGCCGACTTCGATCGGGCCGATGCGCGCGCGGCTGTCGATCAGCAGCTGGATCGGACCTTGCCACGACAGGTAGCAGCCACCCTTGGCCAGGTTCTTGGTTTCGTCGATGGCCATCGGGCTGGTGAGCAGAGCCCCGACCTTGTCCTTCTGCAGCAGCTTCCACTGCTCGTCGAACGCCTCGCGGCCATTGATCTGTCGGTTGCCGTTGCTGCTGATGAACTGCCAGACGCGGCCGAACATGTCGAGGTGGCCGTACGGGCCGGCCGCGTTGGCGATGGCGCCGACGTCCACCATGCGCTGGCCGGCCATCGAGCCGAGGCCGAGCCAGTTGATGCCGGCTTCGTTGAAGACGTCGTCCTTGGCCTTGCCCCAGGGCCAGCGGTGGCTGCCATCGCCGCGCGCCGCACGCGTGAATTCGGCTTCGGTGGGCAACCGCATGCCGAGCCACGCCGCGAACTCGAGTGCGTCGCGATAGAAGATGTTGGCCACCGGTTGGTTGGCGATCGACTTGCCGTTCTCGTCGACCAGGGCGTAGGGCAATTCGTGGCCGTGCGCCTCCCAGTAGGACACTACGGCGTCCTCGGCCTGCGGGAACTCGCGGCCGATTTCTTCATGGCGGCTGCGGAAGTCGTCCTGCTGGCCATAGCGCCACCAGTGGAACGGCACGCGCACCTTGTGACCGGCCGCGCGGCGGGCGAGCACGTAGGCTTCGTATTCGGAGTTCTTGACGGGCCACTTGCCGAGCAGGAAGCCCTCGACTTGGACCTTGCGCACGCCGAGCGACAGCGACGTGAGGCGCATGGCCGTCTGCAGCTTCTCCAGGGCGGCTTTGGGCGCGTCGGCAGGCCGCAGCGGATTGGCCGCCTGGCAGGCGGCCTGGATCAGTGCTTCGCTCGACAAGCCCATTTCGACCGTGCCGCCGGGCACCGGCAGCAAGAACGCCGGCAGACCGCTCGGGGTGTCGTGTGGGGTCGGTGCGGGGCTTGGCGCCGGCGCGGGGGTCTGCGCGGGAGTCTGCGCAGTCAGCGCGGCGGGCAGGACGGCGGTGGCGGCGATCGCCAGCGCGGCGGAGGAGAGCAGCGAGGAACGATGCATCGTGCTGGAACGGGTGATCCCGTGGGCGGCAGAAGGTGCCACCGGCTGGGGTTGGGCCGGTGCTTGGATCGAAGGCCGCATGGTAACGCAGCGGCCGACGCGGACCAGCATTGTGCCGCTCTGTCCGCCGAGGGAAAGGCCCGTCGGTGGGGCCGCGGCGCGTTCAGAACAGCATGCCCGGGGTCGGCGCGAAGAACCGGTTGCCCATGCGTTCGAGGCCGTCGGCGACCAGGTGCGCCAGGTCGGGGTCGAAGTGGCGACCCGCCTGGTCGCGGAACATGGCCACGATCTTCGGGATCGGCCACGCCGGCTTGTAGCTGCGCTGCTCGGCCAGGGCGTCGTAGACTTCGGCCAGCACCAGAATTCGCCCTGGCAAGGCGACTTCCTCGCCGGCCAGACCCTGTGGATAACCCTTGCCGTCCCAGCGTTCGTGGTGCTGGTAGACCCAGGTACGCACGTCGGCGTGTTCGGTCAGCGGGGCCAGCACTTCGAAGCCCATGGCGGGGTGGCGCTTCACGACCTCCATCTCGTCCTGGGTCAGGGCCCCCGGCTTGGTCAGGATGTGGTCGGGCACGCCGATCTTGCCGATGTCGTGCAGCAGCGCCGCGAGGCGCAGGTTGGCGCGGTCCTCGGTGCTGACTCCGCACCGCCGTGCCAAGGTGTCGGTGTAGCCCACCACGCGTTCGGCATGGCCGCTGGTGGTGGGATCCTTCATCTCGATGGTGCGGGGCAGCACCGAAGTGAGCACGCGGTTCGCCGATTCGAGTTCTTGGTTGCGACGGGCGAGGGCGGTCTCCTGCAGGACGCGCCGGCAGGTGTTGAGCAGGGTCTGGGCGTCCACTGGCTTGACCACGATGTCGGCGACGTGGCTGCGCAGGGCTTCTTGGGCGCCGTCGAACGATGGTCGCGCGGTGAGCACGATCACCGGCGGGCTGGGCCGCAGAGCGCGGGCGCGTTCGGCGAGGTGGTAGCCGAGTTCGTGGCGACCCAGATAGAGGTCGGTGAGGATCAGATCGAACGGCTGGTGGGCGAGCGCCGCCCCGGCGGTGGCCAAGTTGGTGGCCGCCACCACTTCGAAGCCGGCGTGCTCGAGCATGCGGCGCAGACCGAGCAGAACATCCGGCTCGTCGTCGACCAGCAGCACATGCTGCGGCGTTTGGCGGCCGCTTCGAGCGGCTGCGCTTGGCCGCAAGGCTGGTGAGGCCAGCTCGGAGGTTTCGCCTGGAAGAGCCGATGGCATGGGGCCGTGGATTCGCATGGTTGAGACGAGTGTCCCGGGACTGGGCGGCCCGGAGAGACGGAGCGCCGAAAATCAACCAGTCCTCTCCACGGAATTCAACAGACCGCTCTGTGAAATGTGGAAAGTTCTACCGGTTGCTTGGGCGCGGATTGGGAGGAAGGCTGGTCCAGCAAACTCCGTGTCACCCTGGAGTCGAGGCGGTCTTGGGCCGATCGCCTCCCGACGCAAGGGAGTCGTCCTGGCTGCGCCGTTGCGCATCCTGCCCTCGTGCGGCCACAATCGCCCCATGGTCGAACCGCTCTGCCGCCTGGTCGCGCCAGCCGATGCTGGCATGCGGCTCGACCTGTTCCTCGCGCGCCAGCCAGAGGTCGGCGGGCGGGCTGGGGCCAAGCGTTTGATCGAAGCTGGCAAGGTCGTGGTCGGCACTTCCCGGGTGCGGCCTGGCATGACCCTGCTGCCCGGCCAATGGGTCGAGTTCACAGCCGATCCGTTGCCGCCGGCCGACCCGCTTGCTCCCGACCTGCCGTTGCCCGAAGTTCCTATCCTCTATGAGGATGAGTTCTTGGTTGCGATCGACAAGCCGGCTGGGCTGGCGGCCCATCCGCCGGAGGACAAGTCGTTCTGCGAACACACCGTCGCGAGCTGGGCGCTGGCTCGTTACGGGCCGTCGCTGCCGACGGTTCCCGAGGCCGTGCGCCCCGGCATCGTGCATCGCCTCGACCGCGACACTTCGGGAGTGATGCTGGTGGCCAAGGAGCCGGTGGCGTTCGACTTCCTGCGCCAGCAGTTCCGCGATCGCACCGCCGAGAAAGAGTACCGGTGCGTGGTCTATGGGGCGCCGCGCTTCCAGTCCGACTGGATCGAGCGAGCGATCGCCAGCGACCCGCGACACCCGGACCGCATGACGGTGGTCGAGCACGGCGGCCGCGACTCGTCGACCTATTACGAAGTGGTCGAACGCTTCCCTGGTTTCGCCCACGTGCGCTGCAAGCCCAAGACCGGGCGAACCCACCAGATTCGCGTGCACATGATGGCGATCGGCCACTCCTTGGTCGGGGACCGGGTCTACCGCTCGCGGTCGCGGCAGCACGCGGTGTTGCCGGCCGGGGCGCCCGAGGTGCGGCGCCATTGCCTGCATGCCCTGCGGCTGTCGATCCCGCACCCAGCCGACCGCGAGCCGATGACCTTCGCGGCGCCGATGCCGGCCGACCTGGAGGCGATCCTGGGCTTTCTGCGCAGTCTGACCGCAGAGAAGGCGTAGCCGTTCGGCGGCTGCCGCGGCTCGGCTACAGTGGCGTGCCCATGGTGCAGAGCCGCTGGAACGATGCCGAAGCCGCCGAATACTGCCGTCGCTACGCCGCCTGCGGTGAGGGCCTGGCGCTGCGCGTCTACACCAGCCGCCTGATCGGCCGGGATCCGGACCTGGTTCTGCACGGTGGCGGCAACACGTCGGTGAAGGCCACCGCGCGCGACCTGCTCGGTCGCGAGTTGGCGGTGCTGCACGTGAAGGGCAGTGGCAGCGACCTCGGCGCGGTCGAGCCGGCGGGGTTGCCGGCAGTGCGTCTCGCGCCGCTGCGCGAGCTGCGTGCCCTGCGCGAACTGTCCGACCAAGCGATGGTCGACGCCGTGCGCGGCGCCTTGCTCGACAGCCGCGCCCCGAACCCGTCCGTGGAGACGCTGCTGCACGCGTTCCTGCCGCATGCGTTCGTCGACCACACGCACGCCGATGCGATCCTGGCGCTGACCGACCAGCCCACTGCCGACCAGCATCTCCGTGCGGTCTACGGCGACGAGGTCGCGGTGCTGCCCTGGATCATGCCCGGGTTCCCGCTCGCGCAGGCGGTGGCCGCCGCGTACGAAGCGCACCCGCAGTGCCGCGGCATCGTCCTGAAGAAGCACGGCCTGTTCACCTTCGGTGCGACCGCGCGCGAGAGTTACGAGCGGACCATCGAGTTGGTCGATCGCGCCGAACGGTACCTCCAGCGCCGTCTGGGCGGAACGCCGGCGATGCTGTCGGGCGAGCCTGCGCCGTTGCCGGCCGCGGCTCGCGAGGAGTTTCTGGGCCGTGCGCTGCCGTCGCTGCGCGGGGCTCTGGCGCAAGCCATCGACACCCAGCTCGGGCCGGCCCAGCGCCGCGTGGTGACCGAGGTGCGCACGGCCGACGATCTCGCGGCTTGGAGTGCCCATCCGGCGGCGGCTTCGCTCTGCGCGCTCGGACCGATCACCCCGGATCACGTGATCCGCACCAAGGGGCAGTATCTGTTCCTGTCGCGCGACGAAATGCTGGATCCCGCCCGTTGCCGCAGCCAGGTGCAGGCGTTCGCCGTGGCCCAGCGGCGCTACCAGGAGCAGTTCGGCGGCGCGGCAGCCGCTGCCGCCGGCCTGTCACCGCTGCCGGTGGTGGCCGTCGTCGAAGGGGTCGGCCTGATCGCTGCGCAGACCAGCAAGCGCGCTGCGGCGATCGCCGCCGACATCGCCGAACACACCCTGCGGGTCAAGGCTCGCGCGCACGCCCTGGATCGCTACGAAGCGCTGCCGCCCGCGGAACTCGCGGCGATGGAGTTCTGGCCGCTGGAGCTGGCCAAGCTCGGGTCGCAGCAGGAGCCGTGGCTCGCTGGCCAGGTCGCGTTCGTCACCGGCGCGGCGGGTGCGATCGGCTCCGGCATCGTCGCTGCACTGCTCGATGCGGGTGCTGCGGTGTTCGCGACCGACTGCGCGGTCGAACGGCTCGCGACCCTCGCGGCGCGCCACCCGAAGGCGCGCGAGCGGCTGGTCACGGCGCCGGGCGACCTCACCGACGCGGCCACGGTCGAACGGCTGTTCCGCGCTTGTGTGCTGGCGTTCGGCGGTCTCGACATCGTGGTGCCGAATGCCGGCATCGCCCACGTCAGCACGCTGGTGGCGATGGACCCGGCGCGGTTTCAGGCGGTGCTCGAGGTCAACACGACCGCGACCTTGCGCGTGCTGCAGCACGCGGGCCGCTTGCTGCAGCAGCAGGGCACCGGCGGCAGCGTGGTGCTGCAGGCCAGCAAGAACACCTTCGCCCCGGGTGCCGGTTTCGGTGCCTACTCGGCGAGCAAAGCTGCCGCCCTGCAGTTGGCGCGCATTGCCGCGCTGGAGTTCGCCGCGTTCGGCGTGCGGGTGAACGCGATCAACGCCGACGCGGTGTTCGGCGACGACGCGGCGCCGAGCCAGCTGTGGCAGGAGGTTGGGCCGGAGCGCATGCGCGCACGTGGCCTCGACGCCGCCGGGCTGCGCGATTTCTACCGGCAGCGGTCCCTGCTCAAGGCCGAGGTGCTGCCGCGCCACGTCGGCGAAGCAGTGGTCTGGTTCGCGGCGCAGCGCACGCCGACCACGGGTGCGGTGCTGCCGGTGGACGGGGGCTTGCCCGAAGCCTTCCCGCGCTGAGGGCCCGCCCCGTTGCGCCCCGCGCCGCAGCGCTGAGGGCCCCAGGCGAGCACCGCAGCTGCCTCACTTCGCCTGGAACGAGCCCTGCAGCGTGATCTGCTTCTCGCCGGCCTGCCAGCTCCAGAGGAAGCGGATCTTGCCCTTCGGCAGCGGATCGAGCGGCCAGAAGGTGGCCATGCCGGGCGCGCTGGTGGTGCGGACCACGCCGTCGTCGAAGGTCAGCACGCCTTCGATCTTCTCCTCCTTCGGGCCGACCACGGCGCAGGTCAGCGAGCCGCGTGCCCCGATGCCGCCGCTGCTGCCGAAGTGGATCGTCAGCGGGAAGCCGATGGTCTTCTTGCCGGTGCGGCCGTGCTTGGCCAACAAGCTCTCGGCTTCCGGGCCGAGCTCGGCCACGGGCACTTCGCACTCGTACATCAGGCCCTTGTCGTTGCGCGGCGGGAAGCAGTCGGCGCCGGCGTCGGCCGCCTTCGGGCTGCCGATGCCACTGGTGGCATTGACCACCAGCACATCGCCTTCGAGGAACATGCCCACGGCCAGGATCGAGTTGTTGTAGAGCGCGTCGCGGTAGCCGGGCCAGTAGAGCCAGCGCTCGAAGATCTTCTTGCTGTTCGCGGCGTTGGCGCCCTGTTGCACCAGCGCCATCTGGGCGAACAGGCTGCCGATGTAGCTGCCACCCTTGTCCACCGACTGCGTGTGCACGTCGGCAGGGGTCTTGAGGTCCTTGTTCTTCTTCAGGTACTCGGCGTGTTCCTTGCAGCGCGCCGAGAAGTTGGCCGACCAGGTGACCGGCGTCTTGTCCAGCGAACGACGCATGGCGTTGAACGCCTCCAGCCACTTGTCGACGCCCTTGCTGATCGCCGACAGCGGCGGTGTGTTGTTCTGGATCGCTTTCAGCACCGGGGACGCGCCGGTCCAGAAGTCCTCCCACTCCTTGTCGAGTTCGGGGATCGAAGCCTGCGCGTGTTGCTCGGCGAACCGCTTCTCGAACTCCGCGGGCTGCTTCAGCCGTTCGCGAACCAGAGCCTGGGCGATCTGGTCCATGCTGCGCAGCATCGCCGGATCACGGCGCACCATGTAGTCGCAGAACGACCAGGCCTTGATGCGCTCTTCGTTGGTGAAGGCGGCGGTGTCGCAGAACGGCAGGCGGTTGGCGGCGACGCCGCCCGTGCTCTTCCACGCCATTTCGAGGCTCAGCGTCTTCCAGACGTCGAAGTCCGGCGACTGGTACTCGCGGTCCTCCTCGCTGGCCGAAGTGCCTTGCTGCTTCTTGAGGTCGACCGAGAACAGCCGGTTGCTGTTGAACATCATGCCGACGAAGGTGTGGCCGATGCCTTCGCTGTAGGCGTCCGAGACCAGTCCCGAACACGGCCGCGCGACGTTGCGCACGCAGGCGTCCCACAGCACTTGCTTGCCCGAGGTGGCCGCGATCACGGTGTTGCCGATGCCGCAGGTCGAAGTGTGCTCCAGGCGCCACTGCAGGTCCGGCACGTTGTTGGCCTTCAGGATCTGCTGGTAGGTCTCCTTCTTGACGAAGAACGCCCAGTTGCTGCCCCACTTGGCCATCGGCACTTCCCACGGGAACGCCACCTGGCAGACGCGCAGCGTGCGTTCGGCCCAGCGCAGGCCTTCGAGCAGGTTGTCTTCTTCCTCGGCGTCGCCGTGCAGCGTGAAGTGCTCGCTCTGCACGGTGATGTACTGGACCTGGGCTTGGTCGGCCGGCGCGCAGGGCACGCCGGTGACCTTCTTCACCTCGTAGGCGATCTTGGACTGCTCCTCGACGGCGCGTTCGATCGTCTTGCTGCGGTCGTAGAGCGTCTTCTCCAGGTCGGTGCCGGACAGGCCGCCGACTTCGCCGAGTTCGAGGGCTTTCTTGGCCTGGGCGTCGTCGTCGACCCAGCGCAGCACCATGCGCCAGTGGTGGTGGGCCCGATCGTTGCGCCCGGCCTTGGTGTACTTCTCGGCCATGCCGCGGTGGGCCGAGGCGAGGTCCTTCTTCACGCTTTCATAGGCACTCTTCAGCGGCGCACCTTCCGCACCGCTGCCAGTGTCGGTGGTGGGGTAGGTCTTCTTCGGGTCGGGATTCCAGCTGGCGCCGACCTTGGCATAGCCGAGCGCCGTCCAGGCTTCGGCGTTCTGGTCGTCGTAGAGCTTGGTCACCTGCATCCAGACCACCTTGGCGATGCGCGGAAAGCCCTTGTCGAACGCCCGTTTGGCGAATGCGTTCAGGGTCTTGGCTTGGCGCTGGTTGAATTCGGCCTCCTCGTTCTGGGCGAACGCGGTGGTGTGCAGGCAGGCGAGCACGGCAGCAGCGTGCAGGATCGGCGTGTGGATGCGGAAGGTCATGGCGCGTTGGCGTCGGCGGGTCGGCAGTCTAGGCGGTTCCCTTGCGGTTGGGAACCGCAGGTCTGGCAGTGTTTGGTCTGGCGGGGAGCGACGATTCTGGTTGGCCCTGCCGGGTTCGCTGGCCATACTCTTCGCCCCCCGGGTCCCCGGACCCACCCGCACCAGATGAGCAAGGTCTACGACATCGGCGTTCTCCCAGGCGACGGCATCGGCGAAGAGGTCGTGCGCGAAGCCCTCAAGGTCTTGGACGGCATCCAGTCCGTCTACGGCTTCTCGACCAAGCGCGAGCCGCTGCCCTACGGCGCCGAGCACTTCCTGAAGACCGGGGAGACCATGCCGGACGCGGCGTTCGACCGCATCCGGCAGATGCACGCGGTGCTGTTCGGCGCCATCGGCGATCCACGCATCGAAGTCGGCAAGCTCGAGTTCGCGATCATCGCCGGCATGCGCCACAAGCTCGACCTCTACGTCAACCTGCGCCCGGTCAAGCTCTACCACGAATCGCTGTGCCCGCTGAAGGGCAAGACGCCTGCCGACATCGACATCCTGTTCCTGCGCGAGAACACCGAGGACGCCTATGCCGGCATCCACGGCACCACCAAGAAGGACACCGAGCACGAGATCGCGCTGCAGCAGATGGTCTACACCGCGCGTGGTACCGAACGCATCATCCGCCATGCCTTTGCGCTGGCACGCAAGCGCGGCCCGAAGAAGGGCAAGGACAAGCCGCAGGTGACGCTGATCGACAAGGCCAACGCGGTGCGCGCGCAGGACATCTGGACGCGCATCTTCGCCCGGGTCGCCAAGGAATTCCCCGACGTCGCCACCGACCACGCCTACATCGACGCGGCGTGCATGTGGATGGTCAAGAACCCCGAGTGGTTCGACGTGTGCGTCACCACCAACCTGTTCGGCGACATCATCACCGACCTCGGCGCGATGCTGATCGGCGGCATGGGCATCGCTGCGTCGGGCAACATCCACCCCGGCAAGGTGTCGATGTTCGAAGGCATCCACGGCAGTGCGCCGAAGTACAAGGGCACCGACAAAGCGAGCCCGCTGGCGACGATCCTGGCGATGGGCTTGATGCTCGACCATCTGGGCGAAGCAGCGGCTGCCGCTGAGCTCGAGGCGACCGTGGCCGAACTGATCCAGACCGGCCGCATCCGCACCTTGAAGGCTGGTGACCACCGCTGCTCGGAGCTCGGTTCGATGGTCAAGGACCGGCTGCTCGAGCGCGCGCGCGTTGCACGCTGAGCCTGCGGACGGTGATCGGTAGGCGGCGGTCGGCACGTCGCGCCCCGCGCGTGCATCCCACCCCGCCGGCCACGCGCCGCGGTTCAGAGCGGCGCGGGTGTTGGTCCGTCAGGGCGGGCATCGTGCGTGGCACGGGCGCGGGCGAACGCCGCGGCCGCCTCGGTCTCGCCCGCCGGGCTCTGCAGCAGTTCGTGCAGGGCGCTGCGCAGCTCCCGCGGGCCCAGGGGTTGGGCCGCTTCGAGGGCGGCTGCGGCACCCTGGCCGAGCCAGAATGCGACGTCGTCGATCGGCACGTCCCCAGTGCCGGCGACGCCGCGCGCACATGCCGCGGCGTCGCTGCTGGTCAGGGACCGGCAGGCCAGGGGCCTGGCCGCGTAGGCGGCGCAGGCGCCCTCGCGCAACAGGGGGCAGGGTTGCCCGGCCAAGGCCGACCAGGGCAGGGCCGCGGTTGCGGCCGCCGCGGTGGCGATGCGTTCGACCAGATCCGGGTCGTGCCGGCAGGCCGCGGCGAGTCGCAGGGCCTCGCCCAGCTGCAGGCCGACCGGCAGGTGGCAGCATGCGGCGCAGCCGGACCGGCAGGCGACCCGCGCTGCCGCGGCGGCCTGGGCGAGCAAGGGGGCGGTGACCTCGTGTACCGCCTGCGCCTCTGCGTCCGGCACACGGGGGGACCGCGCGAGCGCGTGCTGGGCGGCTTCCAGGCCGCGGTAGAAGGCGCTCTGGCTCATGGTCGCAAGAATGTAACTGCGTGGACTGCCCAGTGACGGTCCGTTCCATGCGCCACTAACTTGTCGCGAAGACTCGGTCCAACTGCCCTCCGGAGACATTCCCATGCGTTCGTTGCTCATCAGTGCGTTGCTCGCCGTCCCAGCCGTGGCCCAGACCTGGACCCTGAGCGATTTCGGCCGTCCTTGCGGTGGTGACCTTTCCGGCCAGGTGGTGGCGTCGCCGCGGGGCGTCGGCCTGCGCTTTGCGGTCACCGGTGCGACGCCGAACGCCGTCGCGGTGTTGGCTCTGGGCCAACTCGCTCCCACTCCGATCCAGCTGCCGGGCAGCCAGTGCCTGCTGCTGGTCGATCCGCGCCACACGCTGTTCGCCACCACCGATGCCCAAGGCCAAGCGGGCTTCCAGCTGTCGCTGCCGAACATCGCCCCGATCAGCATCGAGTTCCAGGCCGTGGTGATCGAACTGACGCGTGCGGGTCGCCTCGCCGAGTCGACCGACGGCGTGCGGTTGGTCGGTCGCTGAGATTCGTCGGTCGCTCGGCAGCGGCCGTGCTTGCCCGTGCCCCTGCGCATGGGGGTGCCTGCCTTTGCGATGGAGAATCCGCCGTCGACGATGGATCCCATGCCCGCACCGCACCGCAATGTCCTGGCCTTCTTCGCCGCTGTTGCGTTTGCACTCACAGCGTGCAGCGCGCCTGCAGTTCGAGAAGCCGCACCCGTGCGTGTTGTCACCTACAACGTGCGCCACGGTGCCGGGATGGATGGCCGCGTCGACCTCGTGCGAACGGCCAAGACCTTGGCGGACCTGTCGCCCGACCTCGTCGCGCTGCAAGAGGTCGACGAGCGGGTCGCTCGCAGTGGCCGTATCGACCAGGCCGCGGCACTCGCGCGGGCGCTGGGCATGCAGCACGTGTTCGCGTCGTTCATGGACCATCAGAGCGGCCGCTACGGGCTCGCGGTGTTGTCGCGCCTACCGATCCGTTCCCAGCGCACGATCCCGCTGCCACTCGGCGACGAGCCGCGCGTAGCCCTCTTGGTCGAGGTCGAGCTGCCGGGTGGCGGCGCAGCATCTTTCGTCTGCGTGCACTTCAACTGGGTTGCCGACGATGCGAAGCGCTATGCGCAGGCAGCGGCGCTCTGCGCCGAACTCGATCGACTCCAGACCCCGTGGCTCGTCGCCGGCGATTACAACGACGTTGCTGGTTCGCGCACGCTCGCGCTGTTCGACGAACGCGCGCAGAACGCGAGCAAGCCGGATGGTGCGCGGTTCACGTTCCCGGCCGACGGCCCCGACCGCGAGATCGACTTCGTCTACGTGGCGCCGAAAGGGCGCTGGGACGTTCGCGAAGTGCGCGTGGTCGACGAGCGCATGGCATCCGACCACCGGCCGGTGCTCGCGGTGCTCGCGCTGCACGCAGGGCGCTGATGTGGCGCGGGCCGAGGCCGGGAGTCCGGAGCCTGGGACACGGGAATACGATCCGTGCTGGCGGCAATCACCAAGCCGTCTCCTTCGAATCGTGGGGGGGGGGGGGGGGGAGCAGGGGGTAGAGCCTCCTGGTGGGCAACGCGCGAGGATTGCGCCGATCGAAAAATCTCTCGCGCGGCGTGGAGGTGGTGTGGAACCTGACTGCATGACGACGGTCCTGCGCGCAGTCCGGTTCTCGTGGCTCGCTGCCGTGCTGCTGCAGTGGGTGCCAGCGCAAGCGGACGACAAGGTCGTGCGCGTGTTCGTGTTCGCTGGTCAGTCCAACATGGTGGGGGCGGACTCCAAGGTTGCCGACGTCGAGCGCTACCCACCGTTCACGGGGGCTGCGGAGGAACAGCCCAAGGTACGCTTCTGGTACGTGATCGGCCGTGAGGACAAACAGCGCTCGCAGGGGTGGGGGCCGCTGCGACCCGTCGAGGGCATGGTTGGTCCGGAGCTCACGTTCGCCGCTGAAGTGCAGCGCCACACTTCGGCACCGCTGGCGATCGTCAAGGTCGCGGCTGGTGGGACCACCCTGGGCAGCGATTGGAACCCCGACCAACCAGCAGGATTCGCTCTGTATCCCTTGGCGCTCGCCACGGTGCGCGAAGCGCTTGCCGATCTCGACAAGCGGCGTGTGAAGTGGCGCCTCGAGGGCGTGGTCTGGCATCAGGGGGAGAACGACATGTTCGACGACGGCTTTCGTCGCAACTACGGCGCGAACCTGGCCAACTTCGTGGCCTGCTGGCGCCGAGATCTGGGCGTGCCCCAGCTGCGGTTCTATGTCGGCGAGCTGTGCACCAAGACGGTCTGGGGCATGGACAACCGGGCCAACATGCATGGCATCGAAGTCGGGCAGCGCGCGGTCGCCGATCGTGATCCGTTCGTCGACTACGTCGCGACTTCACACATCGCGGTCGAGATCGGCGGTGGAGCGGGATTGCACTACCACTACGGCACGCTCGGCCAGCTCGAGCACGGCGTGAACCACGCCCGCGCCTACCTGCAGAGCATCGGCAAGTGGCAACCGCCTGCTCGACCGTTGCGGCGCTGGCCGTATGCGGCGGGTGCACCGATCGACCTCTACGTACTGGTCGGCCATCGCAACATGGAGGGCGAACGCGCGTTCGCGCAGCAGCTCGCGGCGGTGCCGAAGGCGCGCGCGCTGGCCCAGGATCAGGAAGGTGTGGCGTTCGGCTACGTGACCGGCGGTGGCCAGCATCGATCCAACGGGTTCGAGCCACTCGGCCCCGCGGGTCTCTACGACACGCTGGGACCCGAGCTGAGCTTCGGCAGGGCCTTGACGAAGGGTGGGCACGCGCCGTTCGCGATTGCGAAGTTCACGCACAGCGGGGCGCAGATCGTCGACTTCACGCCAGCGGGCACCGACGCCAAGACCCGCAACCTGTATGCGCCCTGGTTGGCGTTCGTGCGCGAGCAGATGGCTGCGCTCGCCGGCAAGGGGCATCCCGTGCGACTCGCGGGCATCGTGTACCACCTCGGCGAGAACGACATGGCGTGGGGCCACCACCGGCAGCAGGCGGCGGCATGGCTCGGCGAGTGGATCGCCGCCTCGCGTCGCGACCTGGAGCTGCCGCAGTTGCGTTGGTACGTCAGCCAGCAGGTCCCGCCCGACCATGCCGACGCGGGCAAGGCCGATGTGGTGGCCGCAGTGCGCAAGCTGGCGGCCGCCGACGAGCACTTCGTGTACGTCGAAGCGTCCAAGCCGCCGCCACAGCAGGAGCAACTGGTGTTCGACACGGCCGGCGTGGTCTGGCTGGGCGAACAGCTGGCTGCGGCGGTGTTGCAGCAGCGCAAGTGATCGGTCGTGGCTCGCGGCGAGCTGGGGGGGCTTGCCCCCACGGGATTGCCTTGGGCTGCCGCCGCAGGCCATGGCGACCAAGGAAGGGCCGCGCCCGGGCGTGGCGCACTTGAAAGCGACCAGCCCAGCCGGAACAGTCCGTCCATGCAGGTCGTCAGCGGCAAACAAGTTCTCGCAGGTGCGGTGGCGGCAGGGTCTTTGGTCGAAGTGCGCGGCTGGGTGCGCACCCGGCGCGACAGCAAGGCCGGCATCTCGTTCGTGCAGATCAGCGATGGCAGCTGCCAGGGCACTCTGCAGGTGGTCGCGCCGAGTTCGCTGCCGAACTACACGGCCGAAGTGCAGCGCCTGACCGCCGGCTGCTCGGTGGTGGCGCGCGGCACCGTGGTGGCGAGCCAAGGCAAGGGCCAGGCCTTCGAAGTGCAGGCCAGCGAGCTGCAGGTGCTCGGGTTCGTCGACGACCCCGAGACCTACCCGATCCAGCCGAAGGAGCACACGCTCGAGTTCCTGCGCGAACAGGCACACCTGCGGCCGCGCACCAACACGTTCGGCGCGGTGGCGCGCATCCGCCACACCGCGTCGTTCGCGATCCACGACTTCTTCACGCGCGAGGGCTTCGTCTGGGTCAACACGCCGATCATCACCGCCAGCGACGCCGAAGGCGCGGGCCAGATGTTCCGCGTCAGCACCCTGGATGCACACAACCCGCCGCGCGACCCGGCCGGCAAGGTCGACTTCCAGAAGGACTTCTTCGGCCGCGAAGCGTTCTTGACCGTCTCTGGACAGCTCAACGTCGAGGCCTACTGCCTCGCGTTGTCGAAGGTCTACACGTTCGGCCCGACGTTCCGCGCCGAGAACAGCAACACCACCCGGCACCTCGCCGAGTTCTGGATGATCGAACCGGAGATCGCGTTCGCCGATCTGCAGGCCGACGCCGACCTCGCCGAGCGCTTCCTGAAGCACATCTTCCGCGCGGTGCTGCAGGAACGCGGCGACGATCTGCGCTTCTGCGACGAACGCATCCAGAAGGGTGTGACGGCGCGCCTGGAGGCGTTCCTGCAAGGCTCGTTCGAGCGCATCGACTACACGCAGGCGATCACGATCCTGCAGCAGGCCAAGAAGAAGTTCGACTACGCGCCCCAGTGGGGCATGGACCTGCAGACCGAGCACGAGCGCTACCTGTGCGAGGAGCACGTCGGCCGACCGGTGGTGGTGATGAACTACCCGGAGGCGATCAAAGCCTTCTACATGCGCAGCAACGACGACGGCAAGACGGTCGCGGCGATGGACATCCTGGCGCCGGGCATCGGTGAGATCATCGGCGGCAGCCAACGCGAGGAGCGGCTGGACGTGCTCGACGCGCGCATGAAGAAGATGGGCCTGGTGCCCGAGCACTACGGCTGGTATCGCGACCTGCGCCGTTACGGCTCGGTGCCGCACGCCGGCTTCGGTCTCGGCTTCGAGCGGCTGCTGGTCTACATCTGCGGGCTCGCCAACATCCGCGATGCGATCCCGTATCCGCGGGTGCCGGGCTGGGCGAGCTTCTGATCCGGATTACTGGCTGCGGCAGATTGCTGACTGCGGCAGATTCCTGACTGAGGCAGACGGAACCAGGCGTCTGGCCGAACCGCTCACGTCACCCTTCGGGCTTCGGCGGCGTGGGTGGCGAATCGCCGGCCGGCGGCTGGGCCGCCTCTCGCGCTTCGCGCTCCTTCTTCAGTTCGCCCAGCAGCTGGTCGATGCGCGCGGCCTGCACCAGCCCTTCGTCGTAGCAGAACTCGAGGTGGGGCACCGTGCGGGTGTGGATCACCTTGCCGATGGTGCGCTGGCACAGGCCGCGCGCGCGCTTCAGCACGCCCGCGGAAGCCTGGCGCGCTCGGGCGTCGCCGAGCACCGACCAGTAGGCCTTGCACACCGTGAACTCGGCGTCGACTTCGACGCGGGTGATGGTGACCATGCCGAGGTCGGGGTCGTTGATGTCGCGCAGCAGCACTTGCGCCAAGGTTTCCTGGATCTGCGCGGCGAGGCGCGCGAGGCGGCGTTCGTTCATCGGGGCGAGATGATCTCGAGTTGGTGGTCGAGCAGCGTGCCGTCGCGCCACTCCTGCAGCTCGTTCAGCAGGTGGTCCATGGTGCTGTTGACGTGGGCTGGTTCGCTGCCGGCGACCACGGCGCCGAGCGTGGCGACCGTGCACTCGTCGAGGTCTTCGATCTCCGAGATCGAGACGTTGAACGAGCGCCGCAGCCGGTCCTTGAGGGACTTGATCGCCGAGCGCTTGTCCTTCAGGGTCTCCGCGTAGGGGATCTCGAGGCTGAACTGGAGCACGCCGATGTACAACATGGCAAGAACGGCTCGGGTGAGCCACGGGCCGCCGGCGTGGTGCGCCGGCGGGGAACTCAGAGCCTGAGAGAGCAACCTCTCGATGGCTCTGCGCGGCCGCGAAGGCGGCCGCCAATCGACAATCTGAGAGGCCGTATCATGATTTCTTCTCGGCCTCTCAGCCGCCGAGCGTGCGCTTCACGAGTTCGACGGTCACGAACTCGAGCACGTCGCCGACCTTGATGTCTTGGTAGCCTTCCAGGGTCATGCCGCACTCGATGCCGGCCTTGACGTCACGCACATCCTCTTCGCCGCGGCGGAGGCTGGCGATCTTGCCGGACCACACCACCGCGCCGTCGCGCGACAGGCGCACCGAGGCGCTGCGGCGGGCGATGCCGTCCAACACGCGGCAGCCGGCGATCAGGCCGAACTTGCTGGAGCGGAAGGTGGCCTTGACCTCGGCATGGCCGATCACGTTCTGCACTTCCTGCGGTGCCAGCAAGCCTTCCATGGCCGCGCGCACCTGGTCGAGCAGTTCGTAGATCACATCGTAGTAGCGGATCTCGACGCCCGCCTGCTCGGCGAGCTGGCGCACGTTCGCGTCGGCCACGGTGTTGAAGCCGACGATCACCGCGGTCGACGTCGCCGCGAGGTCGACGTCGGCCTTGTTGATGCCGCCGAGGCCGGCGTGCACCAGGTTCACGCGGACCTCGCCGGTCGCCAGTTCTTCGAGGCACTTCTTCAACGGCTCGAGCGAACCCATCGCGTCGGCCTTGAGGATCAGCTTGATCTCCTGGACGTCCTTCTCGGCGAGCTTCGCCGACAGGGTTTCCAGGGTGACCGCGCTGCGCTCGGCGCGCGACAGTTCGCGCACGCGGCGTTGGCGCTCTTCGACCACTTCGCGGGCCTTCTTGGCGTCCTCGACCACGAACAGCTTGTCGCCGGGGGCGGGCAAACGGTCCAGGCCGTAGATGGTGACCGGGGTCGACGGGCCGGCTTCTTCGAGGTTGCGGCCGTGGTCGTCGATCATCGCGCGGATGCGGGCGAAGCTCTCGCCGCACACCACCTGGTCCTTGAGGCGCAGTGTGCCGTCGCTGACCAGCAAGGTGACCACCACGCCTTGTTCGGCCGATTGGCGGGCTTCGACCACCACACCCTTGCCGGGCGCATCCGGGCGCGCGGTGAGGGTGAGCACTTCGGCCTCGAGCAGGATGCGATCGACCAGTTCGTCGAGGCCCTGGCCCTTCACGGCCGACACTTCGACCACGCCGGTGGTGCCGCCGAACTCTTCGGCCTGCAGCCCCTTGATCATCAGCTGCTGCATGACCTGCTTCGGCTTGGACTGCGGCAGGTCGCACTTGGTGATCGCCACCACGATCGGCACCTTGGCCGCGAGCGCGTGGCTGATCGCCTCCTCGGTCTGCGGCATCACGCCGTCGTCGCCGGCCACCACCAGCACCACGATGTCGGTGAGTTCGGCACCGCGGGCGCGCATCGCGGTGAATGCCGCGTGGCCCGGGGTGTCGAGGATCACGAACTGTTGGCCGTGCTCGTTCTCGACCTTGTACGCACCGATGTGCTGGGTGATGCCGCCGGCCTCGTGCTTCGCGACGTCGCTGGAGCGCAAAGCGTCCATCAGCGAAGTCTTGCCGTGGTCGACGTGGCCCATGAAGGTGACCACCGGAGCGCGGGTCTGCAGCGACTCGTCGGCGCTGTCCTCGACCAGCTGTTCGATCAGCTGGTCCATCGCCTCCTTGTGCTCGACGATCTTGATGTTGCGCTCGAGCTCCAGGCCGACCAGTTCGACCTCTTCGTTGGTCAGCATCGAGTTGATGTTCTTGCCTGGGATCTTCAGCTTCAGGAAGAACGTCTGGATCAGTTCGGTGACCTTGATGCCGAGCGCTTCGGACAGCGCCTTCATCGACACCGGTTCTTCGACCTCCACCACGCGGTTGGGATCGAGCGGTGCAGCGACCTTGCGACGGCCAGGGCCGACCCCGGGACCGGTCCGGCCCATGTCGCGGCCACCCATGCGGCCACCGGTCGGGCCGCCAGGGCCACGGCGCGTGGTGGGCGGGCCACCGGGCCGCTGGCCGAACCGCTGCTGCATCTTCTGCAAGGCTTGGCGCTTCAGATCGCGCGGCGCTGCAGGTGCCGAACGGCTGCGCGCGTCGCGGATGGTTTCCTGCGGCAGCTCGATGCGGCCGACGACGGTCGCCTTCTTTTGCGGGACCAGGAGCTTGCGCACCGGGTCGACTTCGGCTTCCGCTGCCGGCGGGTTCCCGGGCGCGCTCGCGGCAGGTGCTGCCGGCTGGGTGGTCCGCTGGGCTGCCGGCTGCTCCTGGACCCGCGGCGCCTCAGGTGCCGGGGTGCTGGTGCTGTGGTGGGCTGCCTTGGGCGTTGCCACCGCATCCGTGGCGCCGGCTGCGGGCGCGGCGCTGGGCGAGGCCGCACGGGGCGCCGGCGCTGCTTCTGCCGCGGCTCGGACGTCGGGTGCGGCGACGGTCGGCGTTGGCGCGGCCGGAGCAACCGGCGCTGCCTGGGCCGCTGGCGTGACCGAGGCTGCCGGACGCAGATCCGCAGCCGCTGCGGCAGGAGCCGACACGGCCTCGGCGGCCGGTGCAGCGGCTTCGGGGGGCTTGGGAGCCGCGTGGGCAGTCGGTGCGGCAGCCGGGCGAACCGGTTCGGGAGCTGGGCTCGCCGGAGCTGGCTTGGACTGGGCAGGCTCCGAAGCCGTCTTCGCCGGCGTGGCGACCCCGGCGGCGGATCCGGTGGGCCCAGTGCCGGTGGGCCCAGTGACTGACGGCCCAGTCGCCGCCGGTACAGTGGCTGACGGCCCAGTGGCCGCCGGTACGGTGCCTGCCGGTGCGGCTTCGGTGGGCAGCTCGCGCTTGGTCAGCGGCTTCTTCAGCGGCGCCTTGGGCAGTGGCTTCTTGGCCGAGTCCTTGCGCACCGGCGTGCCGGACGACTCGCCAGATGCGTCGGCCTCGGCTTCCGTCGGAGCAGGTTCGGGTTCCGCGGCAGCCGTGCTGAGTAGCTTCTTCTTGGGGATCGCGGTGCCGGCGCCTGCGTCCGCAGGGGCGGCCTGCTTCTTCACGCCGGAGGTCGCCAGCCGCGCCTCGACCATCATCAGGTCCGCTTCGTCGAGCGCTGACATGTTGGTCTTGACCTGCGAGAAGCCCAGGTCTTGCAGGAGCTTCGCCAGGTCCTTCGCCTGCATCCCGTAGTCTTTGGCGAGTTCGTGGACTCGTACTTTTTTCAAGCAGTTGGCTCCTCACCGGCCCGCGAGTGCGGAACGGCTTTCGTGCGGTCAGTGCAGGGTGTCAGTGGCAGGGAAATGGGCGGTCTGGCTACGGGGGATCCCGGATCAGGACTGCGCGGTGGCGCCGGACGTGTCCGAGCCCGGTTCATGCGGGCTCGACGAATCGTCAGGGCTGGTTTGGGCATCAGGGCTGGCCTGGGCTGCAGGCGACTCGCCCGCCGCCGAGTCGTCCGCGGCTTCGGCTGCCGAAGCTTTGTCTTCGGCCGCCACGGACTGCTCGAGTTCGGCCCGGGTCATGATGTCGATGTCCCAGCCGGTCAGCTTGCTGGCCAGCCGCACGTTCTGACCCTTGCGGCCGATGGCGAGCGACTGCTGGTCGTCGCTGACGATCACCAGGGCCTTCTTCGCGGCCGGGTCGAGCGTGATGTCGCCGACTTCGGCGGGCTTCAGGGCGTTGCCGATCAGCGACGCGGGGTCGTTGTTCCAGCGGATGATGTCGATGCGCTCGCCGTTCAGTTCGTCGATGATCGACTTGATGCGGTTGCCGCGCACGCCGACGCACGCGCCGACGCAGTCGACCTTGTCGTCCGCCGAGTCCACCGCGAGCTTGGTGCGGTAGCCGGGCTCGCGCTCGATGCGGCGGATGTTGATGGTGCCGTCGGCGATCTCGGGCACTTCGAGCTCGAACAGCGCACGCACCAGGTCGCGGTGGGCGCGGCTCAAGATCACCTTCACGCGCGGGCCGACCTTCTTCACTTCGAAGATCAAGGCGCGCAGGCGTTCGCCGACGTTGTAGTTCTCCGAGCGCACCTTCTCGGCGCGTGGCAGGATGCCCTCGATGTTGCGGCCGAGGTTCACGATCACGGTGTCGCCCTCGAAGCGCATGATGGTGCCCGACACCAGTTCGCCGACCTTGCGTTCGTATTCGCCGAAGATCACGTCCCGTTCGGCCTCGCGGATGCGCCCGGTGATCGCCTGCTTCACCGACACGGCGAAGATGCGCCCTTGCTCCTCCATCGAGACGTCGTAGTTGCACTGGAACTCGCCGGAGTCCCGGTCGAGGTGGATCTCGACGTCGTCGACGCCGTACTTCTTGGCCAAGGCCTGCGCCATCGCCTGCTCGATGGCGACGATCAGGGCCTCCTTGTCGATCTCCTTGTCACGGGCGATCGAGTCGATGTAGCGGAGGATGTCGGCGTGGTTGGCCATGGCAACAGGAGCAGGAGGCGGTGCGGGAGGGTGCCGCGGGGAGAATTGCTGGAGAGAACTTTTCGGAGAGAACTTGCTGGGTAGAACGGCCGCCCGGAAACGAAATTGCCCAAGCAGGCGGTAGGAATCCCGTGACCCGAGCCAAAACTGGCTCGGGACCTTGCCTGGGACGTCGGTTCGTCCACGGGAAGTTCCAGCCGTCTGCCCGGGGTCGCCGGAGAGTCGGTAGGTGTTGGCCGCGCCCGGAACGGGAGCTGCCAGCCCGGTCATGGTATGCGCTGCCAGCGCGCCGGGTCAAGCGAACTGTTGTCCCGCCGGTGTGCTGGTCGGCAACCGTGGACAACTTGGTTACTTCTGTCACGGCGTGGCTAGAGACTCGGCGAGCCCTTCCGCCATGCGCCCCATGCCCTCTTCCGCCGCCGTCCGCGTGCGCCCGTTCCGTCTCGACGACGCGGAGCGGGTCGAGCCGTGGCTGCAGGCCCCTGGGCTGTCGTTGCCGGGTGGTAGTGCGCGGGCGACTTGGCCGGTTCGTTTGCTGGCCGACGGCCGGATCGTCGCCCGGGTCGCCGAATCCGGGGGCGCTTGCCTCGGCTTCTTCCGCCTCGACTGTGGCCCGGACCGGATGGCCGAGATCACCTTGGTGGTCGCGCCTGAGTGGCGCCGGCGCGGCATGGGTCAACGGATCCTCGCTGCGGCCCTGCGCACGGCGCAGCAGGTAGGGGTCGGGGTGGTGGTGGCGCTGGTGGACGCCGCGAATCCTGCGGCGCTGGCGTTTTTCGCTGCGGCGGGGTTCGCGGACGAGGGCATGGTGGGCGGGCGGCACCGGTTGGTGCGCTGGCTCCACGGCCGCGCTGGGCTGCCGCTCGACATCGAAGTCTGAGACGCAGAAGTCAGAGACGCAGCTCCGTGTCTGCGCAGCTCCGTGTCTGCGAAGCTTTCAGTCTGCGTGCGCCGTTGCGCGGCGCTGGCCCACCCAGGGGAGTGACTCCCCCAGGGGAATACCTCACCCGGGGAATACCTCACCCGGGGAGCAAAAATGGTGGGCCGTGCAGGATTCGAACCTGCGACTTCGACCTTGTGACGATCGCACTCTACCAACTGAGTTAACGGCCCGCTCGGTCGGCACGCCCGCCACGACCCTGCGGTCACGGCAGACAGCTCCTCACGGCACGGGCCAGCAAGCGCCCGCGGGGCGAGCACCCTAGCGACCCAAGCCGTCCCGTGCAAGAAGAACTGACCAACTCGGCCAACTCGCCCGACCCTACCCCGCTCCGCCCAGCCCACGCCGGATTCCCGCCAACCCCCTTGCGCCCAACCGGCCTCCTCCGTAACCTCCTCCGCCCCTCAGCGCCCCATGGGCTGGCACCGCATCGTTCTCGGCATCGGCAACCCCGGGCCCGAGTACGAACCGACTCGACACAACATCGGGTTCATGGTGCTCGACCTCATGGCCCAGCGCCTTGGGCTCGCTTTCGAACGACTCGAGCGGCGCGCGGACGACGGTTCGCGCACCTTCTCGGGGAAGGTCAAGGCGAGGGTCTGCGAAGCTCGCCGCAAGGGCCGTTCGTTCTTGCTGGTCAAGCCGCAGTCCTACGTCAACCTGTCCGGTGAAGTGGCGGCGCCGCTCCTGCGGCACGCCGGCCTGAAGCCGGATTCGCTCTTTGTGATCGTCGATGACCTGAACCTACCGCTGGGCCGGATGCGTGTCCGGCCGTCGGGGAGCGCAGGGGGCCACAACGGCCTCAAGTCGATCCAGCAGATGCTGGGCACCGACGCGTTTCCTCGTCTCCGCCTCGGTATCGGACCCCCTGCAGGCAGCGCCGGCGACACCGGTGCACCCCGCGGGGCCGAAGGGCTGCGTTCGGCCAACTGGCCGGACTTCGTCCTGGCTCCCTTCCTCCCGGAGGAACGCGAGGTTCTCGGTCGCATGGTGGCTCGGGCTGCCGACTGCGCGGAAGCGTGGCTCGGGGGCACCGACCTGCAAAACCTGATGAGTGTCTGGAACGGTGACGAACCTGCCCCTGGCAAAACGCCAGGGCCGGCCGCGCCGCCCAGGGATCCATCGTGACCCAAGTTCCGTTCGTGTCCCAAACCCGTGGGGTCCGCCCCGGGAGATTCGAAGTTGCAACGCACCCGCACGTATGAATGCATGTGCCTCCTGGACAACCGGGAGGTTCGCAAGGGCTGGCAGCCGCTCAAGGATGCCATCACCGGCTTGTTCACCAAGCACGGCGCCAAGATCCTGAGCAGCCGCCGCTGGGAAGAGCGCCGCCTCGCCTACCCCATGAAGGGGCAGCACCGCGGCACCTACCTGCTCGTCTACTTCTCCGTCGACACCCAGGCCGTCGCCGCGATCCGGCGCGACCTGCAGTTCAACGAGTCGCTGCTGCGCACGTTGTTGGTCGACTGCGCCGAAGTTCCGCAGGCGGCCTACGAGCCCGAAGCGGCGTTCGACGTCAACGCCATCCCGGCCGACGACGCTCCGCCGCCGGAGCCGGAGCCCGTGGCGGCGCCGGTGGCCGAAGCCGAGACCCCTGAGGTCGGCGCGGATTCCTGAACCAGCAACAACCCGCACAGGAACCAGATTTCCAGGGAACAGATTCCATGAGCTCCAGCAATCCAATGGGTGGTGGCAGCGGCAACGGCGGCGGCTACCGCGATGGCGGTGGCGGCGGCGGTGGTGGCCAGCGCCGCAGCAAGTTCGGTCGGTTCGGGGCGCGGCGCCGCGAGGTGCTGCCCGAGGAGCCGCTCGAGTACAAGAACATCGCCTACCTGGCGAAGTTCGTGTCGGCGAACGGCCGCATCCAGTCGCGCAAGCGCACCGGCTTCTCCGGCCAGAACCAGCGCAAGCTGGCCACGGCCATCAAGCAGGCGCGCATGATCGGCCTCATGCCGTTCGTGGGGAGGGCCTGAAATGGAACTCCTGCTCAAGCAGAACGTCGAGCACCTCGGCCGCACCGGCGACGTCGTCAAGGTGAAGTCGGGTTACGCTCGCAACTTCCTGTTGCCGCGCGGCATGGCCGTGATGGTGACCAAGGCCAACGTGGCCGAGATCGAGAAGGCCCGCGCCCAGGCGTTGGCCGAAGAACAGGCGCGCGTGCAGTCCCTCAAGGACCTCGCGACCAAGCTGGCCGAGGCGTCGGTGACCATCGAAGGTCGCGCCAACGCCGAAGGCCACCTGTTCGGCTCGGTTGCCGCGGCGCAGATCGCAGCGGCCCTGCGCGAGAAGGGCTTCGCGATCCAGGACAAGCAGGTCCGCCTGGAGCAGCCGATCAAGGAGATCGGCAAGTTCGACGTGGTGCTGCACCTGCACGCCAGCGTCGAGGCGACCGTCAAGGTCTGGGTCGTCCAGCAGAAGCCGGCGTGAGCCGGAACCGTTCCGCCGGCGTCTGCGCAGTCCACGCGCGGCCGGCGGCGCGGAGCACAGGCCAAAGGCCGTTCGCCATGCCGGCGGTCGGTCGGCCGCGCCGGTGGTCTTGCGCCGGTCCAGGAGCGTCCCCGTGAACGAAGCGATCCGCGTCTCCCTGATCAGCCTCGGCTGCGCCCGCAACCTCGTCGACTCCGAGGTGCTGCTCGGCCACGTGGTCGAAGAAGGTCTGCAAGTGGTGCAGGACGCCGAGGACGCCGACGTGGTGGTGGTCAACACCTGCGGCTTCATCGAAACCGCCAAGCAGGAGTCGATCGACACCATCCTGGCGGTGGCCAAGCTCAAGGACGAAGGCAACCTGAAGGGCGTGATCGCCGTCGGCTGCCTTGCCCAGCGCTACGGCCAGGAGCTCAAGCAGTCGATTCCCGAGCTCGACGCCGTGTTCGGCCTGTCGGACTATTCGGGCGTGCCGGGTGTGGTGCGCAAGATCGTGAACGGCTCGCCGCGGCGCTGGTCGTCGACGGTCGACGGTGGCAAGCCCAAGGGCCCGCGCAGCGACCAGAAGCGCTTCCTGCTGACGCCGAAGAGCTTCGCCTACTTGCGCATCAGCGAGGGCTGCGACCACACCTGTACCTTCTGCGCGATCCCGAGCATGCGCGGCAAGAACCGCAGCAAGCCGATCGACGTGCTGGTCGAAGAAGCCGAGACGCTGGCGGCCGCCGGCGTGCAAGAGCTGGTGGTGGTGGCCGAGGACACCACGGCGTATGGCCTCGACCTGCACCGCAAGCGTGAGATCCACGTGCTGCTCGAGAAGCTGGGCGCGATCGACGGCATCCGCTGGATCCGGCTGATGTACGCCTACCCACACACCGTGCTGCCCGAACTGACGGCGTTCCTGCGCGAACACCCGAAGGCGGTCAAATACCTCGACATCCCCATCCAGCACATCAGTTCGAAGATGCTGAAGGCGATGAAGCGCGGCGTGTCGAGCCAGCAGGTGCGCGGCATTCTCGACCGCCTGCGCAGCGAAGTGCCGGGCATCGCCGTGCGCACCACGCTCATCACCGGGTTCCCGGGCGAAGACGAGGCGGATTTCGCCGAACTGCGCAGTCTGGTGCAGGACTACCGCTTCGAGCGGCTCGGGGTGTTCCCGTATTCGCGCGAGGAGACCACGCCGGCCCACGACCTGCCCGACCAAGTGCCGACCGAGCTGGCCGAAGCGCGCGCTGCCGAGCTGATGGACTTGCAGCGGCCGGTGATGGCGGCGTTCCAGCGGTCGCTGGTCGGCCGCGACTTGCCGGTGCTGGTGGACGGCGTCGACACCGAGGGCCGCGTGGTCGGCCGCACTTGGGCCGACGCGCCGGAAGTCGACTGCCGCGTGTTGCTGCCGCAGGGCTCCGCAACGGCTGGCGACCTGGTGGCGGCCCGCATCACCGCCGCGCGCGACTACGAACTCGACGCCGAGTTGGCTGCGGGAGCGACGGCGGTGCCACCGCGGCCCAGCCGCCGGCCGCGGTCCGGCCCATGAACGTGCCGAACCTGATCACCGTGTCGCGGCTGTGCGTCACCGCACTGGTGTTCGTCTGCCTCGAGGTGATCCCGGATGCCGCAAAGCCCGTGGCGGCGCTGGTCTGGACTGCGTTCGTGTTGTTCCTGGTCGCGGCCTTCACCGACTTTCTCGACGGCTACCTGGCGCGTAAGTGGGGCATGGTCACGGCGTTTGGCCGGGTCGCCGACCCGTTCGCCGACAAGGTGCTGGCCTGCGGCTCGTTCGTCACCCTGCTGCAGTTTCCAGCGGTCACGGCGGAGCGGCACCTGACCACCTGGTACGTGGTGGTGGTGCTGGCGCGCGAGTTCCTGGTGACCGCGATCCGTGGCGTGGTCGAAGCGAGTGGGCAGCCGTTCCCGGCCGATCGCCTCGGCAAGTGGAAGATGGTGACCCAGTGCTGGACCATTGGGGCGCTGATGACCATGGTCGCCGGCACCGACCTCTGGGTGTGGGCGGCGGTCGCCGGTTTCTGGCTCAGCCTGCTGCTGACGGTGGTCTCGGGCGTCAACTACGTCTGGAAGGCACGTGCGGTGCTGTTCGGAGGCTTGCGCTGATGGTCGATCCGGCTCCTCTTCCCCCGTCCTCGACCGCCGGCTCCGAGACTGCGCCGGCTGCGCGCGGTCGTCGGCCCCTGGATGGTCTGCGCTGGTTCCTGATCACCAGTGGTGGCCTGGGCTGTTCGCCGTGGGCTCCCGGCACGGTCGGCACCCTGGGCGGTGTGGTGCTCGGCGTGGGCCTGCAGGCGGCCTGCCCCGGCCACGAACTGCTCGCTTGGGGCATCGCGGCGCTGGTGCTGTTCGTGTTCGGCTGCTCCCAGTCCGACTACGTGGCACGCACCTGGCCCAAGGAGGACCCCGGGTACTTCGTACTCGACGAAGTGGTCGGCTACTTGGTGACGATCCTGGTCTACACGCTGGTGCGCGGGGCGGTGCCCGACGCGCTCGGCCACTGCGGTGCGTTCTTCGCGTTCCGTGCCTTCGACGTGCTGAAGATCCAGCCGGCGCGGAAACTGGAGGATCTGCCGGGTGCCTTTGGCATCATGGCCGACGACCAGATGGCCGGAGTCTATGCCGGCCTGTGTCTGTGGCCGGCGATGGTCTGGCTCGGCCACTGACGGCCGAAGATGGTCTGACTCGGCCACGGACGGCACACTTCCTGATTCCCATGGCGCGCAAAGGCAGCAAGAGCGGCAAACTCGCGGTTCCCCTGGCCCTCACCCTGGCCGGCGTCGGCTGCGTCGGCGGTTTGCTGCTCACGGTCGCCGTGGTGCAGAATCTGTCCGGGGCCATCGCCGACAGTGCGATCACCAACCGAGGCTTCCTGATCGGCATCGGGATGGCGGTCTTGGTCGGTGCGTTGTGCGGCCTCGGTGGCTGGGTGCTCGGCGGCAAACTCGCGACCCGGGTCGTCGACATCGGCCTCGCCGTGTCCAAGCTCGGCCGCGGTGGTTCGGAAGTGCGCGTGCGCGTCGGCGGCAACGACGAACTGACGGCGCTCGGTCGTTCGGTGCAGTATCTGGCGACCGACCTGGCCGAACTGCTGAAGGGCCAGGAACAGTCCGGTGGTGCGGCCATGGTCTCGATGGACCCACTGGTCAAGCAGCTCCGCGACAAGACCGTCCCCAACCAATTCGCCGCGGTGGACAGTTACGAGGTCGATGGTGCGATCGCGCCCGGCTCGCGCGGCGGCGTCGACTACTTCGATTTGGTGCCGATGCAGGGCGAAGAGCCAGGCGCCGTGTTCTACCTGATCAGCGCCCAAGGCCACGGTGCGCTGTCGGTCTACGCCTGCCGGCAGGCCCGCGACGAGCTGCACCGGGCACTCACTGCCGCGGCGACGCCGCGCAAGGCGCTCGCCCACACCAACAAGGTCCTGAAACAGAACCTGCCGTCCGGCTGCTGCGCCGTGGCGACGCTGGTGCAGGTGACGGCGAAGGGCTGCAAGCTGTACCAGGCGGGTGCGCGCTCGCCGCTGCTGATCTGCCAGCGCGGCGACGTGCTCGAACTCAACGCCGAGGGTCTGGCTCTCGGCCTCGACGACGGCCCGGTGTTCGAGAAGTCGCTGCGGCCGCAGGAGATCGACATGACGCCCGGCACTCGGTTGGTGTTCGGCAACGACGCGCTGCACCGTTCCGTCGGCCTGCTCGACCAGCTCCGCCAGCTGTCGCCGCGCCACACCACCATGTTCATGAACATGGTGCTCGGCAACTTCGAACAAGATGCCGGCGCCGACGGCCTGCGCGAAGAAATCGTGCTGCTGACCGTGAAGCGGGCGGGGCAGCAGTGAGCGGCACGCCGCGGTCCCCGCGCGCCGAGGCGCGGCCCAGTGGCGCCGCCGGTTCGTTCCAGGCGCTGATCGAGCAGATCTACCTGGAGCGCGACAGCGCGCGCGGCGTGCCCGGCACCCTGCTCTGGTTCGTCGAGGAAGTCGGCGAGTTGGTCCGGGCCATCCGCCGCGGCGAACGAGCCAACCTCGAGGAAGAGTTCGGCGACGTCTACGCCTGGCTCGCGACCCTGGCGTCTCTGCACGGACTCGACCTCGAAGCCGTGGGCCGGCGCAAGTATGCCGCGGGCTGTCCCCGCTGCCGGGCCACGCCTTGCGGTTGCCCGCATCCGCCCCCACCAGCCTGAGCAGACTGCTGCTTTCCGTGGCACGGCTCGGCGGGACACCTCGGGGCCTTCGGTTGGCTTACCACGCAACGCAGCAGCTCCTGGGCAATCTTCCGCAGCTCGTTCGTAGAGCAGACCTCGGTTTCGTCCGTCATACTGCGCCCATGACCGTCCCCGACCCGCTGCCGGCTGCTCCCGACTGGGAAGCGTTCTATCGGGATTACCGCAAGCCCGGCTACGTGCCCGGGTTCGAACTGATCGGCAAGCTCGGCGGCGGCATGTTCGGGCTGGTGTTCCGCGCCCGCAAGCAGTCGATCGGCAAGGATTACGCGATCAAGTTCCTGAAGGTGGAGGACCCGCAGGTGGCGCGGGCGGTCCTGGCCGAGCTCGACCAGGTGCAGTATTTCGCCCAGATCGACCACCCGAACCTGGTGTCGATCGAGGACCGCGGCGAAGTCGACGGCATTCCGTACCTGGTCATGGCGTTCGCCGGCACCGAGACCTTGCGCGACAAGGTGCGCGGGGACGGGCAGCCCCCGGCTCCCGCCGAACGCGAGGACCTGCTGCGCTGGTTCCTGCAGGCCTGCCGCGGGGCGGCGGCTTTGCACGACCGGGCGCTGGTGCACTTCGACATCAAGCCGGCGAACGTGTTCTTGAAGGGCAGTGTGGCGCGGCTCGGTGACTACGGCCTCAGCAAGCTCGTCACCGAGAGCCGTGGCAGCCTGTCGACTGGGCGCGGTACGCCCTACTACATGGCGCCGGAGCTGCTGCAGCGGCGCGGGGATCATCGTTCGGACATCTACTCGCTCGGCGTCTTGCTCTACGAGCTGCTGTGCGGGCAGGTGCCGTTCCGCGGCGACAGCGAGTGGGAGGTGCTCAAGAAGCACGAACTCGAACCGCCCGCGCTGCCGGCACACCTGTTGGCCGCCGAACGCGCCGTGTTGCAGCGCTGTCTGCAGAAGGATCCGGCAGCGCGCTTCCAGAGTGTGCACGATCTGATCGTGGCGCTCGGTGGTCCGGTCGGCGTCGCCGCTGCAGCGGTCGCCGAAGGGGCCAGCGCCATGCCCTTGCCACCGCTGTCGAGCCACGGGGCGATGCCGCCGTGTTTGCCGCCGCACGCGCCCCCGCCGGTCGCCAGCGCCACAGCGCCACCGCCGCCCGCCGTCGGCAGTGCCGTTCCTGCGCAGCGCGTGCCGCTGCCCGGCCCGTTCCCACCGCCGCTGCCCCGCCATGCCCGCCGGCGCGGGCGCTGGGGTTGGTTGGTGGTGGCGGGCGTGTTGCTGGCGATGTGCGGCGGCTACGGTGGCATCAAAGTCACCCGCAGTACGGGCCAATCGCCGATCAGCTACTCGCTGCAGCCGCCGGCGGCGCCGGCCATGCCGTCGATGCCTGATCTGGAATTGCACGTCCCCGATCGGTCGCGGTCGGTGCAGGTGCTCGGCGCCGTCGATGCGCGTCTGCAGCGCCTGCTCGTTTCCCTGCAATCGAGCGTGCAGACCGCGGAGCGCACGCAACGCCGCACCACGCTGCGCGAACTCGACCGCGGCTTGCGCACGCAGCCCGACGTCGAACAGGCGCGCGCACAACTCGAAGTGCTGGCGGTCCAGGAGAGCCTGAGCCCCACGGTCGCCAAACGGCTGGAGCGGCAGGCGCGGGCCGCGGTGCTCGCTGCGGTCGATCAGTTGCAGCGCCTCGACTTCAAGACCGAGCTCGACTGCCATCGCGGCGCGCAGCTGCTGCAGCTCCTGGGTTCGCTGACGGCGATCGACGGGCTCTCGGCCGAAGCGCCGGACCAGGCGCCGAGCAAGCGCATCACGGCGCGTTTCTCGGCCGCGGCCGATGCATGGCG
>JAEUHP010000089.1 GCA_016795295.1 Planctomycetota bacterium | reverse complement strand
ATGACCAGGCCGTCTCCCCAGTCGCCGAGCAGGCAGTAGAGCAGGGCCGCGGCCGCCAGCATCAGCGCCATCGGATCCGCGACCAGCTTGATCAGGCGCCTCAGCCATGCGAGCCGTGCCACGGGCACCAAGCGGTTGCCGCCGAACTGCCGCAGGCGTGCACTGGCCTCTGCCATGCCGAGGCCGCGCAACCCGGGTGGCGGGTCCGATGGTGAGCGCAGCGCTGCAGCGGCTGCCCGACCTGGCGTACTGTTGGTCATGGTCCTGGGCGTGGCCCGGGGGCGCCGAGCATGAACACTCGCCAGTGGAACGTCACCCCTGCCGATCTTCCATGCCCATTTCGGCCTAGGTGCCGGATGCCTCATGTGGTGAGTATCACCTTGAGCGCCTTGGTGTTCGCGGCGTCACGGAATGTGGCGTAGGCGGCGACGATTTCGGCCAGCGCGAAGCGGTGGGTGATGAGCGGCCGAGGATCGACCCTGCGGTTGTGCACGGCTTCCATCAGCATTGGCAAGGACACTGTGTCGACGAGCCGCGTCGTGATCGTCACGTTGTGCGACCAGAGTCGTTCGAGGTGCAAGTCGACTTTGCTGCCGTGTACGCCGATGTTGGCGATGGTGCCCCCGGCAGCGACCAGGTCTTCGCAGAGGTTGAAGGTGGCGGGGATCCCGACCGCCTCGATGGCGGTGTCGACGCCGCGCCCCGCGGTCAAGGCGAGCACCTGCGCCACCGTGCCGCCGTCGCCACTGTTCACCGCGGTGGTGGCACCCAGGGACCTGGCGACCTCGAGGCGGTGGGCGTCACGATCGATCATCACCACCTCGGCGGGGGCGTAGAACTGGGCGGTGAGCAGCGCCGCGAGGCCGATTGGCCCCGAGCCGACGATGGCGACCGTGCCCCCCGGCGTCACCCTGCCGTTCAGCACGCCGCATTCGAAGCCAGTCGGCAGAATGTCGCTCAGCATCACGAACGGTTCTTCGTCGGTGCCGTCGGGCAGCCGGTAGAGACTGGTGTCTGCATGCGGGACGTGCACCTGTTCGGCCTGGGTGCCGTCGATGCGGTTGCCGAGGATCCAGCCACCGGTGAGGCAGTGCGAATACATGCCCTTGCGGCACGGGGGGCAGCGTCCGCAGGACGTGATGCACGAGATCAGGACCCGATCCCCCGGGGCGAACAGCGTCACCCCTGGGCCCACCGTCTCGACGACGCCGGTGCCCTCGTGGCCGAGCACCCGACCCGGTTCGCAGGACGGCACGTGCCCGGCCAGGATGTGCAGGTCGGTGCCGCAGATCGTCGTTTTGGTGACCCTGACGATGGCGTCGGTCGCGTCGCGCACGACGGGGGTGGGGCGTTCGGCCCGTGCCATGCGGCCGGAACCCTGGTAGACGAGAGCTTGCATCGCGCGTCCTCTTGCTGGTGTCGATGGCCAGTGGCTGTCCGCGGTGTGCGGGCCCCTGCTGGCACCGTTGCCTTGTGCCGCCCCCGGCCCAGCAGCGGGTGAAGCGTGGCTGAATTGCCGCTCATGCGCGCGGCGCGGCGCTTGGCCGCGCCGAGTCGGCCAAAGCCCGTTTCGCCGGTTGGGTGGGCGGCTACTCTGCCGGCTGGCGCTTGCCGCCGCCCCCTCCGCCGTGACCACCCACCCGAAAGCCGGTCCAGCTCGGCTGACCTACTGCGGCAACGTGCACGCCGCGCCCGACCTCGAGGGCTGCCTCGCCGCGCTGCGCG
>JAEUHP010000075.1 GCA_016795295.1 Planctomycetota bacterium | reverse complement strand
GACGCTTGGTCGCCACCAAGGCTGCAGCCACGCGGCGGGCTTCAGAGTCGGCAGTCGTCGCGGCACGCGACCCTTCCGGCTCGGTTGCCCCAAGGAGGTCTCCATGCGCCATGTCTCGCCCGCTGCCGCGCTCGCCCGCGGCGTCACCTGTTGGTTCTCCGTTCTCGGCGTCGCGTTGCCGCTGTTCGGGCAAGCGCCGAATCTCGGCCCGGCTCTGGCCTTGCCTGCACCCGCGTCGATCGCGCCCGCTGCCGGCCTGCAGCGCAATGCGTCGGTGGCCGTGGGCGGCCAGTCGAGCTTGGTCGTGTTCGAAGACGACCGCGCCGGCGAACGGGACATCTGGGCCGTGCGCGTCGATGCCACGGGCACGCCGATCGATGCCCTGCCGTTCCCGGTGTGCCGTGCGCCGGGCAACCAGACCTTGCCGAGTGCCGTGTGGAACGGCACCGACTGGTTGGTGGTGTTCCAGAGTGAATACGACCCGGGCAGCGGCTACTTCGCCTCCCGCGTCGCCGCCGTGCGCGTCGCCGCCAGCGGCGTGGTGCGCGATCCGGTCCCCATGGTGCTCGGCCAGGACGACACCGGTCTGCTGCTCGCGGTGGCCAGCGATGGCAACCAGTGGTTCGTGGCTTGGACCGGCTACAGCGCCGGCAATTCCGACATCCGTCTGCGCCGCATCAGTGCCGCCGGCACCCTGCTCGACGGCGCGGGTCTCGTCGTGCAGCCCGCGTCCTACCAGATCTACTTCGGCCTGGGTCTGGCCTGGGCGAACGGTACCCTCCTGGTGTCCTGGCAAGAGAACGGCAGCCGAGGCCGCCGCTATGGTGCGAGCCTGCAGCCGATCGATGCTGCGTCGGTGCCTCTGCCGGTCGGCGGGGGGGTGATCCGCGGCGGTGGGCCACACTTCTTGACCGCCTGGACCCGCCAGACGCCGAGCTTCACCAACGAAGTGGTCGTGCAGCGCCTGGGCACCAACCTGCAAGTGCTGGATGCGAACCCGGTGCCGCTGTCCGTGCCGGCGACGAGTCCCAATCCAACCGATGTGCGTGCCACCTGGGATGGTTTGGATTGGCACGTGCTCTGGGCCCAACCGGTGTCCGACGCCCGCACTTGCCGCTTCAGCCCAGCGGGTGTGGTGCGGGATCCCGGTGGTGTGTTGTTGCCCGACAATGCTGCCTATGTGTTCTATGGTCCGGCGCTCGGAGCCCTGCCGGGCGGTGGCGTGCTGTTCGTGTGGCACGAAGCCCGGTTTGCTTCGGCCGACGATGTTTGGGCACTGCCCCGCCTCGCCAGTGGTGCACCGGCGGCCGAACGCTGTGTGACGCTGGGCGACGAAGCACATCGCACACCGCGACTCGGGCCCGCGGCCACCGGCCATCTGGCCACTGCCATCGGCGAGCTCTCTGCCGGCATGCGGCTCTTGGTCTGGCGCCTGGATGCGCGCGGTGAGGCCGTCGATGGCCAGCCGATCGTGGCCACGGCGGTGTCCCACAATCGGCTGCAGAACGGCGGTTCGGCTTGGAATGGCAACCACCACCTGGTGGTGTGGGCCGATGGCCAGTTGGGCCGGGTGTTTGCGCGCCGGCTGCTGCCCGATGGTCAGTGGCTCGATGCCCAGCCGATCGACGTGATGCCTGGTGTCACGCCGGCCGTGGCGGCGAACGGCACCGACTTCCTGGTCACAGCGCTCCATGCTCCCCAATACCCACAATATGTGAACTCCTATGGGGTGCGGGTGCTCGGGGATGGCACCGTGCTCGACCGGCCGGCTCGTCTGATCGCCGGCTCGTACGCCACGGCGGCTCCGGTGGTCGAACTGGGCGGGCGTTGGCTGGTCGCCAGCGAACTGCACTGGAGCCACAATCAGAGCCAGGCGGGCATCTCGCTGCACTTCGTCGACCCGAACGGCACGGTCACGGCGGCTGGTGCCATGAGTGTGTTGAACATCCAGAACTGGGGCAGTGTGTCGTTGGCGAGTGCCGGCACCAGCGCCTTGGTCGCCAGCCAATCCGGCAGCAATTGGACCAACACCGAGATCTACGTGCAGCGTGTCACGCCGAACGGCACCTCGCCGGTGCCCATGTCGGTGCTGACCGGGGCCGCACCGAACGGCCAGTTCCGGCCGCAGGTGGCCTGGACGGGTCGTGAGTACGTGGTGGCCTACGAGACCTACCAGAACAACGTCTGGTCCTACGACTTCGAGCCCGATGTCTATGCGCAACGACTGCGCGAAGACGGCACGGTGGTCGATGCCCAGGGTTTTGCCCTGTGGCGCAGTGCCGACCACGAGACGCGCGTGGCGGCGCTGGGCGGCGGCCTGGGCCGCGGCCTGTTCGCAGCGGCGGTCCACGACGAGGCGTTGGCGGCGTTGCGCGTGTCGTTGCGCGCGCTCCGGCCTCAGGGGTTGGAGCCGTTCGGTCTTGGTACCCCGGGCTGCTTCGGCCCGCATCGGCTCGACGGCACCGAACCGCCCATCGCGGGTGCCAGTGGCTTCGCGCTGCGCTGCGACCGCGGGCCGGCGCAGGGGTTTGGCATGCTGTTGGCGGGCACGGTGGCCGACCTGCTCGGCAGTGATCCGTTCGGACTCGGCCTGCGTCTGCATGTGAGCATCACGCCGCCCGCGACGGCTGCTGCCGTGGGGTTCGCCACCGACGCTGCAGGAGTTGGCGGGGTGTCCCTGCCCCTGCCGCCGGGCGCGGCGTTCGTCGGCATGCGCTTCCACACCCAGGCGGCCTTCTGGTGGCCGGGGCCCTGCCTGCCGACCCCGTTCGGAGTCAGTTCGAGCGAGGGTCTGACTCTCGTCGTCCAGGCGCCGTAGCCGAGCGCTGCTGCGGGCGGGGAGGCGAGTCTGCACCTGCGGAAATCCCGCGGACTCACGGCGCGCGGTGTGCTACGCCATCCGGCCCGCCTCCCGGCGCTCCCGCCCATGACCGAACCCACTCGTGGCCCGGCCACCTCCCTGCCCACACCCGCCACCCGGTCGCTGTGGCAGCACATCAACGGCAGCCTGCGCGGTGAACACTACGACTACACCCAAGGCAGCCTGCCGCGCGCGATCCTGCTGCTGGCGATCCCGATGGTGCTCGAGATGCTGCTCGAGTCGCTGTTCGCCATCGTCGACATCTGGTGGGTCGGGCGCCTCGACGCCGGTTGGTTCGACAGTGCGCCGACCCGCGGTGCCGCGGCGGCGGCGATCGGCGCCACCGAAGCGCTCTTGTCGATCGTCTACGCGATCGCCTTCGGCCTCGGCATGGCCGTCACGGCCTTGGTGGCGCGCCGCGTCGGCGAACGCGACCTGCCCGGTGCGGCACGCGCCGGCAGCCAGGCCATCGGGCTCGGCCTCGTGGTGGGCCTGCTGCTCGGCGTGCCGGCGGCGGTGTTCGCGCCGGAACTGCTGTCGTGGATGACCGACGGCAACCAGCGCGTGGTCGAGGTCGGCAGCGGCTACGCACGCTGGCTGTTCGGCGGCAATGTCGTGATCACCCTGCTGTTTCTGCAGAACGCGATCTTCCGCGGCGCGGGCGACCCGATCCTGGCGCTCAAGGTGCTGGCGGTCAGCAACGGCCTGAATCTGGTGCTGGACCCGTGCTTCCTGTTCGGTCTCGGGCCGTTCCCGCAGCTCGGCGTCACCGGGGCGGCGGTGGCGACCACGCTCGGCCGGGCGGTGGCGGTGCTCTACCAATTCTGGCTGCTGCGGCGCGGCAATGGACGGGTGCGCTTGGATCGGTTGTGGCGGTTCGACGCGGGGCCACTGTGGCAGATGGTCGTGCTGTCGGGCGGCACCATTGGGCAGTTCCTGATCGGCACCACCAGTTGGGTGTTCCTGATGAAGTTCTTGTCCAGCTTCGGCGAAGTGGCCGGCGCCGGCTACACGATCGGCATCCGCATCCTGGTGTTCGCGCTGCTGCCGGCGTGGGGGCTCAGCAATGCGGCGGCGACGCTGGTCGGCCAGAATCTCGGCGCGAAGCAGCCGGATCGGGCCGAACGCGCGGTGTGGCTGACCGGCCTGTTCGACGCGGCGTTCCTGGGCCTGGTGACCATCGTGATGGAAGTGTGGCCCGAGGCGATCGTCGCCTGGTTCACTCCGGATCCGGCGATCGCGGCGGTGGCGGTGGAGACGCTGCGGGTGGTGGCGGCGGGCTACGTGTTCTACGCGTGGGGCATGGTGGCGGTGCAGGCGTTCAACGGCGCGGGGGACACCTGGACGCCGACCTGGCTGCACCTGGTGTTCTTCTGGGCGCTGCAGATTCCCTTGGCCTACACCCTGGCGTTTGGGTTGGAGTACGGCGTTTCCGGCGTGCTGTGGGCGATTCCGAGTGCCGAGTCGCTGTTCGCGGTCGGCGCGGTGGTGTGGTTTCGCCGCGGGCGGTGGCGGCAGGTGGTGGTGTAGCGGGTCGCCGGGGCCTGGCGCACCTCGGGCATCCCCCGCCTTGCAGCCCTGCCAGAACCCGGCGATGCTGCGCTGGTCATGCCGTTCCGCTCGTGCCGTGCCCTGGCGTCCTTGCTCTGCGCCACGTCCCTCCTGCACGGTCAGAGCCCTGCGACGAACGCCGCCGAGGCCCCCGCACCCCAGCCCCAAACGTGGTGGGCCTACCGCCCCCTGCAGCAACCGTCCGTGCCCACCGCCGGGGCCGGTTGGGCCAAGAATCCAATCGACCACTTCGTCTTCGCGCGCCTGACCGAAGTTGGCCTGCAGCCAGCCCCCGCCGCCGATCCGCGCACGCTCGCCCGCCGTCTGCACTACGACCTCACCGGCCTGCCGCCGGAGCCGGCACTCGTCGAAGCGTTCGCCGCCGATCCCTCCGAAGCCGCCTACACCGCTTTGGTCGAGCAATTGCTCGCTTCGCCGCACTACGGCGAACACCAGGCGCGCCACTGGCTCGACCTCGTGCGCTACGCCGAGACCGATGGTTACGAACGCGACCGCCAGAAGCCGTTCGTGTGGCGCTACCGCGACTGGGTGGTGGATGCGTGCAACGAGGACCTGCCGTATGGCGAGTTCGTGCGCCGCCAGCTCGCCGGGGACGAACGCGAACACCCGACGGTCGCCGACCAGATCGCCACCGGGTTCTATCGCCTCGGCGTGTGGGACGACGAGCCGACCGACGCCCTGCAGACCCGCTACGACGACCTCGACAGCATCGCCGACACCACCGCGCGTGTCGTGTGCGGCGTCTCGCTCGGCTGCGCGCGCTGCCACGACCACAAGAAGGACCCGCTGCCGCAGCGCGACTACTACGCGTTCCTGGCGTTCTTCGAGAACCTCACCCCGTACGACCTGCGCGCCCACGATCTGCCGCAGGACGGGGCCGCAGTGGCCCACGAGCGCGCGCTCCGCGAGTTCACCGAGCAGCGTGCGGCACTGCGCACGCGCCTCTGCGAACGCCTCGCGGCTGCGCCGGCGAGCCCTGATCCGGCAGCCGCCCGCGGTCCTGGTGTGCTGGCGCACTTCGACTGCGAACTGCCGTCGCCGCACGAACTGGTGGCCGAGGGCGGGGCCGCAAAGGGCACCACCGTGGGCCAGGTGGTGGCCTGCGAGGGCGTGCACGGCCAGGCCCTGCGCTGCGATGGTGACGATGCCGTGCTGCTGCCGCGGCTGGTCGCCGAATCGTTCTCCGTGGCGTTCTGGGTGCGCAGCACGCACCGCGGCGCCGGCGCGCCCAACGAAACGGCCTGGTACACGGGTTCGGGTCTGGTCGACGGCGAGATGCCGGGCGTGGTCGCCGACTGGGGCATCGCCTGGCACGACGCCGGGCGCATCGTCGCGGGCACTGGCGCGCCCGATGTGTTCGTCGCCTCGGCACCGGGCCACCACGACGGCCAGTGGCACCATGTGCTGTTCACGCGCGACCAGGCGAGTGGCCAGTTCGCGCTCTACGTCGACGGATCCCTGGCCGGCAGTGCCACGGGTGGCAAGCGCCGGCTCGTCGCGCCAGCGCAGCTGGCCGTGGGCCGCTTGCTCGGCGGGGGCGGTGGTTTCCGCGGTGATCTCGACGAACTGACCTTCTACGACCGGGCGCTGGGTGCCGCCGAAGCTGCGGTGCTGGCGCAGAACGCGCCGGGCGGTTTGGGCGCTCTCGCCCAGTTGCGCGCAGCCGGCGGCGAACTGGCTGCGGCTTGCGAACAGGACGCGCTGGCGCTTGCGGCCCTGCGCCGGCCCGAGCTGGCGACGATTCCCGTGCTCGCGGTGCGCGAAGCCGGCGCCCGCGGGCCGCAGGGGTACGTGCGGCTGCGCGGCAACGTGCACAGCCGCGGCGCCGCGGTGGCGCCCGGTTTTCCCGCGATGCTCGGCGGCGGCGAGCCGGTGGTGGTGCCGCCGCGGCACGGCCGTTCGAGCGGGCGGCGCACGGCCCTGGCCGCGTGGCTCACCGATCCGGCGCACCTGACCACCTGGCGGGTGGTCGCCAACCGCCTCTGGCAGTGGCACTTCGGCCGCGGTCTGGTTCGTTCGAGCAACGACTTCGGCCGGCTCGGCGACCTGCCGACCCACCCCGAACTGCTCGATTGGCTGGCTGGCGAAGTGCTGGCGCGCGGGCAGAGTCTGAAGGCCATGCACCGCCTGATCGTCGCTTCGGCGACCTACCGCATGGCTTCGGGGCCGCAGCCGGACGCGCTGGCCCTGGATCCGCAGAACGACCGTTTCTGGCGCTTCGACCGCCGGCGGCTCGCCAGCGAAGAAGTGCGTGACTCGATCCTGTGGGCGGCTGGGTTGCTCAACCTGCAGCGCGGTGGCGAGAGTGTGTTCCCGCCGTTGCCCGCTGCGGTGCTGGCGACCGCGTCGCGGCCCGAAGACGCCTGGGGCAGTTCGCCCGAAGCGCAGTGGTATCGGCGCAGTCTGTACGTGCACCAGAAGCGCAGTCTGCAGGAGCCGCTGCTGGCGGCGTTCGACCAGGCCGACACGGACGCGAGTTGTCCGGTGCGCTTCGCCACGGTGCAGGCGACGCAGGCGCTGACCCTGTGGAACGGCGAATTCGCCCAGGCGGCGGCGGCGCGGCTCGCTCTGCGATTGCGTGGCGAGACGGATTCGCTGCGCGCGGCGCTGGCGCGCGGTCTCGAGCTTACGACGCAGCGGCCGGCGCGCGCGGACGATGTCGAACGCTTGCTGAAGCTGGCGGCGCGGCTGCAGGGCGAGTTCGGCCGTGACGAAGCGGCGGCGCTGCAGCGGTGTTGTCTCGTGTTGCTGTCCGGCAACGAGTTCTTGTTCCTCGATTGAGTCCCTACGCGCGACTCCCCATGCCCAAGCCCCCCAACTTCTGTGGCCGCACCCGCCGCGAGTTCCTCTGGCAGCTCGGTTCTGGCTTTGGCGCCCTGGGCCTCACCGACCTGCTCGGCCGCGACCGTTTCTTCGACCGCCTCGTTCGATCGACCCCCGCCACTGCACTCCAGCCGAACGGCGGCAACCCGCTGGCGCCGAAAGCGCCGCACTTCCCGGCCAAGGCCAAGGCCGTGATCTTCCTGTTCATGTACGGCGGCCCGAGCCAGGTCGACACCTTCGACTACAAGCCGAAGCTCTACGGCCTCGACGGCAAGACCATCGACATCGACACCAAGGGCCGTGGGGGCACCAAGGCCCAGGGCCGCGTGGTCGGCCCCAAGTGGGCGTTCCGCCAGTACGGCCAGTGCGGCAAACACGTCAGCGACCTGTTCCCGCATCTCGCGCGCTGCGTCGACGACATCGCCTTTGTGCACAGCATGTATGCCGATTCGCCGCTGCACGGTTCGGCCATGCTGATGATGAACAGCGGCAAGATCCTGTCCGGCGCGCCGTGCCTCGGCTCGTGGGCCACCTACGGCCTTGGCAGCGAGAACGAGAACTTGCCTGGTTTCGTGGTCATGCTCGACCAGAGCGGTGGCCCGATCTCGGGCGCCAAGAACTGGCACAGTGGTTACATGCCGGCGGTCTACCAGGGCACCGTGCTGCGAGGCTCCGGGACGCCGATCCTGGACCTGGCACCGCCCGCGGACCTGCGTCCGGGCGAACAGCGCGCCATGCTCGACACCCTGCGCGCGCACAACGAGGCGCATCTGGCCGCGCGCGCCGACGACAGCAACCTCGCTGCGCGCATCGCCAGCTACGAACTCGCCTACCGCATGCAGAGCCATGCCCCCGAGGCGATCGATCTGGCCACGGAGAGTGCGGCGACGCGCCGCTTGTACGGGCTCGAGGACCGGCGCACCGAGGACTTCGGCCGCAAGTGCCTGCTGGCCCGGCGCCTGGTCGAGCGCGGCGTGCGCTTCGTGCAGATCTACTCGGGCGGCAACCACAACGACCACAACTGGGATGCCCACGGTGACCTGGTCACGAACCACACCAAACACGCCGGCGCCACCGACCAGCCGATCGCCGGGTTGCTCACGGACCTGAAGCAGCGCGGTCTGCTCGACTCGACGCTGGTGGTGTGGGGCGGCGAGTTCGGCCGCCAGCCGACTGCGGAGTACGCGGAGGGCACGGGCCGTGACCACGATGCGGCGGGCTTCACCATGTGGCTGGCCGGCGGCGGCATTCGCGGCGGCATTTCCGTGGGGGCCACCGACGAGCTCGGCAACCGCGCGGTCGAGCGGCCGTTCCACTGCAAGCACCTGCACGCCACGATCCTGACCCAGCTCGGACTCGATCCCAACCGGCTGGCGTTCTTCCACGCCGGGCTCGACCAGCGCCTGGTTGGCACCGAAGGCGCGCAGCCGATCCGCGAACTGATCGCCTGACGGGCTCGCGCTGGCCTGGCTCGGCCGCCTGAACCTGCGGCAGGGCCGCTCAATTCGACGAGGGCAGCGCGGCGCGCAGATCCGGCGTCTCCTCCTTCGCCATGTCGAGCGCCACCAGTGTCGCCAAGTAGACCGCGGTCTGGTCTGGCACCTGCTGGATCAGTTCGCGGGCCACCGCCACGAACTCGCGGAAGGTGATGACGTCGCCCTTGCGCCGGTCGAGCAGGCGCGAGCCGAAGGCCAGGGCGTGGGGGATGGCGAGGCGGCGCAGCGATTCGCGCGTCGCGGTGGGGTCTGGGCGTGGGTTCATGGCGTGAGTCGAGGGTTGGCAGCCCACTCGGGCTGTATTCCTTAGTGATCCGGTGGGGGCGAACGGGTGCCGGATGGGTGCGGGTGGATGCCGGGGAGTGTTCCCGGCCACCTACCAGGGAATGGGGTGGCTTTGGCAGCGCACCAGTCCCCATGGTGGTTGTGGGCCTGGAGTCCTAGGCTCTTCGGTATGCGGATTTTTCTCGCACTCGCCCTTCTGCTGCCCGCTTGCTCGGCCCCGCCGGCAGGGGCCGCCCCAACCGAAGCCAGCGTCAAACCCGGCATCAACGACGACTTCACCAACCCGTCGCTCGATGTCGACGCCATGGTCCGCCGCTTCGAGGGCGAGAGCCGCGAGATCTTCGCCAAGCGCACCGCGATCGCGCGCGCGGTCGGCCTGCAGCCCGGCCAGACGGTGGCCGACGTCGGGGCGGGTACGGGTGTGTTCGTCGACCACTTCGCCGCCGACGTGGGGCCGACCGGCGTGGTCTACGCAGTCGAGATCGCGCCCAAGTTCGTGCTGCACTTGGCCGAACGCGCCCAGCGCCGCGGTCAGACCCAGGTGCGGGCGGTGCTCGGCGGCGAACGCGAACCGGGTCTGCCCGAGGCCTCCTGCGACGCCGTCTTCACCAGCGACACCTACCACCACTTCGAGTATCCGCGGGCGACACTGGCTGGCATCCACCGGGCGCTGCGGCCGGGTGGGCAATTCGTGGTGGTCGACTTCGAGCGCATTCCGGGGGTCAGTCGGGAGTGGACCCTCGGGCACGTGCGCGCCGGCAAGCAGGAAGTGATCGCCGAAGTCACCGCGGCGGGCTTCCGCTTGGTCGAGGAAGTGCCGCTCGGCCTCACCGAGAACTACTTCCTACGCTTCCGCCGCGACTGAGTCGGCTGCTGCTTTGCGTGGCACGCCGTTAGGCGTTGCCAGGGGCCGGGTTGCGATCGTGCCACGCAAAGCAGCAGTTCGCTGCCCTGGTTCACGCGGGCCAGCGGGCCAGGATCTCTGCGACCTCCGGAAAGCGCTGTTCGCGCTGCTTCTTGTCCCACACCACCTGGCCGTCGAGGCGCACCACGAAGTCGCCGCGCCCGCCGGGGCGGATCTGGGTGGTGGTGCCGGGCTTTTGTTTGGCGAGGGCGGCGGCCAGACCGGCCGCGCGGGGTTCGTAGTTTCAAACCACGCAGTAGTCGATGGTGACGTGCATGGTGCGAAGGTAGGTCGGCGGGGCCCGGTTCGGCAAGGCGGGACCCTTCTGTCCGTGGGGCGCTGGCGGCACGATGGTGCGATGACGGCAATCCGAATCGGTCTGCGGGTGCTCGGGCTCGGCCTGGGCACGGCTGTCTGGTTCGGGGTGTTCGCTCTGTGGTTCTTGCCCTGGCCGACCCAGCGTCGGCGTGGCCATTGCCGCGACCGCGTGGTACACCATTGGTCGCGCTGGGTGCTGCGCATCGCTGGGGTGCGCGTGCAGATCGACGGGCAGCCGCCCACCGGGGGCGGGCTGCTGGTCGCGAACCACCTGTCGTATCTGGACATTCCCGTGCTCGCTTCGGTGCGGCCGGTGTCGTTCTTGTCGAAGGCCGAAGTGGCCCACTGGCCGGTACTCGGCTGGCTGGTGCGGGCGGTGGGGGTGCAACTGGTGCAGCGCGAAGACAAACGCAGCCTGCCCCAGGTTGCGGGGCGGCTGGTCGACGAAGTGGCGCGCGGGCATCTGGTGCTGTTCTTTCCGGAGGGCACCAGCACCAGCGGCGACGCGCTGCTGCCGTTCCGCCCGGCCCTGCTCGCTCCCGCCGCGGCCACGCAGCTGCCGGTGCACCACGTGGCGCTGCGGTACGGGACTCCGGCCGACTCGCCGCCGGCGCGCGAGGCGGTGTGTTGGTGGGGCGACATGGGTTTCGGTTCGCACGCCCTGCGCCTGCTCGGATTGCCGCGGATCGACGCGCGGGTGCGCTTTGGTCGGGAGGCCGTGGTGCGTGGCGAACGCAAGGAACTGGCGCGCGCGCTGCAGGAAGGGGTGGCGGGGGATCTGGCGGCGATGGGGTAGGTTGGTTCTGTGGCGGGTGCGGTTGCGCCGCGTTCGGTTGCGGCGATGTGGCGCGCCACACATGCGCGGCAACTTCCAGTCGGAACTCGTCGATCCGTGCCGCGAGCCATCAGGCACGGACGCCGAAGGCGAAGACGCTGCTCGCCCTGGTTCTGCCGTGGCGACGACCGCCTGGCAGCACTCGGCCCGTCGTCGACTTTGGTCCTGCTACCACGCTGCCGGTTGCTCGTGGTCTCCCTTGTACTCCAAATGTATTTATGCTATTTCAAAAGGCAACCATAGCATGGCCCGTCGCCATTCCCCCGCCACCAACCAGTTCGCGCCCAAAGCAGCCCAACGCCCGGCGCCTGTGCGGCGGCAGCGGCGCCCCGCGCAGGCCGAACTGCCGTTCCGCCAGCACGGTGGCGCACGGCCCGGCGCAGGCAGGAAACCCAAGGGCCTGCTGCCCTTGGTCGCCCACACGCCGCGTCCCGCGCTCTCGGCCCGGACCCCGGTCCACGTGACCGTGAAGCTGCGCCCAGGCCTGCCCAAGCTGCGCCAGCCACGCGAACGTGCGGTGCTGCTCGCGGTGTTCGCCGCGGCCAAGCAGCGCGCGGGCCGCACCGGCAAGCGGTTCCGGCTCACGCACTTCGCGATCCTGAACGACCACCTGCATCTGCTCGCGGAGGCCGAGGATCGGCAGGCGCTGGCGCGCGCCGTGCAGGGCCTGTTGATCCGCATCGCGCGAGCCCTCAACCGGCTGTGGCGACGCCGGGGCCGGTTGTTCGCCGACCGCTACCACGACCGGGCCCTGACTTCGCCGCGCGCGGTGCGTGCCGCGCTGTGTTACGTGCTGGCCAACGGCAAGAAGCACGCCGCCGAAGGCCGTGCCGTCACGGTGCCGCAGGCCGTGGACGTGTTCACGTCGGCGCCGTGGTTCGACGGGTTTGTGGAATCGTTCACGGTGCGCGGTCTCGGGGCCCTGGAGCCGCCGGTGGTGGCGCCGCGCAGTTGGCTCCTGGCGATCGGCTGGCGCCGGCGCGGACTGCTCTCGGTGTTCGATCTGCCGGCGACGGCGTGAGC
>JAEUHP010000044.1 GCA_016795295.1 Planctomycetota bacterium | reverse complement strand
TGCGGTCGCGGTAGGTCTCGGCGAGCAGGTAGTGGTCGTAGATCCACTGCGACTCCACCCAACCGCGCGCCCCGGTGCTCGAGCCGCCGTGCCGGCTGGGTGCTGCGGCCGAAGAATCCAGGTTGTTGTGGCGCTCCACGGCCAAGTAGCCGAAGCGGTCGTAGTAGGTCTCGGTAACCGAAGCGACCCCGTTTGCGGTGGCGGAGGTGGCATAGACGAGCCCCGAGGCGCTCTGGTCGGTGATCGTGGTCACCGCGGCGTGCGCCGTCGAACCGGCGTTGCCCGTGATCGAAGTGGCGTTGCCGGCCGAGTCCCGGGTGTACGACCGGGTCACGCGGCCGTTGTGGTCTGCGACGGAGCTGACCCATCCCTCGGTGGTGTAGCCGTAGAAGGTGCCGACGCCATCGCCGTCGATGATCACCCGCGGCTGGCCCTGGACGTTGCCTTGGTAGGTGTAGCCGCCGGGGTTGCTGGAGAGGTTGCGGTGCAGCACCTCAGCGATGGTCGTGGTCGTCCCCGAACCCGTCAGGGAGTTCTGGATGGTGACATTGGCCACGGAGCGGGTCACGGTACCGGCAATGCGACCGTGGTTGGTGGCGTCGGCTCGGTTCTGCCAGTTGGAGTAGCTGTAGGTGTAGGTGGCTTCCGGCGTCGTCTCGGTGTCGATCAGCCATGCTCCCCAGAGTTGGCCGGTGGTCTTGGCCTGCACGTAGGAGTACTCCCAGACGGCCGTCGAGGGTCCCGAAGTGGCCGGACTGGTCACGGTCCGCCTCGACACCATCTTGCTGTCTGGGTGGTACTGGAACAGCGTCGTGCGCGTCGAATCCGAGCCACGGGTCGCAATCTCGCGCACTTCGATCGGCTTCTGGCACGTGCAGGTGTTGTCGAAGATCCGGTAGATGGTGATCCTGGTCGGCTCCACGTCGGTCGACGCGACGCCGCCGATGCCAGAATTCGTGCTGTCGTGGGCGCGCGGGCGACCATACGAGTCGTCGCTCGGCGTGTAGAGGATCGAGTAGACACGACCGCTCACGGGGTCGTACTCGTAGCGCCGGCTGGCACCCAAGTCGTTGGTCGCCACGATGGCCTTGAGCGTCACACCGCTGGGCAGGTCCGTGGTGCGCACACCGCTGGTCGTGTACGAGTACGTTGTGCCGCTCCCAGTCACAGACCGTGTCCGGCTAGCCGCCCGACCGTTGCTGTCATAGGTGACGACCAAGATCTCCTGCTCCTGGATCTCGGTCGGCGAACTGATCGTCTGGGCAAACGCGGTCCCTGTGTGCACCGCCTGCTTCTCCCGGTAGATCCTGTTGGTCGCATCGTAGCTGAACAGGTGGACGATCTGCCCGTTGACCGTGGCTGCCGACATGCTCGCGATGCTGTGCGGGCTGCCAGCAGTGGCCTGGTCCTTCAGCACCTTGCGGGCCGGCGAGTAAGTGCGGACCAAGCGCTCCCCGAAGTGCGTGCCACCTGCGGTGCCCTGGGCGCCGGAGAACACCATGCCCCAGGTCTGGCCGGTCAGTTGGACGTCGATTTGCCTGTAGGAGATCTCCAGGCACGAGGACCCGCTCCACGCCCAGCTCGGCGCGTAATCGAAGTCCATCCTGAGCCCGGACGGAAATGCGATGCTGGTCAGCTGGTGGGAGGACGAGTAGCTGTACGTCGAGACGTTGTCGTACGGGTCACGCACCTCTGCGATCCGCCAGAGGGTGCCCGAAGTGGTAGTGTTGTACGGGTTGAAGCTCGCGAACTTCGCAACCGAGCCATCGATGTGCTTCACCTCCACGTACGGCGGGGAGGCACTCGTGTAGTGCCACAGCTCGGCGCCAGACAACTGGTTGCGGTAGATCGAGGGGCCGGCGTCCGTGATGTTCGTGAAATCGCCTGTGGCCTGCGGATTGGCGCCCGACTCGAGCGGTGCCCCGTAGAGATAGAAGTGTCCGCCCGTCTGGTAGAGGTACAGGCCTGGCATGGTGCCGGGCCTTGGCTGCACGGCTCCCGCTCCCGCGTCGAGGTGGCTGGCGAGCATGTCCGGCATCGGCAAGTTCGCCGTGAGCAGGGCGCTGGATCCGGTCCACGCCGTGTAACTGACATCGAACCGGAACTGAGAGACGTACAACTGGGCGATCCCCGAGAGCCCCGTGTGCATCGTGGGGAACGGAAGCACCCGGACCGCGCTGCCGTAGGTCGTCACCAGCAGCCGCCCATTTCCCGCATCGTGAACCGTCGGATCCCCGTCGGGGTTCTCGGGGTCAGGAGCGATGCTGGCCTCTGGACAGCACTCGTTGGGAATCAGCCCTTCTTCCTGGGCCTGGACCTTACCACCAAAGACCGTGAGAGCGATTGCGAACAGAATCGCCTGCAAGATCAGGCGCAGGCCACCGCTACGGGAAGGGAAGGGAAGGGAAGGGACTCATGCCTTGCTCCACCAAAAGGACTGAAAACACCCGACTCCTTCCTCTTACCGACTCCTGGCTCGCGAGTCAATCGCGCTCCTGCAGATTCCGCACTTTGTCTTCAGGATCGATTCCCGCGCACCACTTCGTCATTGACTCCGATTGTCGGCGACCGCGACCTCCGGAATCCGGCAAAAAACTCGCTGCAGCGGGGTCGCCGCCCCAGGAACCCGCTACCGGAACCAGGCGCGCGATCTTGCTGCCCATCCCCTGTATCAGGGAGGCGCCAGCAAATGCTCGATGCCTGTGATCCCAATCCTTCACTGCCCCAATTGAACCCGCGTCGCCCTCACCCGAAAAGCGTCACCGGCCCCCACCGCTCCAAATACCCCTTCATCCGCAGCTTCTTTACCGTGTTCGCCGAACTCATGTACCGAATCACCCCGTACACCTCCCTCTTCGGCGCCCACGGCCGATCGTACCGCCCAAACACCCACGAAATCCCCGTGTACGAATTCGGATTGCGCCCGTCCAACGCGTACCGATTGTTCAACTCCACCAACGTCGCAAACGCTTCCGCCGGCGTCGCCGACCATTCCAGCACCTTCTTCCCCCACAACATCCGCAAATAGTTCTGCAGCTCCCCGCTCGCCCGCAATTGCCGCTGCGCCGCGTTCCACACCGGATCGTGCGTCGCCGCCGCCGCGAACTGCTCCAGCGAGTACAAATGCTCACGCGCGTCCCCGCCATGCGCCGCCAAGGTCGCCTTCGCCCATTCCGGCAGCGACTCGTACGCCGCGTAATCGTCCCGCTGCGCACAATAATTGTACCCCAGCTCACGCCAAGTCACCAATTCGTCGAGGAACGACTCGGCCGTGTCGCTCATCCCATACCACCCGCGCTGCCCGTTGCGCACCGCCTTCAGCTTGCTGCGCGTCCAGTCCTCGCGTTTGGCCAGGCCGGCGAACACCTGATGCGCCGACAGATGCCCGAAGTGCAGATACGCCGAGAGCCCACTCGCACAGTCCGCGTCCGGATCACTGCGCTCCTCTCCATAACGAGCGAGGCGCGTGTCGAGGAACGTGCGCAATTGCGCACCGGCGGCCGCGGGCCCGCCGCGCCGCGGCGCCGCCCCCACCGCGTGGTCGATCGGCAGAGCCGCCAGGGCCTGGGCATCCGCGGCCAGCAGCGCGGGCCCGGCCGCGGGCCAACGTTTGGCCAGCCCGCGCGGCAGCTCGGCCAGCCCGCCGCGGTGGTCGGCGAGGGGCTCGCCGAGCGGAAAGTCGCCGAGGTGCGCGGGCAACGCCTGCTGCAGGAAGCGCCGGAAGTCGAACGCGCGCCCGAACACCTTGTCGCCCACCGCCATCGGCAGGAGCCCGTTGCCGTCCACCGCTTCGAGCCGGACTGGCAACCGGGCGGCGGCGGCGGCGACCATGCGTGGCAGGAAGAAGCAGGGGAAATCGTCGGTGACCACCGCGCAGGCCGAGGCGGCGAGCGCTTCGAGCAGACCGCGGCCAGCGCCGCGCGCAGGCTCGACATAGGGCAAGTACTGCACCCCGGCGGTGGCGCAGGCGGCGGCGTTGTCGGCCATGCCTTGCAGCACGAACGTGTGCAGCCGGTCGCTCGCCCAGCGGTAGTCGCAGCGCAGCGCCTCGAGGATCAGGAGCGGCCGGTCGAGTTCGCGCGCCAGGGCCACTGCCCGCTGCAGCGCGAAGTTCGCCTTGGTGCGGCGTGCCGCGATCATCCAATAGAGCACGTAGGCGCCGTCGCGGCGCAGGGGCCGGTCGTTGGCGGCGCGCAGACGGACATCGGGGACGGCGGGGCTCATGGATGGCTCGGTGGGGTTTCGCTGCCGCCGGGTGCGCGGATGCGCGACGGCGGCGGGGCGCGTATGGTGCCGGGCCAAGCCCATGAAACGAGGCAACAAGCAACTGTTCGTCGTCGGCGACCGCGTGCTGGTGGCCCCGGAGCGCGCCGAGGCCAAGACCAAGGTCGGCCTGTACCTGCCGGCGGGCGTGGTCGAGAAGGAAGACGTGCGCGGCGGCGTGGTCGTCGAACTGGGCCCGGGCCAGCCGTTGCCGCCGCCAGCGGACGAACAGGAACCGTGGAAGCAAGAGTTCCGGGCGCCGCGCTTCCTGCCGATGCAGGTGCAGCGCGGCGACTATGCGCTGTTCTTCCGCAAAGCCGCGGTCGAGATCAGCTTCGAGGGCGAACCGTTCCTGGTGGTGCCCTACGGGGCGATCCTGGTGCTGCTGCGCGACGAACCGAGTGCCGCCGTGCCGGACGTGCTGCCGCCGGAGCTGTGACGGCGGGGCGGGATTGGCGACGGCGCCGAGCCGCTGGCGCGGAGCCTTGGCCTCAGCGGCGCCCTTCGTTCGACTTGGGCGCGAGCAGCTGCACGACCCGGTCGACCACCCCGTCGAGGTCGAGCGTCGACGTGTCCACGGTGGCCTCGGCGAGCCGGTAGAACGGCTCGCGCTGGGCCAGGATCGCCCGCAGATCGGCGAAAGCGCGTTCGTTGTCGGCCATCGGCCGCGTGTCACCCTGCGCGAGCACGCGCTGCCAATGGTCTTCGGGCGCCGCGCGCAGCCAAATGGTGCGCGCCCCGGAGCGCAGTGCGGCGAAGCTGTGGGCGTCGGTGACGATGCCGCCGCCGACGGCGAGCACCACCGGCGGTCCTTCGAGCTGCTGGGTCAGCACCCGGCGTTCGGCAGACCGGTAGTAGGCTTCGCCGTGCACCTGGAAGATCTCGCCGAGCTGGAGGCCGGTCGCGGCTTCGATCGCCGCGTCGAGCTCGACGAACGGCAGGCCGAGCCGTGCGGCGAGGCGCGGCCCCACGGTGCTCTTGCCCGCTCCACGCAGGCCGAGCAGCGCCACGTGGCGCGGCGCGGTGGCCGCCACCGCGTCGCCGAGCAACGCCGCGAGCTCGACACCGAAGGCGCGCGCCAGCGCGGCGAGCCGCAGCAGCGAGGGATTGGCGTGGCCGAGTTCGACGTCGGCGAGGTAGCGCTCGCTGATCGCGGTGCGGTCGGCGAGGTCGCGGCGGCTCCAGCCGCGCGCGGAGCGCAGCGCCCGCACCGTGGCCCCGAGGCGCGCCAGCAGCGGTTCGCTGTGGCTCATCGTCGCCCGGCTCGCTGCCGGGTGCGTGGCCATGGCATCAGAAGTAGTACCACTCGGTCGAGTTGGTGGCCCCACCGGTCGAGGTGGCACCGCCGAACAGCTGGATCTGGCCGTGGGGCGTGGCGAACTTCGCCGCGCCCGCGCGGGGGATGCTCATCGGCGGCCCCGCCGTGAACGCAGAGGTCGCAGTGTCGAAGATCTCGGTCGACTGCAGCGGCACCGGCGACAGGATCGTGCCGTTGGCACCACCGGCCAACAGGTAGCGGCCACCGCCGAGCGCCCAGCCCTGGTGGTTGCCGCGCGCCGTCGCCATGCTGCCGACCGTGGTCCACGTGTTGGTCACGGCGTTGTAGATCTCGGCCGTGTTGGTCGGCGTGCCGAGGTTGGTCAAGGTCAGCGAACTGATGCCGCCCGCCACCAGCCAACGGTGGTTGTCGAGCGCCACCGGTTCGATCATCGAGCGCGAGGACGCCATGGTCGGGCCAGCGCTGATGGTGTTGGCGACCGGGTCGTAGAGATCGGTCGAGCTGCGCACCGCCGGCAACCAGCCGATGATGATGACGTTGTCCCAACTGATGCCACCGGCCAACAGCACCCGCCCGTCCGGCCGCTGGATCGCGAAGTGGGCCGCACGCGGGGTGCGCAGGTTGGGCCCCGCGACCCAGGTGTTCGTGGCCGGGTCGTAGAGTTCGGTCGCCGCGGTGGCGTCGCGCACCGCCGACAGAGCCGTCGGCACCACGGTCATCGCCTGCAGGCCACCAGTCACCAGGACTCTGCCATTGGCGAGCAGCGTCGCGGTGTGGCCCATGCGCGGCACCAGCATCGGCGCGCAGACCGTGAAGGTGTCGGCGACCGGGTCGTAGATCTCACAATCCGCCTGCGGATCGTTGTTCTGGTCGACGCCACCGGCGACCAGCCAGCGCCCGTCGGGCAGCTGGGTGGCCGAGTGCAGCGAACGGTTCCGGTTCAACTGCGGCCCATACTGACGACCGTCGTCGCGCGGGTCGTAGATGTTGGTGGTGCGCAGCGCCGCCTGGGACAGCAAGCCGCCGCGCCCCCCGCCCACCACCATCCACTTGCGATCGAGCCGCGGCAGCACCGTGGCGAACGCCCGGTCGTCGAAGATCGACGCGAAGCGATCGCGGAACTGTCCGGCATTGGCCAGGCGAACCTGGTTCGGATTGCTGATGCGATCCAGGAAGGTGAACGCCCCGGGGAACGTCACCGCCTGGAAGTAGATCGGCAGATCCTGGAAGACCGGCGCCGCCGCCATCGGGAACGGTCCGCCACGCCAATGGCCGTCGAAACCCATCGTGCCGAACCAGGCCCCGGTCAACAGTTCGAGGCCGATGTCGAGCTGGCGGGGATCGCTGGGATCGAAGATGCCGATCGGTGTCGGGCCCGGCTGGAACGAGGGCACCACCAGCACCGGCTCGAACGGGTAGAAGCCTGGGTGAACGTCGAACGAGAGGGATCCCGGAGTGGAGCCGCCGACGACGTCGAGCTGCAGGTCCTGGGCCAGGACCGCCGGGCCGAAGCAGTTCGCGGCCAAGACCACAGAGAGCACGGAACGCAAACAGGAGCTGGATCGGGGCATGGGCGTGGGCAACGGCTGGGGGTGGAGAAGCCGCGCATTATGCCGCGGCGTGCGGCCCCTTCGCAGCTTCCAGCCCCCCTGATGGCCCGGGCAGGGGCAGCCATCGACGGCAGCGAATTGCTCAGGAGCGCAACCAGCGCACTTCCCGGTCGAGCATGGTTGCCCCATAGTCGCGGAAACGCTTGCCCGGCTATGGGCAAGTTGTTACAGAATCTCGGTGGGCTTCGGCCCCGAATTTCACAGCTCTCTGCTCCGCGCCGGGCCGAGTCCTGGGCGGCTACCGGTGCCATTCGCCTGGTGTCGGTGAGCCACGGTCCTGGCGGAGACTCCTCTCCAAGCCCGCAAGGGCATCTTCGCCGCAGTGCGGAACAGAGAATCCGGCCGGCGGCGCAAGCCGCCGGCCGGACTTTTTTTCCCGAGAGTTCTCGCCCAGCCGTTGCACCCAGGCAGGTCTGCACCAGGCGGACCGCCGTGGCTGGTCACCCGAAGCGAGGTTCGCCGGACCAGTCGGGGTCGCGCTCAGCGCAACAACACCAGCCCGAGCACGACCAACGCCAACAGCAGCAGCAGGCGCCCTTCGGCGCGATCTTCGCGGGCGCGGCGGGCGAACGATGCCATGCAGCAGGAAGCGCAGACTCCCCCTACTGGTTGCGCGCCAAGGCGAAGTTCCGCAGCCGCCGGCCGAGCCGAGCCGGCCGCGGGCAAGTGCCGGGCCGCCTCGCCGCCAACCCATCCGGCTCAGAAGCCGACCTGCACCCCAAGCTGCAGCCACTGCTGCGAGAACCGCACCGAGCGGTCGCCGAACACCTCGGTGTCCGTCGCCAAGTAACCGGACGGGCGCCACTCGTAGCCCAACTCCGCCGTGAGTGGACCGACCCGATACCGCAGGCCGAGTCCAGCACTCGCCGCCCAGCGGCCCGTCACGTCGGACTCGGTGCCGAGCATGGTCGACTCGGCGAACCGGGTGGCGGCGACCGTGGCACCGAACGTCCCGGCCAAGTCGAGGCGATGGTCGGCGGAACCGGCCAACCGGAAGCGCGGCTCGGCCACGAACCGCGGCCCGAGCGACCACCAGCGCCGTTCGACGGCCGCGAACCGGTGGTCGACTTCGGCGAAGTCGAAGTCGACTCCGAGCCGCCAATCGCACCCAAGCCGGTCGCCGAACCGGGTGTGCCAGCGGCTGTGTGGATAGAGGCCGTAGTCGCGCCACCGGGCGGCGGCGCGCTGCGGTTCGATGCCATCGCTGATCAAGGCTCCTTCGAACAGACTGCCATCGGTTCCGGCAGCGGTGAGCCACAGGCCCGAGCCTTCCGCAGCGTCTGGATCGACGTCGAGCCGCAGGCCAAGGCTGGCGGCCGAGGCCTGATCGTCGAGACGCGAACCAGCCGCGGCGAACGCCACGGCACCGATCCCCCCCACGATGCCGATGCGCAGGTCGGCCGGCGGGGGCGCATAGCCGCGTTCGCCGACCGTGAGCGGGGGTTCGAGCTGGTCCAGATGGCGACCGGGCGCCCGCGGCGACCGGGCGACACCGTCCCCCTGTGGCGCAGCCGCGGCCGCCGCCGTCTCGGCAGCCACGGCCGGCGCCGCACCCTGGCTCAAGAGGCGCTCGAGTTGCATGCGGCGCCAGACTTCCTGGGCGTCGATGCCCGGCTCCGGCGCCACCGACGAACAACCGGCGAGCACCACGCACAGCAGCAACAGAGAAGGACGTGCCATCGAACTCACCCAAGGCTACGCCGCCGGGCGGGGGCGGCGAGCCGAGGTCGGCGGCCCAGCCCAACGACCACGCTGCGGCCCAACAGTCCAGCGCTGGCAAGGCCCGTTCCCCGCGTCCCGAACTGAGATCTCTGCGGCGAACCGCAGCCCCGCCCGCAGGCACCTCACCACATGACTTGGCCGCCGCAATGGCTGATTGCCTGCCCGGTCATGCCGCCCGCCGCCGGCGAAGCCAGCCAGACCACCAATTCGCCGACCTCCGCGGGCTGCAGGATGCGGCCGAGCGGCACGGCGGCGAGGGCCTGCTGCCGCGCGGTCGCGAAGTCGACTCCCAGGCCCTGCGCCATCAACTCCATGCCGGCCTTGGCCATCTCGGTGTCGACCCAACCCGGGCAAATCGCGTTGACCGTGATGCGCCGCGGCGCCAGTTCGAGCGCCAGCGCCTTGGTCAAGCCGATCACGCCGTGCTTGCTCGCGCAGTAGGCCGTGTAACCGGGCACGCCGAACCGGCCGAGCACCGAACTGATGGTGACGATCCGGCCGCCGTCGGGCAGGTGGCGCAAGGCCGCGCGCGACGCGAAGAACACGCCGTCGAGGTTGGTGCGCACGATCTCGTGCCAACGCTCGGGTCCGGGCAGGGCGCAGCGGTTGGGTCCGCCGATGCCGGCGTTGTTCACCAGGCAATCGAGCCCCCCGAGCGCCTTGGCCGCGCGGTCGATGGCGCGGCCGAGGGCGGCTTCGTCGGTGACGTCGGCGGTCACGGCCAGCGCCTCGACACCCTGTTGCCGCAGTGCCGCCACAGTGCGCTGCAGCGGCGCCTTGCGGCGACCGAGCACCGCCACCGCTGCACCCGCGGCGCCGAGTCGTTCGGCGATTCCAGCACCGATGCCGGTACCGCCGCCGGTGACCAGGCAGCGCTTGCCGGCGAGCGGCGGTAGGTGCCCCGCCGGGGCCGCACTGGCAGCGTCCTGGGCACCCGCTCGGCGGCGGCCCGGGGCTCGATCGACCCGACGATTGTTTGCGTTCATGGCGCTGCTCCTGGGATCATGGCCGGATCATGCCGCCGCTTCGCGCCCTGGTCACGTTCGCCGCTGGACTCCTCGCTGCCTGCGCCGGGCCCTCGCGCACCCAACCGGCGGTGCCGGCCGAGTTGCAGGCCTACCAGGATCGCTTCGTCAAGGCCGTGGACACGCCGTTCGGCAACGTCCTGGGCCGGCCGCAGGTGCTGCAGCAGATCCGCGGCGCGCGGGTGCTGTGGCTCGGCGACACCCACAACAGCTCCCGCCTGCACGCCCTGCAGAGCGAACTGCTGCGCGACCTCCGCGAGGCGGGCATCCAGTTCACGCTGGTGCTCGAATGCATCGGCACCGAGGACCAAGCCACGGTGCAGAAGTACCTGTCCGGTGCGTCGGAGTTGCAGGACCTGCGGCGCGCCGTGCGCGCGCGCTGGGACGGTTCCTGGCTCGACGATCCCGACCTCGATCCGTTCTTCTACCGCAGTCTGCTGCAGACGGCGAAGCGCACGCAGACCCCGGTGTTCGCGCTCGAACCCACGCCGCGCCGGCCGCTGCCCGAACGCGACGCGGCGATGCCGGAAGTGGTCCGCGCGGTGGCGGCCGCCCACCCCGAACGCCTGGTCGTGGTGCTGGTCGGCCAGGCACACCTGGTCGGTGGCGGCGACGTGGTGCGCAGCACCGGGCTGCCGAGCGTCGTGGTGGGTGGCGAAGCGCCGCTGAGCCTGCGCCGCCGCGTCGCCGACGAAGTCGACCAGGATGCGTTCTTGCCGGCGGGCGGCTTGCTGTGGTTCGGCCCCGTGTGCCGGCGCCCCAGCTGACCCCGCAACGGCTGCTCAGAGGCGCACGGGCACGCTCGCCGACGCCGCCGCGGCGTTCGCGGTTTCGATCATGTCCAGCGCGGCGACGCGGTAGGCCTCGGCCAGCGTCGGGAAGTTGAAGATGTGGTCGACGAACTGCCCCGCGGACCAGCCACCGGACGTGGCGAGCTGCGCCAGGTGGATCAGCTCCGTGGCACCTTCGCCGACGATCTGCGCACCGACGATGCGCAGCGTCCCAGGCTCGGCGACCAGCTTGAGCAGCCCGTCCTGCGCGCCCGCGATCTGCCCACGCGCCAGTTCGGCGAATTTGGCACGGCCGACGCAGCAGCTGCCGAAGCGCTGGGTCGCCTCGGCTTCGCTGAGACCAATGCTGGACAGCTCGGGAATGGTGTAGATGCCCGTCGGGATCGACTCGCTGCCCTGCCCAACCGGCAGGCCGAGGGCGGCGCGCATCGCCCGGCGGCCCTGCTCCATCGCCGCCGAGGCCAGCGACGGCGGCCCGATCACGTCGCCGACCGCGAAGATGTGCGGGACCGCGGTGCGGCAATCGGTGTCGACCGACAGATGGCCGCGGGCATTGGTGGCGAGGCCGGCGGCGGCGATGTCGAGGTGCTCGACGTTGGCGACGCGCCCGAGCGCGCACAGCACCTTGTCGCTCTGCACCTGCCAGCCGTTGTCGAGCTGCGTCACCACGGCGTCGCTGCCGTTCCAGGCGACCGAACGGAGCTTCGCGTTGCCGACGAACACACAGCCGGGATGAGCCTCGAAGGCCTCGACGAACCGGTCGGTGATCTCGCGGTCGAGGAACGCCAGGGGCCGGTCGCAGCGATCGATCATGGTCACCGCGACCCCGAGCGCCGCGAAGATCGTCGCATACTCGGCGGCGATCACGCCGGCGCCGAGCACCGTGAGCGAGCGTGGCAGGTAGGCCATGCTCAGGATCGAATCGCTGTCGAGCACGTTCTCGTGGTCGACGGGCACCTCCGGCGGGGTGCGCGGCCGCGAACCGGTGGCGACGACCAGCACCTCGCCGCGCAGCAGTCGTTGCGCGCCGCGCACCGACTCGACGGCGACCGTGTGCGGGTCGACGAAGCGCGCCCGCCCGTGGATCTGGGCGATGCCGTTGCGCTGCATCTGCGCCGCCTGGTAGCCGACGTGCGCGTCGACCACCGCCTCCATGCGATCCATCAGGCTGGCGAGTTGCAGGTCGGGAGGCAGGCTGAAGGACACGTGCCGACCGACCCGCGAACGGAACGCCGCGAGGTGCATCGCCGTCTCGCGCAGGGTCTTGCTGGGAATGGTGCCCCGGTGCACGCAGGCGCCGCCCACGCCCTGGTCGCGTTCGACCACACAAACGCGTTTGCCGGCCTTGGCGGCCTGCACGGCAGCCTTCTGGCCGGCCGGGCCACTGCCGAGCACCACCACGTCCCACGATTCCGGAGTGCTCATCGCATGCCCTCCGTCACCAGCAGGGCCCGTTCGCGTTTCTGCAGCAGCTCCTGGAACTGATCCGGGTAGAGGTTGAGGCCCTCGAGCACTGGATGGGCGGCCAGAGCTTCGGCCGTCGGCGGCTCGGCGAACGGTCCCGGCGCGATGTGGTGGCTGAGCAGATCCGCGAGGCAAACCGTCATCGCCATGTCCTGGAAGTGTTTGGCCGCGGCGAAGTCGTGATGGCAGGCGATCGCTTCGGCGATCTGTTCGGGCAGCCGCCATTCGGTGGCCAACAGCGCGCCGGCGGCGAGGTGCTGTTCGTGCACCGCCGCCAGCAGGTAATGGACCGGGATCGCGAGATCCTGCTTGCCCAGCACCCGGTCGACGTTGTCCAGCAACACGGCCTTGCCGAGGTCGTGCAACAGCCCGCACAAGAACGCCACTTCGACGTTGCGCCGCCGCAGGCGCGCGATCTCCTTGGTGTAGAACCCCGTCAGCACCGAGTGCTTCCACAACGCCGCGAGCAGTTCGGCGCACTTCGGGTTGCCGAACAGCCGACCGCGCACCGACACCGCCGTGGCGATCTCGGTGATGAGTTGCAGGCCGAGCCGGCTCACCGCTTGCTGCAGCGAAGCGCACGGCACCTGACCGGCATAGGCCGCCGAGTTGGCGACGCGCAACACACTGCCGGCGATGGCTTGGTCCTTGTGCAACACCGCCGAGAGTTTCGCGGCGTCGGTGCTCTCCTGCTGGCTGAGTGCCAGCACTTCCGCGGCGGTGCCGGGCATGGTCGGCAGCGAGAGCTTGCCCTCCTTGATCTGCCGGGCGAACACCCGCGAAAGGTCGGTCGTGGCCGTGGTCATCCAGAGGCGATCATCGGCCCGTGGCCGGCCGTGGATGAGCCGAGCCCATGGCCGCGCTGGCACCGGCGCTTGCATCGCGGCACCGGGTGCGCCGGGTGCGCCGACTGCAAGGAAGATGCAACGCCTGCCCACGAGAGCAGATCGCCCCCTCACGTCCCAGGAGCAACCGGGTAGCCTGGAACGATGCGCTGCGTTGCTTCGTCGCTGGCCGTGGTTCTGATCGCCGCGCCGATCCCCACCCAGACACCTGCCGCCTGGGCGACCCTGTCCGCCACCAGCACCATCGACCCGAACGCCGTGGTCAGCATCGGCAAGCTGACCACCTACCGCACCGGCAACGCGCTCTACGTGCACTCCGCAGCGACCCGGCGCTGGCACAGCACGGCCCTCGGCGCCAATCCGACGATCCGTGTGACCAACGACTGCGTGCTGGTCCAGGACAACGGCACCTGGACGGGCTTCGCCTCGCACCGCGGCACGTTCGAGGCGCTGGCCGTGACCGCCACCGCCCAGTTGCTGAATGCCGGCAACAACGACTCGCTCCTGCTGGTGCGCGATGGCGGCACTCTGCACGCGTTCAGCGGCTTCACCGGTACTTGGGTCAGCCGCCCGATCGGGGCGAACTTCGCCTGGGCGGCACAACGGCACGTCGCCGTGATCCACGACGGCACGGTACTGTCCGGGATGGATGCCTTCACCGGCACCTGGCACGACCTGCCCGGCACCACAACACCGAGCCAACTTTCGGCGGACGGCACTGCGGGCCTCGCCATCAGCAGCACCGAGATCGCCGGCTTCTCGGCGAACACCGCGAGTTGGCAGACGCACACGCCGCTGCCTGGCGCCACCATGACCCGCCGGGGGGATTGGGCGCTGCTTTACGACGCCAACCAGGCGGTGGCGTACAGCGGCACCCGCGGCGCATTCGCCGACCTGGCGGACAGCATCACGGCGGTGCCGCATGGCGAAGACTGCTTCTGCCTGTTCGAGACCGCGCAAGGGCTCGCCGCCTACTCGGCGATCCGCAACAGCTTCGCCGCACCGTTCGCGCCGCTCGGGTCGCGCGTGCACAGCGATGTGGCGGTGGCGACCGTGGTCGACGGGCCGTTCGTCCACGGCTACAGCGCCCCTCGCGGCACGGTGGCCACCACAGTGATGCTAGCGAGCGCGGAGGAGGTGGCCGGCTCGGTGGCCTTCGCCCTCGACCAGATCAGCAACCTGCCGAAGTGCTTCTCTGCGCTCACCGGCCAATGGTACGACCCGCCGACGGGAACGACGCCGGGCACCCCGACGCTGACCACCACCATGGCGCTGCTGGCGACCACGGGCGGCATCACGGCCTTCTCGGCCCGTTCGGGCCGGTTCGTGCCGCTGCAAGGCACCGGTCTCGTGCGCTTCGGCTCCAGCGCGAGCGCCGTCGGCGGTGCCTACGACAGCAACCAGTTCCACGCCTTCGACGGCCGGACCGACCGCTGGCTGGCGACGCCACGCACCAGCGGCGCCAGCCCAGTGCTCGCCATCTGGCGCACGGCGATGTACGCGATCGACGGCAACACCGTGCACGGCTTCGGCAGCCAGGGATCGACCTGGGCCAGCACGCCGCTGCCAGAACCGCTGATGGCGCATCGGGTCAATTCCGAGAGCAGCCGGATCGTCACCGACCACTTCCTGTTGGCCCACAGCGCACTCGCCGAACTGGTGAGCACCGCGCAGTTCCCGGATTTCCGCCGGGTGACACCGGTGGGCAGCACCACCTGGTTCCACCTGGACCTGGCGCCGAACGACCTGGCGTTGTTCGCCGGCGGTCTGTTCGCGGTTCCCCAAGCAGTGCCGGGCTTCGGCTCGTTCTGGCTCGCGCCGAGCTCGGTGGTCTCGCAGCTGGTGCTGCCGACGATTGGCGGCGGCACCAGGATTCCCCTGACGGTGCCAGCGGTGCCGTCCTTGGTCGGTACGGAGTGGGGTTTCCAGGCGCTGGTCGCCCCCAGTCAGGGGCAGGCTCACCTCACCGGCCCGGCTTCGTTGCTGCTGCTGTGAACGACCGGCGCGGCCCACTGCGGGCGGCGCGTCAACCCGGCCACCGACGGCCGCAGCGCGTCACTTCGCACCGGGCTCGCCGACGCCGAACACCTGCTCGCGGGTCAAGCGATACTGGCGGCGGCTCGAAGGGGCGGGCACGCAGCCCTTCTCGCCCGGCTCGCCGACGCGCAGCTCGAAGCACCATGGCTCGTGGCGGAACACCAATGCGTGCAGCGTGCCGAACCGCTGGTTGCCGCGCTGCACCGAGGCCAGCGCCTGCCATGCGTCCGCAGGCTTGACCACCTTCGATTCGCCGGCCAGGCAATCGCCGAGCCGCTGCTTGATGAGCGCGGTCCGTTCGAGGCTGTCCTTGCTCGCCGGCCGGCCGTCGTCGCGCGTCGTGAAGTGGTTGGTGGTCACGCAGAGGCCGTCCGGCGTGGCTGCGCGCACGCACTTCGCCACGTCGGTCTCGAACACCACCGCTGGCGCTTCGCCGGCCGGCGCGCCGGGCAGGACCACGCGAGTCATGAACCCAGCCGGTGGGCTGGTGTTGCCCAGCAACTGCTCGGCCTGCTGCCACGCGGTCTTCGGCGTGCCGACGTCGACCACCGCCAGCAGTTCGCGGGCCGCGATCGCCGTCGGCCACGACCCCGGCCGTGGCGTCATCGAGATCCGGCCGGTGCCGACGTGCAGGAACGCCGCGGCGCCATCGCGATTGATCCCGGTCACCGCACCGAGGTAACCCGGCCAGGTCACGGCGCACACGGCCTTGCCCGCGCCGCGATGCTCGACCAACAGCATGGTGCCGTCGAGCAGATGGGCCCCGGTCAGCGGCCAGTCGAAGTTGCGCGCGGTCAGCACGCCCCCGCCCTCCACTTGGTCTCCCCACAGGGTGAAGCCGCTGCAGCCCATCAGCCCGAACACGTCGAGCGCGTTGGCGACCGCCAGGTCGGTGCGATCGAACGAGCGCTTCAACGCCGGCATCTGCAGATCGACGCCGCTGGCCTGCAAGCCGTCGAACAGGCCGTCCAGTTCGGCCTGCACTTCCTCTGGATACTCGATCAGGCGCTCCACCGACTTGCGTGCCATGTCGAGCAACGCCGGCTTGCTGCCGAACCGCGCCACGAACTCCCCGACGGCCACGCGCGCGATCTCGGTGGCCAGCAGCTTGCCGTGGGCGAAGCCGCGTTCGGCCGGCGTGCCCCACACCCGCAACAGCGTCAGGTCGCCGAGCCGCTCGACGCGTCCGTGGACGGCACGCTCTGGCGCGCCGGCAGCAGGAGTGGGGGTTGCATTCCCGGCCGGCGCCTGCGCGACGGCGACCGAGCAACCCAAGTACACGAACAGCGATGGCAGCAGGCGCATGCCGGAACTTTGCCCGGCTCGGTTCACCATCACAACCGCCCACCGCGGCCCCGGGAGCCGCGCACGCCAGGCCCGCTGCCATCGCGGCAGTGCAGGCGCGGCAGCGCGGTCGACCGCATGGCCAAGAGCAGGCCGGCCACGCGCAAGTCGGCGCGGTGTCTGAGTGCCCAGGTGCGGCCGACGCCGGACTCCGGCTAGGCTTGGGGCCGCATGCTGCAACGCACCGTTCCTGCCGCCGCCTGGTTGGCCCTGCTGCTCGCCCTGGCCGCAGTGCTCCGGGTCGCCGGGCAACCGCTCGAACTGCTCCAGGCATCCCTGCCCGAAGCGGCCGCGCAGACGTTGGCCGCTGCCCGGCAACTCGCCAGCGGCCACGGGTTGTCGCTCGACGGTCTGCACCCGACCAGCGGCCTGCCGTTGCTGCCGACGGCGCTGGCCGCCGGCTTGGTTGCGCTGGTGCACGACCCAGCCACCCAACTTCGCGGCCTCGTGGCGCTGGGCGGCCTGCTGTGGCTCGTCGCCGGCTGGCTCTTGTGGCAGCGCTTCCCGCGCTGGCCGCTGGCGGGCCTCGGCGCCCTGCTGGTCTGGCTCGCGATGGGTTTCGATGGCCAGGTGGCACTGCGCGGCACCGACGCCGGGCTCGCCGCAGCTCTGTTGGCTTGGCTGCTGGCAGCCGGCCACCGGTTCGCCGCGGTCCAGGCCGACGCTCCGACCTGGCGTCGCCGCGCCGGCGAACTCGGCACGGCCGCCGGCATGCTCGCACTCACCCGCGCCGAGTTCTTGGCACTCGGCATGCTGCTCCACGTGTGGGTGCTGGTGCGCGCGCGCGGCGCCAGTTCGCTGTGGCGCGCCATTGCTCGCTCGCTCGCGTACGCGCTGCCGGTCGGCCTCGCCGCTGCGGCGTGGCTCGCGACGAACCGCTGGGCCGGCGGCAGCTGGCTGCCGGTCGACCTGCTGCTGGCAATGCACCGGGACCCGTGGACCTTCGACTTCGACGCCCAGCTGGCAGCCGCTCCGGGCTTCCTGCTGGCGCAGGCCGAACACACCCTGCCCAGCGCGTTCGCCACGGCTCGTGCCCACCTCGTGCCGGTGCTCGGCGCAGCCCCGGAGGTGTTCTGGTGGAGCTGCCTCGGTGCCACGCTGGCGCTGCCGCTGCTGCCGCGCCTCTGCTCCTGGTTGCGCTGCCGTCCAGGCACTCTGGCGGCCGCGCTACCGCTGTATCTGGCCCTCGCGCTGTTCGTGGTGGCCGAGCTCGCCTGCGTACTGTGGCACGGACAGCTTGGCGCCAACCATGGTGCGAGCCCGCTCGCCGGTGACCGCATCGCCGTGTGGTTCTGTGTGGCTCTGACGCTGGGCGGCCTGCTCGGCCCGACCCGGCGCTGGTGGCAGGTCGCGCTGGGGCTGCCGCTCGCCGCGGCTTTGGTCGGCAGCTCGGCCCTGCGCGTCGCCCCGTGGTTCGCGGCGCCAGCACCGGCGCACGCTGCCGCGTTCGAACTCGGCGCTTGGCTCGATCGCCTGCCACCGGGGCAGCGCATCGGCGCGGACCAGCCCGGGGCGTTCGCCCTCGCTGCACCGAGCCAGGCTTTCTGCGACCTGAGTGGCGCGGCCAACCATGCCGCGTACCTGCGCCAGTGGCTGCTGCCTGGCAAGGTGGCGGACTACTGCCGCGAGCAGCGGTTGGTGGCCTTCGCCGCGGTGCTGCCACTCGCGGCCTGGCAAGAACGCCTGGCCACCTTGCCGCAGCCGGTGCGACCTCTGCAGTGTGCCTTGGCTGCGGATGGGCGAATCGCTGCTGCGCTGGCCCTGCCGGACAGCACGCTGCCGGCACATCCGCTGGCGGCGATCGCGTTCCGGGCACTGGTGCTCGGCGAGCTGCCGACCCAGCCGGCCGCTCCAGCGAGCCAGTTGCCAGCCGAACAACGGGCCGTGGCCGGCCTGTTCGATCCGGTGGTCGGCGGCCTGCGGGTGGTCACCATGCCGACCGCCGACGCTGCCGCCGCCATCGTCGCGGCGGATTTGGCACCGCTGGCGCTGCACCCCAGCGCAGCGCTGGGGCCGTTCGAGCTGCTGGCCGCCGAGCTCGAGCCCCGCCGCGTGGCCGACGGGAACCGCCTGCTGGTTCGGGTGTACCTGCGGGCCCGAGCAACGAACGCCGGGGCAGCCGAATTGGTGCTGGAAGTCGGTACGCCTGGCGACGCACGGCAGCGAACGTGCCGCGAACCGTTGGCGTTCGGCAGCTGGTCGCAAGGTCTGCCCGAAGGAGGCCTCGTGGCACACACGTTCTGGCTCGATCTGGGCGAGCTGCCAGCAGGGCACCACACCGTGCAGATCGGCTGGCAAACGGCCCAGCCGGAAGCCGGCACGAACGCACCGGAAGGGAAGGGCTCGGTGCGGCTCGGCACCGTGCGCATTCCGTGACCGCGCGCGAAGCCGCGCGCACTCAGGCATCGCGGGCACGCAGCGCCGCCACCACCGCCGCCACCGTGGCACCGTCGGTGCGGCGCACCTGCCAGGCGGCACCTTCGCCTCCCGCCACCATCGCCACGCCAGGCCGCCGGAACCGCATGCCGCTGTCGAGCACGGTGGAAGCCGAAAGGTGCACCTCCCGGCAGTGGGTCGCCGCCACCAGGTCTGCGACGTTGTCCGGGCGCACCCCGGCTCCAGGCATCACCACCAGCTCGGGACCTGCTGCACGAACCAGCTCGCGCAGCAAGTCGGCGCCGGCCACCACGTTCGCCGCCTGCCCCGAACTCAAGACGCGGCGGATGCCGAGGCGCCGCAGGGTGGCGAGCGCGGCGAACGGATCCGCGGTGAGATCGAAGGCACGGTGGCAGACGAGGGGCACCGGCGCCGCGGCCTCTTGCAAGCGGCGGCAAGCGGCTTCGTCGAGGGCGCCTTCGGCCGTGAGCACCCCGGTGACGAAGGCCGCGACCCCGGCATCGCGCAGCGCGGCGGCGTCGCGGCACAGAACCGACAGTTCGTCTTCGGTGTAGAGGAAGTCCCCCGGCCGCGAGCGCAGCATCACGACCAGCGGCACGGACACCGCAGCGCGCACCGCATCGACCAAGCCGCGGGTCGGCGTGAGGCCGCCCGCCCCCAGGTCACTGCACACTTCGAGTCGATCGGCACCGGCGGCTGTGGCGGTGCGGGCGCCGGTGAGATCGTCGACGGCGACCTCGACGAGAACAGGCTTGCTGGCGGAACCGGACACGGGCCGTATGGTGAGGCGATGCGGCCGCAATTGCTCCACCTTTCCGGCGCCGACCGCGGCCGAACGGCGACCTACCCCGAACGCACCCTGACCTTCGGTCGCGCTGCCGACTGCACGGTCCCGCTCGCCGGACCGGCCGTCGCCGACCACCATGCACGGCTCGACTGGTCGGAAGACCAGTGCGCTTTCCTGCTCCGCGCACTCGACGGCCAGGTGTTCGTCAACGGTAACGAGATCGAAGAGGTCGTGCTGCAGGACGAAGACCGCCTGGAGTTCGGTGTCGACGGTCCGGTGTTGCGCTTCCACGTCTACGTGCCAGAGGGTTCGGTGTGCAAGCCGGTGCGGCGCATGCTCGCGGACGCGCGCGCCGTGGCCCGGGTCAGCGGTGGCGCAGCTGCCACCCGCAGCCTGACCCGGGACCTGTTCACCCAGGCCACGCTGCAGTTGAAGGTGGGGTTTCCGCTCGGTGTGATCCTGGCCGCGGCGCTGGCTGGCTGGCTGGGCGGTTGGATCGGCACGCGCGCGGTGCGCGCGGCGACCCCGCGCACGGTCGACACCGTTTCGCGCGCCGAGCTGGAGGAGTTGCGCACGCAGCAGCTACGCCAGCGCGAAGAACTGGCGCGCATCGCCCGGGCCAATGCCGTGGTGCGGGCCGTGCAGCAGGAGTGGAGCCGCGGCGTGTGCCTGCTGCACGGCGTGTTCCGCCTGCGGCAACCGGACGGCTCCTGGTTCGCAGCCGACTCCGAGCCGTACGAAGTCGAGTACACCGGCACCGGTTTCCTGGCGACGCCACAAGGGCACGTGATCACCAACCGTCACGTGGTGTCGCCGTGGGAGAACCAAGCCGAAGCAGTGATGCTGACCAAGGTCGGCATGCAGCCGGAGTTCGTGCATTTCACCGCCACCTTCCCGGGGCGAGCCCCGGTGGACGTGCCGGTGGACGCGATCCGCCGGCGCCAGGACGACCTGGACGTGGCGGTGCTGGTGCTGCCGGAGACCGCGGTGGCGGGCCTGCCGGTGTTGCCGCTGCAGGGCGAAACCCGGGAGAACGACGGCCAACGCGCCGTGGTGGTCGGCTACCCCACGGGCTTGGCGCTGCTCCTCGCCCGCGCCGACGAACAACTGGTCGATTCCCTGCGCCGCACCCAAGCCAACATGACCCAGGCGATCGCTTCGTTGGCGGGCGCCGGACAGATCACGCCACTGATCACACAGGGCATCGTCAGCAACGTCGACGAGCGCAAGATCGTCTACGACGCACCCACCACCCACGGTGGCTCCGGTGGACCGGTGTTCGACGGCAACGGCGAGGTGATCGCCGTGAACTTCGCGATCATGCCGGGCTACGTCGGCGCCAACTTCGGGGTACCGATCCGCTTCGCCCGGGAACTGTTGGCGCAGTGATCCGCGCCGGTGTCCCGGCCGGAGATCCGCGCCAGCCGGGGATTCCCTGGGCAATCGGCCATCGTTTCGGGGACACTCGGGCCGACCCCAGCATCCCCCAGGAACTGCATGGACGGCACGGCTCCCGGTCGGCAACCCGAACCCAACCAAGGCGCACTCGGCCCGCGTGGCCGTGGCCTGTTCGGCCGGCTGCTGCAAGGCCTGCGCAGCAGCCCAACGCCCCGCCGCGAAGCGGTGGCAATCGCCGTGGCCAGCGGCAAGGGTGGCACCGGCAAGTCGTTTCTGGCCACTTCCCTGGCGGTTCTGCTGCACCGCCGCGGCCTGCGCACGGCCCTCGTCGATTGCGACTTCGGCCTTGCCTGCGACCATCTCCTGCTCGGCGTCAAGCCGGGTGCCACGCTGCAGCAACTGCTCGCTGGGCAGGCGACCCTCGATCAGGTTCTCTGTACGTCGCCCGCCGGGCCGCGGCTGTTGCCGGGCGCCTCGGGTGTGCGGCGCATGGCGAACCTCACCGACCGCGATCTGTTGGCCTTCGCCCGCGAACTCGGCCAGCTCGCCACCCGCGAAGACGTGCTGCTCCTCGACCTCGGTGCCGGCATCGCCCCGGCGACGCTGCTGACGATGCTCGGCGCACAGTGGATCGTGCTGGTCACGCAGCCCGAGATCGCGGCCTTGGTCGACGCCTACGCGGTGGTGAAGTGCATCGCCCAGCTCGACAGCAAGGCACGCTTCCTGGTGGCGGTGAATCGCGTGGCCACCCGCGGCCGCGGCGAAGTGGCGTTCCAGAAGCTGACCGAAGTGGCCGGCCAGCACGTCGGCGTGGAACTCACCTACCTCGGCGAGATCGCCGACGACGACGTGGTGATGCAGCAACGCCTGGGCCAGTTGCCGCTGGTTGCCACCGATCCGCAGGCACCGGTGGCACAAGGGCTGGAAGCGATGGTCGACCGACTCGAACAGCTGACGGGTGGCCTGCGCCAACGCGAACTGCCGGCCGAGCAGAGCATCGAAGCCCGCTTCAAGCAGCACCGCCTGTTCCTCTGAGCTGTCCCGCCCGCGGTTGCGGGCGGCACAGCTCCGATCTCGCAAGAGCCGCTGCAACGCGGGGAACGGCCAAGGACAAGACGCACCATCCAGCCCGCTGCAGCGACTCCTTGGCAAGCTGTCCCCCCCGCGGTTGCGGGCGGCACAGCTCCGATCTCGCAAGAGCCACTGCAACGCCTCGGCTGGACTCAGCTGCCCGCGGGTGCGCCGGGCAAACGCACGAAGCGCAACCCTTCGGCGAAGCCGCGGCCACGCTGATGCACCATCGAGCGGTAGGCGTTCAGGCCCAGGATCGCATGCTCGAAATCGACGTAGGCGGTCTGGCTCGCGTGGGCACGGATCGCCCGCCGCTTGCACTCGGCGACCTCGGTGATGTCGACCACGGCATCGGGAACCATGGCGTTCCAGACCTCGTAGCCGAGAACCTGGCCGGCAAAGCCGGTGCGCTGCAACGCGGCGCACACGATCGTGTGCAGGTTGTGGTGGTCCGGATGCCCTTCGCACTCCCAGGGCACGTAGACCAGGGTCGGTGCGAATGCGGTGACCGCGGCCGCCGCCAGTTGCCGCCCCCATTCGCGGTCCGACTCGCTCAGTTCGCAGTTGTCGGGCAAACCCCAGTAGATCGCGTCTTCGACCCCGAGTTCGACCAGACCAGCGCGCGACTCCCGTTCGCGGCGCGCGGCATAGGTGGCCGCGTCGAAACGGCGCTCCGGATCGCCGGCGCTGCCAGTCGACGCCACCACCACGCGCACCGCATCCCCTTGCCGGCGATGCAGGGCGATGCAGCCGCCGGGACCGGCCACTTCGTCGTCCGGATGGGGCGCGAACACCAGGACGCGACCGGGCGGCACAGCGCGCCAGCGGGCCGGTTCGGGCACGGGAGCAGGCTCGGCCATCGTCACGTGCTGACGCGATTGCGGCCCGCGGCCTTGGCTCGGTAGAGCGCTTCGTCGGCGCGGCGGGTCAACGCTTCGGCGATGGCGCCGTCGTCGGGAAACATCGCCAAACCGATCGAAATGGTCGGGTTGACCGTGACTTCCAGGCGCTGGATCGGCTCGTCGGCCACGGCCTTGCGCAACTGTTCGCCGAGCTCGAGCGCGGCAGCGGCGCTGAGTCCGGGCACGAACGCGGAGAACTCGTCGCCACCGAAGCGACTCATGGTGCCACTGGCCTTCTGCACGATGGCGCCGAGGCGCCGGCCGACGGTGGCGATCGAGTGGGCGCCGACCAGGTGGCCGTGCGCGTCGTTCATCTTCTTCAACCCGTCCATGTCCATCATGAACACGGCCATGGTCTGGTGGCGCAGCTTGCAGCTCGCCAACGCGTCGTGGAAACGCATCTGGTAGACGCGCTGCACCGGCAGTCCGGTGAGGTCGTCGACGTTCATCAGATGGTCGACCTGACGGTGGAACTCCTCCTCGATCTCGTCGTGGAAGGTGAACTTCAGCACCGTCTCGCCCAGGTGGATGCGATCGCCGTCCTGCAGCGCCAGCGTGGTGATCCGCGCGCCGTTGACGAACGTGCCGTTGGTCGAAGCCAGATCGACGAGCTGCCAGGTGTTCGGCGCCGAACCGCGTTCGATGCGGCAGTGCACGCTCGACACCTGCGCGTCGCCGGGCACCATCAAGTCGGCGCGCTCGGCCCGCCGCCCGAGGACCAGCGCATTCTCGTTGAGCAGGTAGCGCCGGCCGACCTGCGCACCGCGCATCACGACCAGCACCGGCAGGCGATTGCCGGTGACGCCACTGCCTTGGCCGGGCACCGAGTAGACGGTGCGACTGAAGTCGGTGTCACCAGGGTCGGGCATGGGGCGTGGGAATGGTGCCCGGGATCCTACCGCGGCGCCAGCGCTTCGCCGCCTGGCAGCCGCGCGAACGGGGCGCTTCAGGGTGCCCGCGCCGGAAAACGCACGCTGTGCTGGCCGCTCGCGAGGTCGATCTCCAGCAGGCGGCCGTCGGCCAGTACCAGGGCGCGGTCCGTGGCCAGCCACTGCAGGAAGCGGTGGTGTCGCGGCCATGCGGCGGGCCGTTCGGCCACGGCTTGGTCCGGGCCTACCGTGAACCAGGTGTCGGCGCCGCTGCGGAGCCAGATCCGGCCCGCCGGGTCGCGCGGCAGCAGCGAGCCACCGTCGCGGCCACCGAGTTCGTGCAGCAGTACGTGGTCCCGTGCCGTCGGGTGGCTGAGCAACGTGGTCACGGTGCGGTCGCTGGGCCGATACGAGCCCACTTGCAGCGGCAACCGGCCTTTGCCGGACGAACGCAGCAGCACGTGGTCGTGGTCGAGCAGCCCCACGATCTGCCAGCCGGCCAGTTCGGGCAGGGGCTCCTGGCTGCCGTCCGCGAAGTCGAAGCGCAGCCGCGTGCCCGTCGCGAGGGTCAAGAGCCAGATGCCGCGCACCGCCAGGCCACTCTCGACCCGGTCGCGCCCCTTGCCGCCGAGGGCGGGCACGAGGCGACGGCGGGTGAGGTCGTAGAGCACGGCCGCGTTGCTGCCGAGGCGCCGTAGGCCGTGGCCCGCGGCGACGACGACGGCCTCGGCATCGAACGGATCCTCCAGCGCTGTGAGGGTGCCATCGGCTTCGCGAAACCACAGTTTGCCCCCCGCGCGCCAAACCGGCAGACCGTCGGCAGTGCGGCATTGGGTGGTCCTGGCCTGGTCCTCGTCCAGGGCGGCTTGCAGACTCGGCGGCAACACGAGCTGCTTGCGCTGCCGATCGTAGGCCAGCGGGCCGCTGCTTCGCCCCGTGGCGAGATCGAACACCTCCGTGGTGGCGTCGTCGCGGCGGTGCAGCCAGTGTTGCGCAGCAGAGCCCAAGTAGGCGCCCGGCAACCCGAGCCAACGACCGAACGAATCGCGGAAGCCGCCGATCTGCTCGGCCACGCCCGTGTCGCGGTCGATGCGCAGGGGCACCCCGTACCACCGTTCGTCGTGGGCGCCGCTGGCGAGCAGCCAACGCCCGTCGGCACTGCTGCCGTGCACGTGGGTCAGGTAGGCAGTGTTCGCTTCGGGGTTGCAGTAGCGGTAGGCCCGCGCCCCGAGCCAGGCCAGCGGCACCAAGAGCACCGTGACCAGCGCCACCGCACCGAACCGCGCCGAACGCACCGCTCCGCCACCGCGCCGGCCGCGCACCCACGACCACGCCGCCAGGCCGGCCCCGAGCACGGTGGCGAACGCCAACCAAGCAGTCGGCGATTGCCCGGCGAGCACGTTCGGCAGTTGCCGCTCGACCCCGACCAGACCAGCACCGACCAGCACGGCGAACAGGATCGCCGCGCCGAGCGCCATGCGCCCGCGCGGCAGCCAACTGCCGAACGCCCAGCACCACGGCGCGAGCAGCAATGCGGCGCCGCCCAGTGCCACCGGCCACGGCCAGCGCAGCACCGGCTGCAGTTCGCCCTCCCACCACCCAACCTGCCAGAGATCGCCCCAACTGCGCCCCAGTGCCGTGAGCACCCCTTCGCCCACCAGCAGCCCGAGCAGCGGCATCGCCAGTGCCGCCAGCAGCAAGAACAGCAGCTTGCCGGCGAACGCCGGCCGCAACGCCCCCGGCAGGCGCCGCACGAACTGGTCGTCCTTGGCGCCGAACTCGCAGGTCACCAGTCCCGGCGCGGCGAATCCCGCGACCCCGAACGCGCCGAGTGCCACGAACCACGACAGCGCCAGGGCCCCGCGGCCATCGTCGACCCACCAATCGGCGGGCACCACGGTGAAGACGATCGTCAGGCACACGCAGCCGAGGCCCAGAAAGGACAGCAGCACGAAGCGCTGGGCGCGCCATTCGCGCCAGCAGTGAGCGAGGATCAAGTTCATGCGAGGGCGACCTCCGGCGCGGCGGCATCGGCGAGCAAACGTTGCAGGGCCAGCGGCACCTGAGTTGGTTCGTCGGCGCCGAGCACTTCGGCGAGCGAGCCGTGCCGCACGATCCGGCCGCCCTGCAGCACCGCCACGTGGTCGGCGATGCGCGCCGCGATCTCCAGTTCATGGGTCGCGCACAGCACGGTGCGTTCGCCGCTGCGCAGCGACTCCAGCACGCCTTGCAGCACCTGTTCGCGCACCAGCGGATCGAGGCCGGCGAACGGTTCGTCGAGCAGCAGCAGTTCGGGCTCGTGCGCCAGCGCCGCGACCAGCATGGTCTTCATGCCCTGGCCCCGCGACATGCTGCGGAACGGTACGCGCAGAGGCACGGCGAAGCGGTCGACCAGTTCGCTGCATCGAGCGTCGCTCCAGGTCGGGTAGTGCGGTCGCAACAAGCGGAACAGGTCGCGGGCGCAGAACCACGCCGGTGCATCCGGCACGTCCGGCACGTAGCCGATGCGCTGCAGCACCTCGCGGTGTTCGCGCAGCGGATCGCGGCCGAACAGCCGCACACTGCCGCGGTCGGGTTGCAGCACGCCGAGCAGGCAGCGCAGCAGGCTGCTCTTGCCAGCACCGTTCTGGCCGAGCAACACGGTGACCGCGCCGTCGGCGCAGCCGAGATCGAGGCCATTCAGCACGCGCTGTTTGCCGAAGCGCAGGTGGAGGCCACGGACCAGGAGCATGGGTGTCACAGAGAGTCCTTCCCCGCGGCCGGAGCCGCATCGAGTCGTTGTTCCAGGAGCTGCCGCACCAGTTCGGGCGGATGCCCGGCGCGCAGCGCCAAGTCGAGTGCTCGCTGCAGCGCGTCGAACGTCTCGGCCAGGCGCGCGCTGCGCGCCACTGCGGGCCCGGCCGCGGTGACGAACACACCCGAGCCGTTGCGACCCTCGGCGACCCCGAGGTGTTCGAGGTCGCGGTAGGCCTTGGTCACGGTGTTGGGGTTGACCAGGGCGGTGGCGGCGAGGCCGCGCACCGAGGGGAGTTTGTCGCTCGGCTGCAGTTCGCCACAGGCGATGGCATCGAGCACAGCCGCCACCAGCTGCTGGCTCGGCGGCACGAGGCTGTGGGGATCGACGCGGCAGTGCACCACCGTCCTATCGGCCTAGGACGGTGGTCACTGGAGTGGAATCTTCGATTCGTGGCTGCAGTGCACACAGCTCTCGGGCCGAGCCGGGCACGCCCGCAGGCTTCATGCGTCGAGCGGTACTTCGCTCCAGCCACCGAAGGCCCGCCGCCGCCAGCTGCACCGTTCGTCGTCGACCTGCAGCAGGTGCAGCCAGCCGTGGTCGACCAACTGCCGCACCACTTCGTGCGCTGCGATCACGCGGTCGATCGCCTCGCGCGGCGCCGCGACGAACACACCGAGCCGCAGCGGCGTGTGCCGCCA